>JAFWPM010000271.1 GCA_017509565.1 Kiritimatiellia bacterium | reverse complement strand
AGGCGCTAGCGCGCGACCACGAAAGCCACCGTCGCAGTGGACCGCCATTGGCGGTCCTGCGGGCTAGGGACTGCGCCGTCCCATGCGAGCATGGCCGCCCCCATCCCATGCCCTTGCGATGCGCCGCATCGCCGCCGCTTCCGGTGGACACGAAACCCCGCTTCGCGGGACACGAAATCGGCCTTCGTCCTAACACGAAAATTTCAGGTGCCGCATCAGTTGGCCCATTGTCGCGAACGCTTCTTCAGGATAGATTGCCGTTATCGTCCGCATGTGGGCTGTATGTCAAAAGAAGTGGCGGTGCGCCAGCCATTGGCCTTTTCGTGCAGACCGCGTAGCGGTCTTTTCGTGGTTGCGCGTAGCGCCATTCCTTTCGCGGACTTTACGTGAGATGCTGTTCAAACACCACCCACAGTCATGCACGAAGAGCCAGAAAATTGAAATCTCCAAAGCAAGGCAATCCAATTAGACACCCACCCCGCCATTTGATGTTCTATCCACATCCTTTTCATTCCGGCGCGGTTGAAACGACTGAACGAAACAGTCATCCAGCAAATGCGAATTCTCCCGCAAACCTGGGGCCGCAAACTGCTGAAATAGCTGTCCCGTGTTTACCGTTTGACATCCCCTCCACCCTTTGCTAGGCTATTCACACTTGATTTGACCTTTCCCGGCGCGGCTGGTGCCGCGCCACAACCAACGGAGAACCAAAAACCAGCCGCTAGGCGATAACCACTGACTAACAATTTTTTCGTATCTTTTGCAAGATATGAGAAAACTTTTCTTATGCGTATCTACCTAGACAATTGCTGTTATAATCGTCCTTATGACGAGCAGGGCCAACTTCGCATTCGGCTTGAAACGGAGGCGAAGTTGCGTATTCAGCACTTGATGCGCATTGGCGTTGTCGAATATGCGTGGAGTGACATCCTTACGCACGAGGTTTCCTTCAACCCAATCAAGAGGCGCCGTCAATTGATTTTCGATTGGAGAATGAACGCAATAGTTGACATCGCGGCGGAATGGGATGTCGTTTTGCGCGGAAAGGAATTCCAATCGCTTGGCTTGAAACCAAAGGACGCATTGCATCTGGCATCCGCCCTGAAGGCAGAATGCGATTGGTTCATCACGACAGATACGGGAATCTTGAAAAAAGTCGGCAATATTGAAAGGATGCGTGTTGGCAATCCTATCGACTTCGTAATGACGGAGGAGGATGGTGCATTATGGAAATGATTTGTGACGAGGCTCTAGGAGCAAAGTGCCTTGGCATATTGGCGAGGGAGGTCGGCCCGGTGGACACGGAACGTTTTGTGGCTTACATGAGCCGCGAGAGATTCGATTACACCGAATGGCAGAAGGATCTGTTTGCTGGACAGACCATTGAGGAGATTGCCGAGCAGGCGCGCAAAACAGCCGCGAGGATTGCACGAAGCGAACTGGCATCCGTTTGACATCCCCTCCACCCTTTGCTAGGCTATTCACACTTGATTTGACCATTCCCGGCGCGGCTGATTCCGCGCCACAACCAACGGAAAACAGAACTGAATTGAACTGATCAACTAACCACTTTTACAACTAAACGCTGCAAAGCGGTCGTCGTGGGAAACGTAGTAAACTTCACATCTGGCGACACCTTGCAGAGGAAGCGTGTAAACGCTTGCCTCTCTTCGTGTTCCAGAAAAGGTATTTACTACGACCTCCCACGAGATACGAGGAGAGGCTTTCATTTTGCCTTTGTTTCGTGTCGGGTCGCAGTCGGCGGAAGAAACAAGGGAGAATCGAAATGAAAAAATCGAAATTGCTATTCACGCTCGCCGCCACGCTCGCCGCCGCCACGCTTTGGGGCGACTCAATGCGGGAATACGTCAATGGCTACTATTGGTCGTATTACATTGAGGATGGTTCGGCTGTAATCTGCGACCGATATGAGGATTGGTACAATGGTGCCGACTGGGTGTATCGCTATTCACCGGCCATTCAGCCTTCCCCTGCTGGCACTGTGACAATCCCGCTTACACTTGGAGGCTATCCGGTGTCTGGCATCGGGAATGAGGCTTTCAGCGGTTGCAATGAAATCACGAACGTGGTCATACGCGACGGGATTAAAAGCATCGGCGATTTTGCCTTCAAGGGATGCGTTGGACTGGAGAGCGCCGTAATTGGCAAGGATGTTGAGCGCATTGGCCGGTATGCATTTAATGGCATTCGCAACTCTGGCGAAGTCCCGGCCAGTCTTACAAACATAGTCATTTGTGCCACCAACCTCCAGGAACTCGGCGTCAACGCCTTCCCGTCCTTCGGACCTCGGTATGGTTATGATGAATGGGGAAACGAGATCGAAATCGAAGCGGATTGCGTTTACACCTTTGTCGCGCCGGGAACCCCTTTTGCGGCGCTACCTGAAATAAGACGCGGCCATGCCACTTTTGCCGGCTGGTGGACGGCCTTGGACGGCGGAGAGAAAGTTGAAAATGCCGCCGATGCCGTTCCTGGACAAACGTACTATGCGCACTGGTCGGATGAGACAATAACAATCTCCCGCATTGAACTGGCAATCCCAGAGGAGGTCACCGTTTACGATGATGATTGGTATAATGTGTACTGCGATTATGGCAATTTGCGCACGGACTTCATTGCCGCCGTCTATGATGAAAACGACAACATTATCGATGACTGGGAATCCGATTGCGACATCGGGATATACTATGCATTGGAGCCTGAAACGCCTTTTCCATGGTATGTTTACGAGGATTATCCAAACGAATACGGTGAGTATTACGGCTATGAAGTGCGCACTTTGCCAGAGGGGAACTATATCGTCAAGGTGACTGGCAACGGGACATACTGCACGGGCGAAGCCGCCGCCCCGCTCAAAGTCAACATGTTCTACGATTCGTACTTCTCGGAGTTGGATTCCGATGACTGGAGCCTGGACATTGGTGGATTATCCTTCTACCCATCTCCATCCTACGACGATGGTTGCGGGATGATATACTACTCAACCACCGATTGCGGCGTCATAGGCACATACTCACGCGATGCCAACACAGCCTTTGTCCACATGCCAGAATATTCTGGCATGTCATACTCTGCGGGGATGCGCGCGGAACGGTATCTTTTCGGCGAATGCTACGAATGGTTGAGCGCCGTTCCCGAAGGTGGCTACTTTGATGATGAATCCGGCAACTATCACTGCTCTGTCCATTATGGAAACCCCAACACACCCATTATGGCCATAATGAATGCCGGCGCTTACGACTTGAGGGTAGATGTCGAAGGATGTGGAGAATACAACGAATCAGGGTATATGACATCGAGGAAAATGCTTGCGGATTGGGATATTTCCACTTTGAACTCGCTCCGGCCAGTTTCACGAACCAGACCATTACCACGGAAAACGGGCAATGCGTTTTCACTGGCGAGGCCATCCGCCCGCTGGCACAGGGGTTCTCTATCTCGCTGGATGACCCGACGACATACTACATCGAGGACATCGTTGTCACAAATGTCGGCAACTATGCCGTGAGAGTTGGACTGTCAACGGATGAGCACTGGACTCTGTCCGCGCCTGCCGCAGACGGCGAATGGATTGAACGCATTTATAGTGAAGGCTGCGCATACGATAACTCCTGCGGGTACCATGCCATCGAAGTTGATAATCTCATCTTCAACTACACGGGCGTCGTAGAGGTCGCATACACGGTTCTGCCTCGCCCCGTTGCCCAAGAACATGCGCATGTCGTTCCATGCGTACTCCGCTGCGACGGGACGCCGCAGACGTGCGAACTCGTCATTACGAATGACTACACTGGCGCAATTCTCGTCGAGGGGATTGACTACGACGTCGTCTATTCAAACAACGTCCTGCCAGGCTTCGCTTCGGCGGTAGTGACTTGCAAGGGGAACTATACCGGCGCGTTCTCACGGGAGTTTGAGATACTGCCGTCAACGAACATAGTCGAGGTTCTCGGCCTTGACAACGTTTGGGTGACTGGCGGCGACGCCGAGTGGTTCACCGAATGGACGGAGGAGGCGCACGACGGCACGAACCACCTCCACAGCGGTGCGATCGGCGACGGGCAGGTGTCGTGGATCGAGACGGTCGTCACCAACGCGGGCGTGCTGTCGTTCTGGTGGCGGGCGTCTAGCGAATCCTACCGGGGCGTTGCGTATGACAAGCTGGTCTTCACGGTTGATGGAGCTGTGCCGGAGTCCGTGCCGCCGATAGGCGGCGAGACGGACTGGTCGAATGTGGTTTGCGTCGTGGAGGGCAGCGGACCGCACGTCCTGCGCTGGACCTACCAGAAAGACGAGAGCGATTTCGTCGGCGAGGACTGCGCATGGCTTGACGACGTGCAATATCTGCACCAGGTGCGGGTGGTGTTCGCAGACGGCGGTGCGACGGGCGGCGCCGCGCCGGAGACAATGGCGGTCGGCGAGGGCTTCACGGTGACGCTTCCGGGGCAGGGCGGCATGTCGTGGCCGAAGCACCGCTTCCTCGGCTGGACCACCGGCGGCGGAACCTTGCTGGAGGCAGGATCACATTATGCCCTGGGCTACGACGATGTGCTGTTTACGGCGGCCTGGGAAGAGAAGCGTATCGCCGCGCCGACAATCAGCGTCGCCTCATGGTATGACGCAGAGTCCACCACTGTGTCGATTTCATGCGAAACGCCTGGGGCTTCCATACGCTACACCCTCGACGGTTCGGAACCTGCGGCGGCAGGCACCCTGTACGCCGGGCCGTTTGTTCTTGCCGGATCGGCGACAATAAGGGCCGTGGCGATGATGAACGACTGGTTCGACAGCGATGTCGTATCGGCTACGAGCGTGCGTGCGCCGTGGACGCCAGACGAATGTCTGAACGCCGCAGGGCTTGTGTTCAGGAACGGCGGCGACGCGGTCTGGGCAAGGGACCGGTCGGTCTCCCACGATGGCGAAGCGTCCATGCGGAGCGGAGATGTAGGAGATGGCCAGACGTCATGGATAGAGACGGAGGTTTCCGGCTCCGGAACGCTGACCTTCTGGTGGCGGGCATCGAGCGAGGCATACAAGGGGACACTCTACGACAAGGCGCGGTTCACGGTTGACGGCGCGGCGGTAGTTCCGGACATCGGCGGCGAAGCGGGATGGCGGTCCGAGACTGTCGCCATAACCGGCGCGGGCATACACGTGTTGCGGTGGATCTATCTCAAGGACTCGCAGGACTCAAGCGGCGAGGACTGCGCCTGGCTCGACGAGGTCACATGGACGCCATCCCCGGACCCCATCCCCGCACTTGCCGCCGACGCGACGGCGGATGCAGTGACGAACGCCGTCCAGAGCGCGGACTTCGCCGACGCCGGGGTGATGGAGGCCATCGGCGGCGACGCGGCGAGATACGTCGCGTTCAAGGAGTGGGCCGGAAGCGTGAAGGAGAAGGGGAGCGATGAGCCGGCCGGGGAGGAGTCCGTAGTGGCCTCTTTGAACGCGGCGGTTTCGTGGCTGCTCGGCGCTGAGGCGCTGTTCGAAAACGAGCCGGAGATCACGATCGCGGGGATGGAGATGAGGGAGACGGGGCGCTCGGAGATCGCCCCCTACCTTGCGGTGACGGTCATTGTCAGGGACGGCGACGACGCCGCAATTGTCTCGGCGGAGAAGGTCGCCACGATGTTCGAGGCGACAAGCGACCTCCGCGACTGGGACGGCGCGGCGAAGCTTGAGCCAATCGTGGCCGAATCCAGCCGCGACCCCGGCGGGACGCTGCATTTCACCGTCGTTCCAGGCAACGGCTCCGCAAGCAGCGCCTTCCTGCGAATCAAGGTAAAGTAGCAGGGTGGCGGCGATTTCCTGCTCCAAGCCGAGCGGCAGCGAGGCAATCGGAACCACCGGAGT
Source organism: Kiritimatiellia bacterium (assembly GCA_017509565.1). GTDB lineage: Bacteria > Verrucomicrobiota > Kiritimatiellia > RFP12 > JAAYLN01 > RGIG5952. Next base: position 20,079 of record JAFWPM010000271.1, on the reverse strand, counting down.
GCAAGTCATTCCGAACCGTGGTCGCGCGGAAGCGCGACCCTCCCGCACCGGTGGGGCGCTCGGTGCATAAAGGGACTGTCTATCGACTCATCGCTATCGACAGCCAGCGGATTGTCTGGGCGTCTTTCAGCCGGAAGATGATTGTCGATATGATCTGCCCGCTGACGGCAAGCAGGAATATCCACGATTCGCCGCAGACGAAATGCGAATACAGTCCTCCTCGCCGAAAGGCGGCTCCGCCCGCTCGTCACCGCCCGCAAGGTCAGCTTCGGCTCGCAGTCCGAAAGGGGCCTCGCCACGAGGGAAACCCTCATGGCAATCGTCGACACCCTCTCCCTGCGGTATGATGACCCCGTCGCCAGACTCGCGGAAACGCTCGACGTGATCACCGAAAACCCCAAGGCCGATGTCGCCAAGGCTCTTTGGCGATGACAACTCCGCTCCTGCAAGCCCGCCACACCAATGGCGTAGCTTGCGCTCCCCTTTCACGGAAATAGCTCGCCCACGAATCACTAACCCAATACGGCCCGCGCGCTTTTGGCGCGACTTTTCCACGTGTGCCAGATGCTTTTCCGCACCCCTGCGCGATGTAGGTTCGGCAGACTCCCTACCGCACTAGCATCACGAAGGGGTTTGTCTTGCCGAACTCGATATTCCCCGAACCGCCAGAACGCAACAATGCGCGCAGGGCAGGCGGACGGGAAGCGCCAGTTCGCCTGGCGCCGGAGACTCGGCGTTGAGCCGGTGCCAGTCGCCGTGCGGGCCGAGGAGTTCGACGGTTTCCGGCGCGAACGGCGCGCGCAGCCGGATCGGCCCGAGCTCGTCGAATCCGGTGTTGAAAATGGCGAGGAGCGTCGTGCCGTCGGGGCTGCGCCGCTCCAGCACCGTGGCGTCCTGGTCGTTGAGAACCGCCCAGTCGTCCCAGCCGAGTTTCGACAGCGCCTTGAGGAACCACGCCTTGCGCATGTCCGAGAGGGCGGGCTGGAACATCCCGTGCCCCTTCGCGAAGAAGGCCGTCGTCACGACGCGCCCGCTCAGCGCGTTCGTCGTCCGCACCATTCCCGGCGCCACGACCTCCACTTCCGGCGATCCGGCGAAGGGGCTGCGGCAGAGTTCCGTGACGATCTCCTCATCCGGCGTGAGGGGTTCGAGGAGCGGCGCGCCTCCCTGCCAGAACTCGTAGGTGGCGCCGCCTTCCGCATCGCGCTCGAAGGTGTAGCCGAGCGGGCATTCCGTCGCCCTGACGCCCGTGAGATGCGAAAGGCCCCGCTTCGTGATGGCCACCGCCGCAGCGCCGTCGACGATGACGCGGTGGCGGAAGAGTTCTGAGAGTTCGTCGTCGCCAAGGCGTTCGACGGCCTCCGCGCCGCCGAGGGCGTAGAGGGCGTCCTTTGCGAAGTCCCCGCAGCAGCGGAACGGGACGCCGAACCCGCCGGCCATTCCAACGCCCCAGTTGCCGTCGCCGACGAAGGGTTCGGAACGCAGGGCGGGGTGCCACGGGCCGCGCCCCCCGACCACGGGCACGACGATGCCGGCGAGTTCGCTCCCGTTCGCCGCCTTGACGATGGCGGAGCACTGCCCGCGCATTTCGGCGAGTGCGTCGGTGTAGGCGCGCGACACCGGGAAGGTTCCCTTGTGGGCGTTGCAGAACCACAGCTTCGAGCCGCGCAGCCCGCAGAAGGCCGCGCCCTGGAGCTTCATGGACAGCAGCGACGCCGGTACGCTCCACCGGTTGTGCGGAAAGGTGTCGGACTCGTCGAGCAGGTAGGGAATGTCCGCGTAGAAGTAGCGCATGGCCATCGTGTGCGCGAGGCATCCGGCGAAATTCACGAGCGAGCGCTGGTTGTAGAGCGCGTTGTCGATCCGCAGAACGGGCGCCTGTCCCTTCGCCGCCACGCGCCGCGCGACGTCGCCTGCGAACCGGTGCTCGCCGCCAGGCGTGCAGGCGCCAGCGGGGATGGCGGGGTCCACCTCGTCGATGGCGGAGCGGACGACCCCGACGAGGTCGTCCACGAACTGGCGCTGGAGCTTTTGGAACGCGGCGCAGACGGCGTCGCCGGGCTGGCATCCCGCCACCGCCGCGCGAAGCGACTCCGGCGTGTGGGCGGTCCCGTTTTCGGCGTTGAACCGGGCCACGTGGCGCTCGCAGAAGCATTCCTGGCCGAAGAAGCCGTTCGCGTGGACGTCATCGTCGAGCAGGACGAAGCACGGATGCTCCGCCGCGACCATCCGCGCCACGTCGCGCAGATACGCGCGGCATCCTGGATCGAGCGGGCAGAAGCGCTTTTCCTTTCCTTCGAGCGTGACGGAGCGCGTCCACGGCTCCCGGTTCCCGCCCACGGCCGGCCAGTGGCCGAGGAGCGACTGCATCAGCACCCCGAGCCGGATGCCGGAGCCTTCCAGCGCGCGGCGGAGTTTCCGGTAGCTTTCGACGAGGAACGTGGCCTTCGCGATGGCGGGGCGTCCCTCCGGGTGGAAGGAGAGGCAGTAGAGGACGATGTTCTCGCCGGTGCGGTCGCGGTATTCGACCATCTCGCGGGCGAGCCGCTCCTCGCTCCCCGGCGAGAACGGCGCGATGTCGAGGATCGTGAACTTGTCCCGTGCGAACATGGTATCCATAGCGCCTGATTGCCGATTCGAGCCTTTAGCCGAAATGCGTCACTGGCCGGACCAGAGACCCGTCATGTAGTCGCGGACAAGCGGGTTCACCATGCCGAAGCCGTAGTTCCAGAGGTGCCAGTCCGCGCCGATCGTTTCGAAAATTTCCACCGCGTCGCGCGTCCAGCAGAGGCCGGAGCGTGGCGACTTCGTCGTGGCGTATCCAATCACGCCGAATTCGCCGACGTGCATCGGCATCCCGTAGGCGGCGCAGTGCTCGAACGCCGGGAGAAGCACCGCCTCCAGCGTCCAGCGGTCGAACCACGTCACGCTCGTCCCGCCGAAATGCACCGCCGACTTCCAGTCCATTGCCGGACACCATCCGGGGTAGAAGACGCACGTGTCGCCGCCGGCGTTTTTCGTCTGGGTCTTCTGGTGCGTGAAGGAGTGCGGGGTGTAGAAGTGGAAGGTGGCCGTCTGCGGCGGCGGCACGTCAAGCGGTTCGAGGTTGAAGAGTCCGTTGGGGTTGCCGCCGTAGACGCCCGGATACAGGATGGCGCATCCGGGATGGTTCTTGCGGACGATGCGCGCGGCGCGTTCGCACAGCTGCTTCCATCGCCCCTCGGATCCGGCGACTAGGCCCGGCTCGTTGCAGAGGTCGTATCCCTCCACGATGGCGGCGTGGCGAGCGCCGATTCGGGAGAGCCGGTCCCAGAGCGCGAGGAACCTCTCCTCGTCTTCGCCGCCCTTCGCGCCGGTGGCCCACGAAACCTTGTACTCGGAGCCGTGGGCGTCGAGGAGGAACGTCACGCCGCGCCCCTCCCAGGAGGAGAGCGTCGTTTCCAGGTCCGCGCACGATTCATCGAAGGGCTTGCCCCCGCCCATGCACACGCGGATCGAGCGCGCACCCGCCGCGACGACGCTTTCGAGGACTTCCGTCGGCGCGGAGAGCCAGACATTCACGCCGCGCCGGGGCGGACGGGGCGAGTCGAACCGGGCCGGAAGCACCGCCTCGGACGTGTCGCCTTCGCGGTAACGGTAGAGGCCCCACTTCGTCGGATACTTGAACTTCCGCGATCCCGGCGCCGGCAAGTCGGCGTAGTCCGCAAGCGGCGGAATGGGCGCAATGGGCCGCGGGTCGTCGATCCAGGCGTTTTCGCGGATGCGGTGTGAATAGCGCCAGACAACCCGGCCGTCCCGGACCGTCTCCTTGCACGACACGGGAAGGGCGGCGGCGACGCGCGCGAAGAACTCGCAGACTGCGGCCTGCTCCTGCGGATGGAGGTTGCCGCGGAGCCGAAGCACCGCCACGTAGCTCTTCCTTTCGAGCTTGAGCGTGAAGACACCCTTCTCGAACTTCGCGGAAACGGGCCGCGCGCCCGGCAGCAGCGCGATCATGTCGCCGGAAAGACCGACGCGCCCATCGCATTCGAGCCGCAGCCACGGCCGCCCGACGTCGGCCGGGTCGATCGGCCGCTCGCCCTTCGTCGGCGCCGCGCGCGGCGGCTCGCGCAGGGCGGCGTGGTCCTCCAGCACCGACTCGATCACCTCCATCTTCGGGACGGCGCGGTCGGTGAGTTCAAGGACGCGCTGGAGTCCGTCGGGGCTCGACCAGACGAGCGTGTCGGGCGCCTTGGAGAAGCCGCCGAGCGTGAGCGTGTCGGTGCCATCGATGTCGACGAGCGGCGTGAGAAGCGAGAACTCGACGGCCGAGCCGTCCGGCATGAACCACCGCGTCCCCGTCCACGACCGCTCGGTCTTCACGTCCGCCATCGGCGCGGAGAAGCGCGTCTCGAAGAAGCGCGTCGTGCTTTGCGAAATGTTCGCGATGGACACGCGTGGGTCCTGCGCCACGTTGAAGCGGAAGCCGTCCTCCCACTGGAGGTTCCAGGGGTCCGGCTCGTAAACGCCCGTTCCGTCTGGGTGGCGCATGTAGCCCCACTGCGTGAAGCTCTTGACCCAGGTGAACGGATTGGCGCGCGGAGGCTCCGCGCTTCCGGCGACCGCCTCCAGCGCCTCGCAGGCGGCGTTGGCGCCGGCAAGGTCAAGCGCGTTCAGCGCCGTGTATCCCGCCGCGACGGACTCCTCGACGCCGGATGATTCCGCGTCGGGGACGCGCCGCGCCCGCGCCGCCGCGTCGTAGAGGCGGCTTCGCGCGTCGAAGAGATCCTCCAGTCGGCTGAAATCGGCCTGCGTCACGCCGGGCGAATCGACGAGCGCAAGCCACGCTTCGGGAAGGAAGCCCCGCTCCTGCGGCGGGACGAGGACGCGCCGGTACTGCTCCCGCTTCTGCGCGACGATGTCCTGCGCGGCCGCCACGCCCGCCAAGCACAGCGATGCGACAGCGGCTGCGCAGGTAACGGTGAATTTCATTGACGAACGCGTCTCCTACCGCACGATCAGCACGAAGGGGTTTTTCTTGCCGAACTCGATCTTCACCGTCGCGGGGGAGGTGCCGGCGGCGTAGGTGTAGGCGGGTCCGTCGATGATTTCGGAAAGGACCCATGCGCCGTTTTCGAGCGTCCAGACCTTCACGCGGTTCGGCATGGAGCCGTCCACAGAGGAGGAGGCGCCCTCGAAGACGTGGGTGCCATAGACCTCGTAGGCGTCGGCGGCGAGCGCGCCGTTGTAGTCCGAGGCCGCGACGACGACGTTCGTCGCCGGGAGCGCGCCGTCGAAGCGCGCGACGTCGACCTTGTAGTTCTGCGCGATTTCGGCGTCGGAGAGGACGCGGTTGTAGGCGCGCACGGCTTTCATCGTACCGACGAGCTGGTCGTTTGCGGATGTTCCCTGGTAATACTTGTTGCCGATCATCCAGTAGGCGGCGGGCATATCCTTGATTTCATGGCGACAAGGCTTGTCATGGTCGCGGAGGCCCTTTGCGTAGGAACGGTGGCCGTCCGTGTCGATCACAAACGCCGCATGTTTTCCGTCCCATGGTGGCGTCATATTGGCGCGGTAGTTCCAGTTGGCGTATTGCGTCCCGGCGTATTGCGACTCGGCGTTGCCAGTCCAGGCGTCATCGACGAGGCGCAGGTACTCCTGCTGCGCGTTTACGCGGATTTCCATGTTGTTGGAAGTCGTTTCGCCAGTGCAGCCGAAAGTCACGTATTTTGCTTCCTTCGCCGTCTGTTCGGAAGACTTTGTGTCGCAAGCCAATTCAATTGTTCCCACCTTCCCGAGCGACACGAATTTTCGCAGGTAGGCGTAGCTCTTCTCGCCGTCAGGGCCAACTGCGAAGTAGTAGCCATCTTTCGTCCAGTGGCTGTTGTCGTTGACGCCCATGTTCGCCTGTTCGCCGGAGACGAGTTCGCGCCAGCGGTGCGAAGCGTTGTCGACGTGCGCGGCGCCGATGCCGTCGTTGCAGATGCCGTCGTACCATACCACCATGCCGCCCGGCGCGTAGTCGGCGATGGTGTAGTCGGCGGCGCGGCGAATGCCGGAGACCGGCTCCCAGAGCCAGGTGAGGCGCACCGAGGCGAAGGGGGCGGCTGCGGGGGAGGTCCACTCGACGGCGCCATCGCCGTCGCGCGGCACCCTTGATGTGACGCGCCACGTCCCGGTGGCGGCGTCCCAGGTTTCGAGGAGGTATCCGGCGGGGGCGTATTCGACGGTGCCGACTGCCTGGTTGGCTCCGGCGGCGAAGGTCCAGCCCTCCGGGAAATAGACGCCGGACGGCTCGCGGCCGGCGAGGCCGCGCGGATCGGCCACGACCTCGACGGCGTTGGAGATCGGCATTTCGCCGTCGAATCGCCACACGTCGATGGAGTAGTGGCGGGAGATCTCGGCGTCGGAAAGGACGCGGCCGTAGGCGCGGACGGCCTTCATCGTGCCGACGAGCTGGTCATAGGAGGACGAACCGTTGTAGTACGTGTTGCCAATCATCCAGAGCGCTGCGGGCATCTCCTTCACGGTCGTGCGGCAAGGCTTGACGTTGTCGCGGGCGCCTTTCAGGTAGGTGCGGTGGTCGGCCGTGTCGACGACGAAGGCCGCGTGCTTCCCGTCCCACGTCGAGGTGTTCGCGCGGTAGTTATAGTTGGTGTAGGAAGTGCCGGTGTATTGGCTTTCCGCGTTGCCCGTCCAGGAGTCGTCCTGAAGACGCAGGAATGTCTGTCCCTTGTACGACTGTATGCACATGCTGTTGTCGTAGTTGGATCCCCATTCGAGGCTCGTGTAGCTGAATGTCAGGTGCTTTGCCCATGTGGCGGTCTGGGCGGACATCTTCGTGTCGCAGGCGAGTTCGATCGTGCCGACCGTGCCGAGCGACACGAGCTGGCGAAGGTAGAAATAGCTCTTCTCGCCGTTCGGGCCGACGGCGAAATGGTAGCCGTCGTCGGTCCAGTGGCTGTTCGCGTTGGTCTGGGCGTTGGCGGGGAGGTTCGAGACGAGCTCAAGCCAGGAGCCCTCGCTGGCGTGGGGAAGACCCTTGCCGGCGTTGCAGATGCCGTCGTACCACACCTTGATGCCGTCGGTGGAGTAGGCGTCGATGCCGGAGGCGAGGGTGCCGGTGGCCGCGGCCCAGTTCCAGGTGATGCGCTTCAGGTCGCCCTCGGCGACCTCTACTGCGAAAACGCCGTCGCGCGTGACGGGAGAGGACCACGCGCCGTTCTCCCACGTCTCGATGGTGCAGCCCGTGCAGGCGTAGGTGGTGGAGCCGACCTTGGCGGAGGGAGCGGCCGTGAAGACATGCGAGCCGTCGACGGCGTACACGCCTGGGACTTCGCGGCCGAACGCCCCGGCGATGGATGTCGCGACGACGGCGTTCGTGACGGGCATCACGCCTTCGAAGCGCGCGGCGTCGATGGCGGCGTTCTGCGCCACCTCGTCGGCGGAAAGCGCCCGGTTGTAGATGCGGACGCTCTTCATGGTGCCGGTGAGCTGGCGTCCGGCGTCATTCTGGCCAAGTCGGCTGCCGATCACCCATTGCGTCGCGGGGATCGACCCCTCGGCGGCCGTGGGACGGCTGGCCGACTTGTTCTGGACGCCCTGGTCGTACGACTTGAGGCCTCCCGCACCCGCCGCGCCAAATGTGAACGACGCCTGCTTCCAGCTCCAGTTGCTGATTTCCTGTCCATTGCCGGCCCCGGTCGTGCCTGTCCAATCGACGGACCTGAAGTAAAGCGGGCTGGCAGCGGTGCCAAGGCTAATGTTGTGGTTGTTCGCGCCGGCGATGAACGTCGGCCCCCAGTTCTTGGCTGTCTGGGCGCTCCAGCTGCCTTCGAAGGCGAACTCGAACGTCGCCTGGGTCATTGCCGGCGTGGCGGTGGTGAGCTGGGCGTAGCTGATGTTCCCGTCGTAGTTGAAGTAGTAGCCCGTTCCGTTGCGCCAGCCGCAGGAGGAAGAATACGCGAAAAACTTCGCCGGGTTCGCGGGGTCGGCGAGGTTGGCCCAGACGTTGGCGGCGGGGTCGTGCGGTTTGTCCGCGCCGGCGTTGGCGATGCCGTCGAGATGGACGACGAGGCCGTCCTGGACGTAGTCGCCGGGCTGGTATTTGAGCGTGGCGTGCGCCGGAAGGGCGGCGAGCGCGAGGGCAGACGCGCCGAGGACGGCGCGGCGCAGGGCGTGGATTCGTGTTGCGTTCATTGCTTGTCTCCTTGCTTTACGGACAGTCCTTCTTAACGGACAGTCTACATTTTAGCAATGGCGCAGATGTTGCACAATGCCTGACCGGACAAAAATTAAATTGCCGAGCGAACACGCCCGGGTGAACGGCAGCGCAGCCATCCCGCAAATCCGAGACCCGGGGGGCTGTATGGCGCGTTGGGGTAGTCTTGTGTTTTACGCGTTGGGCATTGCGCGGCGGGGGCGCTTTTGAATGACAGCCTGGGGAATCAATGAAGAAGAGCAATGCCATGCGCCTGCTGGATCAGGCAGGAATCGAATACGACGCATTCGAATACGACGGCGTGGGCGGAAAAATACCGGGGGCGGAAGGCGGCCAGAATCGGGATGCCGGCTGGGCGGGTGTGCAAGACGCTGGTGACATGCACGGACAGGCGGGAATACTTCGTGTTCGTGATCCCGGTTGGCAATGCGCTTGACCTGAAGGCGGCGGCGCCGGCGGCTGGAGTCAAGTCGCTTGCAATGCTCCCCCTTGCGAAGCTCTTCCCGCTCACCGGCTATGTCCACGGCGGCTGTTCGCCAATCGGGCTGAAGACGGCCATGTGCGTATTCGTGGACTCATCCGTCGAGGATTTTCCAAAATGTATCTCAGCGGCGGGAGGATCGGCCTCAATCTCGGGGTCGCGCCGCTGGGAATTTAGCCGGCCGCATTTGCGCGGCTCCGCAATGAACGCATTGCAGCCGCCTGCGGCAAAATGCCATGCGGGCGGCTGGTGGAAAATATGGGCCACCGCGCGGCGCGCGATCCATGCGCTGCGCCGTCGCGGCATGGCGTTTGCTAGATTTCGCGGAGACGGGCGGACTTGCCGGCGCGGTCGCGGAGGAAGTAGAGCTTCGCGCGGCGGACGCGGGAGCTGCGCTCGATCTCGATGCGGTCAATGTACTTGGAGTGCACGGGGAAGACCTTCTCCACGCCGATGCCGAAGGCTACGCGGCGGACGGTGAAAGTCTCGGTGCTGCCGCCGCCGTCGCGCGCGATGACGGTGCCGATGAAGGCCTGGAGGCGTTCCTTGTCGCCTTCCTTGATTTTCACGTAAACCTTGACGCCGTCGCCGATCTTGAAGTTGGGGACGTCGCTCTTGAGCGATTCAGCGTCGATTTTGTCGATTATGTTGGACATGGTCTGTTCTCCCAAAATGCCGGCGAGGCGCCGGGCCTGGCCGGAAGATATTCAATGTTGTCTTGCTTGCCTGCCGCCGAGCAGATCGGGGCGGCGTTTGCCCGTCACGTCCTCGGAGGACTTGCGTTTCCATTCCGCGACCTTTGCGTGGTCGCCCTGCTGGAGGACTCTCGGGACCTTCATGCCCCTGAACGCCGGCGGCCTTGTGAACTGCGGGTGTTCAAGGAGGTTTGTCGTGAAGGACTCACCCGTGGTGGCCTCCTCGCCGCCGCCCAGCACTCCCGGAAGGAGCCTGACGACGGCATCCGCCACGACTGCCGCTGGCAGGGTGCCATTGGTGAGCACATAGTCGCCAATGGACAGAGTCTCGTCGGCCAGCGTTGCCTCGACGCGCTCGTCGATTCCCTCGTAGTGTCCGCAGACAATGACGAGGTGGGACATGGCCGAAAGCCTTCGCGCGTCGGCCTGCGAGAAGCGCCTTCCGGCCGGGGCCATCAGGATCACGCGGGCGTCGGGGGACATGACGGACTCGACCGCCTCGAAGAGGGGGCCGGGCTTCATCAGCATCCCCGGGCCGCCGCCGTAGGGCTTGTCGTCCACGGTGCGGCGGGCGTCGCGCGCGAAGTCCCGGGGGTTGACCGTCCCGAAACTGACGGCGCCGATTGCCGCCGCCCGCTTCATCATGCTCTCGCCGGCGAATGCCTCGAACATTGCCGGAAAGAGCGTGACGACATCGATGCGCACGGGCGTCCCGTCCCTTCGTCGAGGCGTTCCGCCGCGCTAGGCTTCGGCCTTGGAGGCCTTGGCGGCGCGGCGGATGATGTTGGCGACGGAGTCGGATACGACGGCGCCCTGGCCGCGCCAGTAGTCGATGCGGTCCTGCTTCAGGATGTAGTTTTCCCCGGCCTTCTTGGGGTCGTAGCTGCCGAGGATTTCTATGAAGCGGCCGTCGCGCGGCGAACGGGAGTCGGCCGCGACGATGCGGAAGGAAGGAGCGTTCGTGCATCCGGCCTTGCGAAGTCTGATAGTTACCATAATCTATTCTTCTCCATTGAAAAGGGTTATTTATGATACCTAAATCCGCGACATTTTGCAAGTTAGAACCTGCGTGCCACGGAAAGGGCGATGCAATGCCCGGAGGCGTCCTGGTACTTTCCGTCATATACGCCGCGCATCGGGCCGCCCTTGACGGTGAAGTCCTGGACGAGTTCGTAGAAATACGACACGTCAACCGCCCAGAGGCCGCGCGCCCACGAGCATCCCACGGCGAAGATGTTGCGGTTGTCGCCGGGGACGAGGTAGTCGGCGCGGCTTCCGTTGATTGGCGACTGGTCCCAGGTGTAGCCCGCCCGGACGGTGAATTCGTCGGAGATGTCGTATGAGGCGCCGGCGGAGAGGCGCCAGGCGTCGTGCCACTGCTTGTCGCTGGAGAGTTTGTCGCGGCCTGGTATCATGTCGTGGTCGAGCTTGATGAGGAGGTCGTCGTAGAGGTGCCAGGTCGTGAAGGTCGCGCCGGCGGAGAGGCGGAGCTTCTCCGTGGCGTCCCATGCCAGGCCCGTCATGAACTTGTCCGGGTTGTAGTTCCGCGAATTGAAGCCGCAGTTCTGGAAGAAGGCCGGGGCCATGGCGTTGACCGCCGGCGGCTTGCGCCACTTTGCGTCGCCGCGGACCTTGAACTGCATGCGGCTGTGGTAGGCTGCGCCGAAGGTGACGTCGTCGGTGACTTTCCAGGTGAGGCCGAGGTCGATGCCGGGGCGTATGTCGTCGCCGTGGAGGTTCTGGTCGATGTCGTATGGCGACGGGGAGGGGCTGTTGTATGGGCGGAGCCCGTACATGCCGGCGGCGTCAATCTTCTGGGCCAGCTCGATGTCGAAGTAGCGCAAGGAAAGCCCAGCGGAGAGGGAGAGGCGGTCGGTGGCCTTCCAGGCGACCATCGGCGAGGCGTCGACGGAGAGAATCTCGGCCTTGTAGCTGCTGTAGCGGCCCGCCCAGTTCTGCGGGAATTCGGCGCCGAGGCCGAACCTGGTGAAAAGGCCGAAGCCGAACCACCACTCGTCGTTGATTTGGTGCGTCACGTAGGCGCTGGGAAGCGACCAGACCTTGCTGTGCCCGTGCCCTACGTTCTTCTCGCCGGTGTAGGGGTTGACGGTCGCGACGTCCGCCCAGGGTTTGATGAACGAGGCCCCGCCCTGGATTCTCGTCCCGGGGAGTTCCGTCATCGTGGCGCCGTTGAAGTATATCGACGCCGGCTCCCCGCCGGCGGCGGTTGACTCGGCCGGGGAGACGTTGCCGCGGGCCGAACCCTCCTCAAGTGCGAAGCCCGCCGCGCGGGCGCCGTTGATTGCCGCAAGCGACGTCACGAGCGCCGCCGCGATTGCGGTGTTTTTTGAAAAGCTGTGCATTGTTTTCCTTTCTGTAGTGGGAAAAGATTATACCACAGGGCAAAAAAAATGGCACCCCCTAGCGGAATCGAACCGCTCTTACCAGGATGAGAACCTGATGTCCTAGCCGATAGACGAAGGGGGCGCGGAAAAGTTATGCAAATATTTTACCAGAGGACCCGCCCGGAGTCAAGCGAAAGAAAAAATTCTTGACTTGCGGGCCTTTCTTAACTATTATAAATGCAATGCCTTTTCATGCGGCGCTGTGCCGCCATTGGGCACCGAGAATTCCAAAAAGATGAAAAAGACGACTTTACTTGCCATGGCCGCGATGGTAGCGGCGGTTTCGCTGGCCGAGCCGTACACGAGGCTTTTCCGCGTGGTGAACACGCAGGGCGACTGCCGCGTCAGGCGCCCGGGCGCCGAGGCCTTCGAGCCCGTGCAGCGCAACAAGGCCTACCCGTTTGGCTCAAAGGTCGAGTGCGGCAAGGACTCGTCGGCTGTCCTGCTCTTTTCGGATACGGATGCCGTGAGGATGCTCGCGGAAACGCGCGCCGCAGTGACAATTGAGTCGAAGGAGGGGAAGGACACCCGCGTCGTCACGCTGGTGCGCGGCTCCCTGCTCACCCGCATCGGCGCGGGGACAGCCGAGGACTTCGTGGTGATCGACACGCCCGCCGGCCGCGTCCGCGCCATAACCGGGAACTGCAAGATATCCATGGAGCGCACCGGCGCCAGCAGGCACACGCCCGCGACCGTCGATGTGGAGTTCCGCGCCGAACCCGCCGGCAAGATGAAGCTCGTCGGCCGCCAGTTCATAATCCCGATCCTGACGAACGGATTCGGCGCTCGCGTCTCCTCCTATGAGGACGACTCCTACACCGTCATCACGGACCTCCTCGGCGACTATGGCGTATTCGTCAACACCGGGCTCGAAGCCGATCCGCCCGAGCCATACGAGGAGAACCAGAACCTCAACCGCATCAAGATGAGCACCAAGGCCGCGCTTCGCATCTGGCGCCAGAAGGCCGAGGTCGGCGACACGACCGTCGTGGCCGTCCTCGCCACGAATTCCGCCGGCAAGGGCCGCGAGAGCTTCGCCTTCGCCGTCGGCAAGGCCGACATCGCGGCGCGCTCCAACGTCTTCATCGAAACGCTCACCAACGACCTTGCCGCCGCCGAGCAGTCGAAGGCGGATTCGGCCGCCGACAATGCGGCGCAGGACGGGCTCCAGGGGGCCGCGTCCGATGACTTCGGCGACCTCTCGCTTTCGCCCGACGCCGGCGGCGCCCCGGCCGATTCCGGCGACTCCGCGGGCGGCGACGCCACCTCCGGCGACGCCCTCTTCGATTTCCTGATCTAACGGCCGCGCCCGCCCCTTGCCACTTTAGCAACAAAAAAAGCGAGTCTCCAAATGTTCATCTACCATTTCAACCGCATGATCCGCAACCGGATCCTTTGGATTGTCTTCGCCGTGGTGATCGCCGTCGCGTTTCTCTCGATGGACTCCTGCTACAGGACCCCGGGCGGGGGCGAGGCGCAGCGCCCGCAGAACGAGGCCGGAACCATCGGCGGCGAATCGGTGTCATACGACGAATACGACTTCGCCCGCAGGGTTGTCGCCAACTCCGTGGCCAATCTCGGCCCCGCCGCGACCGAAACGCAGATATGGGCGCACATCGCCGCGATGCGCACCGCGCAGGAGCTCGGCCTCACCGCCACGCGCCGCGAACTCGCCGACCGCATACTCTCGACGCCAGACTTCCAAATAGGCGGCGCCTTCAGCCGCGACCGCTACGAGCAGGTCGTCTCCTCGATCGGGCTCTCCGTCCCGACATTCGAGCGGATGCAGTCCCAGTACATAGCCCTCTACAAGCTGATGTCCGTGGTCACCGCAGGCGCCACGGCCTCGCCCATGGCCGTCGAGGATGAGTTCGCCCAGTATACCGACACCTTCTCGCTGCGCTACGCGACGGTGGCGGACACCCACGGCTCGGACGACGTTGAGGTGACCGAGGACGACATGCGGGACTACTACGCCCGCAACACCAAGGCCTATGAGCTTCCGGATCGCGTCCAGGTCCGCTACATCGCCCTCCCCGCAACGAACTTCCTCGACTCCGTGGACATGGGCGACCTTGAGGCAGACATCCAGGACATCTACGACAGCGACCCCTCGCGCTACACCCGCAACGGGACAAATGGCGTCGAGCAGCTCACGCTAGAAGAGGCCCGCGACGGCATAGCGGAGGAACTCAAGCTTGCCGAAGCGGTCCACATCGCAACTACCAACCTCGCCGACTTCGCAGAGTCCCTCGCCGCCGCCGACCCAGAAAAGTTCGCGGAGGAGGCCAGGGCCCGCGGCTTCGAACCCGGCGACACGCCGCTCTTCGGCTACGACAGGGGCTACATCCCCGGAATCGAGCCCGCCGCGCTGGAGGAGTTCCGCCATGAGGCCGCCGACCTCGACGCCGACCGCCCCGACGCGCTCTTTGCAATCGCCCGCGGCAAGCGCAACGTCTACCTGATGCGGATTCTCACGAACGATGTCGCGCATGTGCAGTCCTACGAGGAAGTCGCCGACACCATCCGCCCGCTTGTAGTCTCCGAAAAGCGCATCGGGCTCTTCGACGCCGATTCCCAAAAGGCCCTGGAGGGGCTCAAGGCTGCCATGAAGGACGGCGGCGACTTCGCGACCGCATGCGAGGGGCTTTCGCTCCCCGTCTCCACCAACATCCAGTTCAAGGCCTCCGAGGCCGGCCCGAACTCCTTCGACAACGCCTCGGCCATAATCCCCGCCGCGCTCCGCATGAAGGCCGGCGACATATCCGACCCCGTCAAGGTTCGCGGCGGCGCAGTCATTATCAGCGTCGACGGCCGCACCCACGACGACGGCGCGGAAAACCGCTTCGAGCTGGAGACCACGCGAGGCCAGATCGCCGAGCAGCGCGCCCAGGCGAACAATGCGACGTTCTTCGCGGAATGGCTGGTCTGGAACCTCCGGCAGAAGGGCTTCACCTCCAGGTTGCTTGAAAGCCTCGACTACGGCGGCGGCATCCAAGACGAGGAAGATGAAGAATAGGCCACGCAAGGGATCGGCGCTTCGGCGCCGGTTCTTTTTTACGGCCACCCGCATGGCTGACTTGATATTCCAGGCGCCAGTCCAAGACTAGACAGAAGCCGACATCCGGCATTCTGCAACCAACTATGGCAAACACACTCAGATACCTCCTAGACAACGCAGCGGCCGAATCAGGGGGCCGCATCGCCATTGAATACCTTGACGGCGGACACGTCAAATCCATTACCTACACCCAGCTGCAGACATCTGTGAAGCGCACGGCCGAGCTGCTGTCCGTCGCCGGAATCGCAACGCGCAGCCGCCCGGTGGCGCTGATGCTTGACAACTCCCACGAGTGGGTGGAGGCCTACCTGGCCCTGGCCTGCACCGCCACGCCCGTGGTGCCGATGGACCCCAAGCTGCGCGCGGCCGAGGTTTCATACATACTTTCCGACTCCGAGACGTGCGCCATCGTGACGGACGCCGCCCACATCCCGCTGCTTGAGGCCGTCCTGCCTGGACTCCCGCTTGTCCAGACCGTGTTCCTGTACCACTGCGACGGCGCAGAGGCCCCCGCGCAAATCTGCTCGCGCCGCTGCGTCGCCGTGGAGCGAAGCCTTGACATCGACGGCAAGCGGGCGCTGACCGACTCCGGCCGCTACGCCGCCACGCATGTCGCGGAGGACGACACCTGCGCCATCATCTACACCTCCGGCACGACGGGCAGCCCCAAGGGCGCAATCCTCACCCACGCGAATTTCGTGATCGACGCCGCCGGCGCGGCCGAGTCGCTGGCGCTTTTCAACAGGAACGACCGCTTCCTCGTAGTCCTCCCGCTCTTCCATGCCTTCTCCTTCACGGCGAACTTCATCATTGCCCTGACCTACCAGGCGCGGCTGCAGTTCGTCCGCTCCCTGCGCACGATCGGCGAGGACATGAAGATATTCCACCCGACGATCCTCATGGCCGTGCCGCTGCTGGTGGAGAAGTTCGCGCAGAAGATCGACGACGCGCTCCGGAACAACCGCGTGCTCCTCCTCTTCCAGGCCTTCCATCTGCGCGGCCTCATCAAGCACCTGATTCTGCGTTCGCTTGGCGGCCGCATCAGGGTCGTAATCACCGGCGGGGCGCCATGCCCGACCGACGTCATCTCCACGATGCGCCGCTTCGGCATCCCCGTCGTCGAGGGCTACGGGCTCACCGAGGCGGCCCCGGTCGTCTCCGTCAGCAACTGGCGCCGCCCGAAAATCGGGACGATCGGCCCCGCGATTCCCGGAATAGACATCCGCATCGACTCCCCGGACGCCCAGGGCATAGGCGAGCTGATCATCCGCGGGCCAATCGTGATGAAGGGCTACCTGAACCGCCCGGCGGACACCGAGGAGGCCCTGCGCGACGGCTGGCTGCACACCGGCGACCTCGCGACGGTGGACTCCGATGGGTACATCACAATACGCGGCCGCAAGAAGGCGCTCATTGTCAACAGGGAGGGCAAGAACATCTACCCCGAGGAGGTGGAGAAGTGCCTTGAGCGCGACAGGCGGCTCAAGGACATCCTCGTCCTGGGCTACCACGACGGCCAGGACGTCGGCGAAAAGGTCGGCGCCATCATCGTGCCCGACACCGAGCAGTTCAAGGGCCCCGACGGCGCCGTCAGGCCGGAGGCCGAAATCGAGGCCGAGGTCCGCGCGGCGGTCCACACCCTCTGCGGCGACCTTGCCACATACAAGCACCCGCGCAAGATCGAGGTCCGCTTCGAACCGCTGCGGCGCACCGCCGCGCTGAAAATCGCGCGCGGCCACTACCAGGGACAGCTCGACCGCCCGTAGCGCGGTGGACGGGAAAGACCGGAATCTGGCATGGCGCGGGTAGACATACTCCTTTCCACCTACAATGGCGGGCGCTTCCTCCCATGCCAGCTCGACAGCATTCTCGCGCAGACCCACCGCGACTTCCGCCTTGTCGTGCGCGACGACGGCTCGTCCGACGCCACCGATGAAATCATAGGCCGCTACGCCGCCGCCGACCCCCGGATCACCATTCTCCGCGGCGCGCCTTCCGGCAACATCGGCTACCGCGCCAGCTTCCTCGCCCTGCTCGCGGCGGAGTCCGACGCCGACTACTTCGCCTTCTGCGACCAGGACGACTGCTGGAAGCCGGAAAAACTCGCCCTTGCCGTCGGCGCGCTGGAGAAGGCGGGCGACCGGCCCGCGCTGTACACGTCGTCGTATGACTACTGCGACGAGGAGACGCGCGTGACGGGTGCGCCGGCGGCCCTGCCCCCCGGGCCGCCGCCATTCCGGCAGACCCTCTTCTACAATTCCGCCTTCGGCTTCACCGTCGCCATAAACCGCGCGCTGCGCGAAAAGGCCATCGCGGCCGCCCCGTTCTGCCCGGATGTCCCGCACGACAAGCTCTGCGCCCAGCTGGCGCTGGTTTTCGGCGACTACATCCGCGACGAACGTAGCACGGCCCTCTACAGGCGGCACTCCGGCACCGTGACGGGTTCGGGCCAGTCGATCCTCAAGATGCTTTCCGCCTGGGCTCGCAACGACATCCTCGGCGGCACGATTGCGGAGTACAGGGCGCACGCGCGGCAAATGGCCGACGCGCTCGGCGCCCTTGGGCGCGGCGACTGCGAGGCGGCCCGCACGCTGCGCCTTTTCGGCGCCGCGCCATCCTTCGCGCGCCTCCTGCGGAGCCTGCTGTTCCCGCGCCGCCTCCGCCCGTCCCTGGGCGGCGAACTCTCGCTGCGCGCCGCATTCGCCATTGGCCGGTAGGCGCCACGTTTCACAGATCCCAAATTTCAAATTTAAAATTTCAGATCTCCGATCCCTTCCCATTCCCCTTGATTTCCGCTTGCTTTATTCGTCCTCTTTTCGTATAATCATTCCTGACATTTGGAGGGATGGCTGAGTGGTTTAAAGCACCGGTCTTGAAAACCGGCGTGCCGAAAGACACCGGGGGTTCGAATCCCTCTCCCTCCGCCATTTTGACCACCAACCAAACAACAAGGAAAACCAATGAAGAAATTCACAATGGCAATCGTCGCGGCCCTCATGCTCGCGACAGTCATCCCCGCGTCCGCGGCGCAGCAGCGCGGCGGCCTCATGGGCGGTCTCGTCGGCTGCTGCTTCGGCATCCGCACCGCAGGCGACTACAATGACGGCAAGGACATCAGCGTCCGCGAATGGCTCCGCATCGTCCCGTTCGTCAACATCGTCGTCGCGATTCTCGACACGGTCGACGGCTACCATGGCGTGACCCGCAGCGAGCTCCACGCCAGCGAACCCACCTACTTCTAGGCCGAAGTGGCGATACCGTGCAAAAATGCGGCGGCGCGGCCCATGCGGGCAGCGTTCGCCGTTTTTCTTTTCTTCGGCGCCGCGCTGGCCGGCGGCGGCAGCGTCCTGACATGCCCGCCTGGCGAAGTCCTGGCGGCGGTTTCCGAGCAATACGCCCCGGTTTCGAATCTCGTCTGCACCGTCCGGCGCGAAATTTCGGTGAATGACGGCGATGCGGCTACGACGATGAGCCATGTCGAGTGGGCGCGCGGGGACCGGATGCGCGTCCAGGTCCTTCGCGGCGGCGGGCGCCGCGTGGTGATCGACGGGACGTCGGTCTACGTCAAGCGCCCCGGAGACGCCGAGCCGGCCGTCTACCTCGTCGAAAACCAGACGCCGACGCAATTCGCGAACCTGCGCTCCGTCCCGGCCAGCCCGGAGGAGGCGCTTGCGCCGCTCAGGGGCATGGAGGCGTCCGACACCGCCCCGGCTCCCCCATACGCAAGGACGGTCGCCTTCGCGAACGAAGGCGGCGCCGCGCCTGCGGCGACCCTTTCGCTCGACTCCGAAGGCCGCGTGGCACGCCTTGAATACACTGCGCCGCCGCAGGACGGAATGGCGGGGTGCGTCACCATCTCCCTCTTCAAGGGCGCGTTCGAGGCGCTTCCCGGCGTCTGGCTTTTCCGCCGCGTCGAGACAAGCGTGGCGGGCGCCGATACCATCGACGCCATTTCAAGATTCGACAGCATCACCGTGAACGACGAGATGCCAGATGCCGTTTTCGACCCAAGCCAAAACTTCTAGGATGTCGTGGCCTGCGCTTGCGGCGCTCATCTTCGCGCTTGCGACGGGACTGGACGCCATCGCCGCGCAGGAGGACCGCGTCGCGCGCCATCTGGCCCTCGCCCGCGAACTGGCGGACGAGGGCGCCGCCGCCGAGGCCGCCCTCGTGATGGAGTACCTTGCCGCGGAGGCGGCCGGGGCCGGCGGCGGGGCGGAATGCCGGGCCGCGGCCCCTGGAGCCGAAGGCTCCGCTTCCGCGGACGCGCCGCAGGAAGGCCAGGACGGCGAGGCCCGCCGGGCGTCCTCCCTTCCCGCCCGCGTCATCGTGGCGGTTTACCGGAAAATCGTCGGTCCGGCGATTGGCGAGCGCTGCGTCCTTGAGCCAAGTTGCTCCCGCTACTTCCTTGAGGCTTGCCGCAGGCACGGCCTGCTTGGATTTCCGATGATTGCGGACCGCTTTGTCCGCGAGCCGCCCGAGTCGCATTCCGACCGCCTTGTGCGCCGCCCGGACGGCACCTGGCGCCACTCGGACCCCGTTTCCGACCATGACTGGTGGTTTTAGATGAAACCCGCAGCACATCTTCGCGCCGCCGCAGTTGCCGCAGCGGCGTTACTCCTGGCGGCACATGCCGGCCATGCGGCCCCCCCCGCCGGGGCGCGCCTCTCCCTGGCCTCCTCCCTCCGGGCGTCCGGCGAGTATTCGCTGGCCTCGCTCGAATACCGGCGGCTCGCCGCCGACCTCGCTCCCGGCGACCCGTCGCTCCCGGGCCTCTTCCTGGCGGCCGCCGACTCCTACCTCGCCGGCGGCGAGTTCGCCCGCATGGGGCGCATGATAGACGCCGCCGAGGACTGCGCCACGTCAGTTGGCGGGGAACACGGCGACGACATCGCCGCCGCCGCGCTCTACCTGCGCCTCCGCCGCGCCGAAGGTCTGCGTGACTGGCCGTCCGCCGCCGGCTATGCCGAGGAGCTTGCGCGCAAGGCGCCGGAGGCCGCCACATGGGCCTCCCGCGAGGCCGCCGCCTTCCACTTGCGCTCCGGCGACTTCGATTCGGCAAGGTCCGCCGTCGCCGACGACCCGGCCCGCGCCGCCGCAGTGGACGGCCTCGCCTCCGCGCCCGGGAAGTCCCCGCGCCTAGGCGGGATTCTCGGAATTGTCCCCGGCCTCGGATACGCCTATTCCGGGGAATACGGCAACATGTTCCGCTCGATGTTCCTCAACGGCATCTT
>JAFWPM010000270.1 GCA_017509565.1 Kiritimatiellia bacterium | reverse complement strand
GTCGAGCTGCGCGTAGACGAGGTCGGAGATGGAGGCTGCGAGAAGAGTCGGGACCGGCTGGCCGGCGCGTTCTCCTCCCGGCCCGCCATCATCCAGCGCGTTCCAGAATTCGATTTCGATCTTCTTCGCCATGGCGTCGAGCGCGCCGGCGACGAGAAGGCGGCGCGGCTGGCGCGAGAGGACCGTCATGTCAAGCAGCGCGGCGGCGATTTCGCGGCGGAAGAGCGCGGTCTTGAAGTAGCGTCCTTCGCGCGTGTAGCACACGGCAATGGGCGTGAAGGCGCAGCACTGCGCCGAGGAGGTCGGCATCGCGACGACCGGTGCGCCGGCGAGGTCCGCGAGGCATTTGGCGAAGTCGATCACGACGCCTCCGCCGCAGCCGATCACGACGTCGATGCCGTCGAGCGCCCCCTCGTCGGCGCGCGCCTGCGCGTCATCGAGGTTGCAGAAGCCGTCATGGACGAGGAGGCGAGGTTCCATGCCGGCGGCGTGGAGCGAAGCGGAGACCTTTTCCCACGCGATAGACCGGGAGGTGGCGTCGCACACGAAAAGCGGACGGCGGCCGAAGCGAGCCACCTCTTCGGCGCAGTTTTCCAGCAGGCGCTCTTCCTGCCGGTAGCGTCCGCAGCCGAATTTCAGCGCCGGATCGGGGGAAAAAGGAAAGGAATGTTGCATGGAAATTGAAGGGTTGGTCGGCAGGCGCCTGACACCGGCGGGCTGCCGATTGCCGTCGATTGCAATCGGAAAATTGATTTCCGCGCTTTCGAGGCCGTCGGCGGAGACGCGGACGCGGATCGGCCCGGTGGCGCCGGGTTTGGCGCGGACGATGATGGAAAGCAGGCCGTTGAAGGCCTTGCGGACGGGCGAGCGGTACCACTCCATGTCGGTTTCGTCGCCGTTGTCCGCCGCCACGAATTCGCCGCCGCCGGAGACTTCGATGCGCACGGGGATGCGGGTGCGCGGCACGGTGTCGCCGCGCGCGTCGAGGATGCGGCATACGAGGAAGCGCAACCGAAGTGGGGCCGCGCCATTCGCGCCCCGGTTGTCCTGTGCCCCGGCGGGAACGCCGGGGTCTTCCTCCCCCAGCGCGAGGCGGGCGGGGGCACCGGCGGTGCGGACTGTCTCCTCACACCAGATGGCGCCGGTCTTCCAGGCCACGGCGCGCAGTTCTCCCGGCTCGTAAACCACGTCGCCCCAAACGAAGCGCCAGAGGCCGGGTTCGCGGCGCTTGCGGCCGAGGGAGCACCCGTTCAGGAAGAGCTCCACTTCGTCGCCGGAGGAGTAAACGTATACGGGCGTGACCTGCCCGATTCGCTCCGGCCAGTTCCAGTGCGGCAGGATGTGGGCGCAGGGCGCGTCGGGGCGCCACTTGCTGCGGTAGAGCCAGAAGAGGTCCTTCGGGAAACCGGCGGAATCGAAGACGCCCGTCGGGCAGGAGTGCATGTTGTCGCGGCAGACGCCGTCGCGCGCGATTTCCGCCTGCGCGGCGGCGGCGCGCTCGGGGTCGGAGTAGCGCGGGGCGCGGCGGACCTTCCACATCGAATACGGGCCGCCGAGGTAGTCGAAGCCCGTCCAGGAGAAGTCGCCCATCACAGAGGGCGTTTCCTCCTGCCGCGCCCACTCCTCGTCGGGCGGGTAGTCGCCGCTCCAGCCGTATGAGGAGGCGTGGAAATCGAGATACGGCGAAAGGTGCGTCGAGCCGTCCTCGCGGCGCGCGGGGAAATGATATTCGCCGCGCGTGGAGAGGATGCAGCACGTTTCCGATCCGAAGAGCGGGATGCCCGGGAGCGCGGCGCGGAGTTTCGCGTAGAGCGGCGCCTTGTAGTTGGCGCCCCAGAGGTCGAGGTGGCGCGGGGCGTCGGATTCCAGCGCGACGGCGGCGTTGTCCGCCGCCGTGCAGACGGGCCGCCGCGCGGGGTCCTCTTCGCGCACGATGGCGCGCAGTTCGTCGCAGATTGCGGAAAACGCTGGCCAGCGCTCGCGGGCCGTGCGCGACTCGGTGATTTCGTTGCCGATGCCCCAGATGATCACGGACGGGTGGTTGCGGCCGGAGCGCACCCACGCGCGCAGGTCGGCTTCGTGCCACTTCGGCCAGAGTTTCCAGTAGTCGTTGGGGTTTTTCGGAAGCGCCCACTGGTCGAAAATTTCGTCCATCACGAGGAAGCCCATTTCGTCGCAGAGGTCGAGCAGTTGCGGCGCGGGCGCGTTGTGCGTCATGCGGATCGCGTTGCAGCCCATATCCTTGAGGAGCGAGAGGCGGCGGCGCGCGGCCTGCGCGTTCCACGCCGCGCCAAGGGCCCCGAAGTCGTGGTGCAGGCATACGCCGCGCAGCTGGACGCGACGGCCGTTGAGCTGGAAGCCACGTTCGTCGGCGTGGAAGGAAATCGACCGGATGCCGTAGCGGTAGGTGCGGCCTTCGATATCAAGGGAGTAGAGATGCGGGTCGTCGACGTCCCAGAGGCGCGGGTTTTCGACGGTCAAAATGCGCTCCCGCTTGCCGGAAAGCGACATCTCCCACGTCGCGCGGACCGTGGCGCGGTCACGGGTGACTTCGGGGGTCGCGATCGCGACGGAGCCGCAGACTACGTGGTCGGCGGGTTCCACCGAAAGGCGGCACTCGCGGTAGAGGCCGGCGCCGGTGTACCAGCGGCTCGACTGCGGCGGGTTGTAGGTGCGGACGGCGATGACGTTTTCGCCGTCTGGGTCGAGAAAGGGCGTGAGATCGACGCGGAAGGGCGTGTAGCCGTAGCACCAGCCGCCGGCAAAGCGCCCGTTCACCCAGACTAGCGGGTAGGCCATCGCG
>JAFWPM010000269.1 GCA_017509565.1 Kiritimatiellia bacterium | reverse complement strand
GTGCCCTCCTTCCGACTAAAACTCCGCAAAAATCATCCTTTGGCAGACTGAACGCAACGCTAAAACGGCCTCTCCGGCCTTCCACGCCCATCTTTGTGGCGTTTACTCTGACAATGTTGCGTTTAACTTGAGAATCGACCAGGGAGACTACCTTTAAATGTTAAATAGTTGCACCGTTGCGCGGAAAATGGTATTTTGAAGATTCAAGATGGAAACTAAAAAAAACAAGGACGTAACGGTTCAAGCGGCAAAGCCGCGCCGTCGCATAAGACTGCGCCATTTGTACATACTTCTGGCCGCCATGTTCGTGGTGACCGCCGCATGGGTGGCAATTTCGCGATTCATGGCGTCGCTTGACCGGCGCATTTCCCGTGCCCTCTCGTCCGAGACCGTCGATGTTGAGATTTCCGGCACGACGGTAAGCCTGCTGAAAATGCAGGTAAGGGCGGACTCCATTGCGGCATACCCGCATGGCGGGGCGCGCCAGGCGGCCATCGCCATCTCCAGGCCCACCATGCAAATGCAACTGCGCGCAAGCGCCCCCGGAGTTGGCTGGATCCGCGAAGTGCGACTGGAGTCGGTTGTACTTGACGCCGACGCGCTCTCATCAATTCCCAGTTCCAATTCACCCAATGGAGGAGAAACGGAGATTCCCGAAATCTCGCCCATACGGTTCCATGTCGGCCGTTTCGCGGGGCTTGGAAGCGAAGTGCGGGACATTGGCGGGACACTTTCGGCCGCATACGGGACAATTTCAATCGACGGCGCATCCGCTTCGTTCCATGGACGCGGGGAGCACACGCAGACAATGCGCGGGCGCATCGCAGTGGATCCATCAGGGCCATCGGTCGAGGCTGTCGGATCGGGCGCCTTCGACTTTTCAAAACTCGTCCCCGTCCTGCGGGGACTGGACTGCGGCGGCATTGCCGGGGAACTTGGGAAGTTCGAGTTCATGGCGCTGCCGCCGGATGTGGAAATCCTGTACTACTGGGCACCGAAGCAAAAGGCCCGATCGCTGTCGATAACGGTGAAATCCGGCCCAATGCGCTACAATGGCGTCAGGATATCACAGCTCAGCGGCGCCGTCCATGTCGGCGGCGACGAGTCATGGGACACCACGCACATCGACCCGCTGGAGGTGAAGCGCCCGGAGGGCACGGCGGAGGCGAGCCTGGAAATAGACAGCGGCGAAAACACCCTGGCGTTCGACTGCGCATCCACCCTAGACCCAGTCAAACTGGCGGCGATGCTGGGCCTGGTAGACCCAGGGGACCTGCGCGAGCTGGCCGTCGAATCACCGGCAGAACTCCGCTGTTCCGGGGTTCTGGACATAGGCGACGCGGGCGGCGGGCGCACCGACATTAACCTTACGGCCACGGTTCCAGGCGCGACGGCGCGCGGCTTCAGGTTTTCCGAGATAGCGGTTGCCGGCGGCGTCAAGGGCGGGACCATCGACTTCCCCGCGATAACGGCCAAGGCGATGGGCGGCTCGCTCGAAGGCTCCATCCGGCTTGACGGAACGGGCGACGGCCGGACAGTATCCGCCAGCCTCAACGTTCGCGGGGTCCCGCAGGCGCAATGGGCGAACCTGATTGGGGACGAGGAGGAGTCGAAGGCTGGCGGGAAGCTTGACGTAAGCGCCACATACGAAGGGCCGTTTTCGGAACTGTCCGGGCTGGCGCCAACACGCGGCCGCGGCACATTCTCCGCCGACATCACCGGCGCCAGGCTTTTCCAAATCCCGCTCTTCGCGGGGCTGACGGGCATTCTTTCCAGGTACATTCCGGGCGTGGACTTCCTGGTAAACCAGAGCGACGCCCACATCAGGGCCACCCTTGACGACGGCAAGTGGAATCTGTCCAGTCTCTCCGTATCCGGCGCGGCATTCAGCATCGACGGCTCCGGGACCGCAATGGCCGACGGTTCGCAGATCGACATCGTGGCGCGCATCCGCCTAATGAACAAGAGGACATGGATTGGGCGAGTCATTCAGCGCCTGCTAAGTCCGCTGTCGGGGCTGCTGGGCGTTCGCGCGACAGGGAGCGTTGACTCCCCGCGCTGGGCGATGGCGCCTTTTTCGAAGTCGTCAGCGAAGTAGGCGGCAGACTGTGGTATAATGGTAATGCAGTTCTGGGGAGCCCGCGGGGTGCGGGCTGAGAGGGGGCACTCCGTCCCGACCCGTAGAACCTGACTTGGGTAATTCCAACGTAGGGAACAGAATAGTATGGACACACGCAAAGGTACGTCCGCGATACAGTGCGGACTTGTTTGGTTTGGCGCGGCTGTTTCGATCGCCGAGATACAGACGGGAATCGACATCGCGGCGGGAGCCCGTGGCTCCGGTGCGTTTTCAGCCGCGGCGTGGGCGATAGTCGCGGGCCATATCTTCGGCGGGATTCTCCTGTACGCAGTGGGCCGCATTGGGGCGCGGATGCACACCGGCGCGATGGACTGCGTGAAGCTGCCGTTCGGGCGCCTTGGCGCGGGACTTCTCGCGACGCTCAACATCATCCAGCTGCTCGGCTGGACGGCTGTCATGGTCGCGCAGGGGGCCGACGCGGCCTCGGCGCTGTCAGCGTCGATCCCCTTCCCCGCGGCGGCCTGCGCGATCGGGCTCCTCGTCTCCGCATGGGTATTCATAGGCATTGGCGGCATTTCGAAAATCAACGCCGCCGCAATGGGGCTGCTCTTTCTCCTGACGGTCTACCTGAGCGCGAGGTTCGCGCTTTCCGCGCCGGCCGGCGCGGAGACGGCCGAAGCCTCCGGCCCCGACTTCTGGTCGGTCTTCGAATATTCGGTCGCGATGCCGCTGTCGTGGCTGCCGCTCATCTCCGACTACACAAGGGACGCAAGGTCGCCGCGCCTGGCCCCCGCGGTATCCGCGGCCGTCTACACGGTCGTCTCATGCTGGATGTTCGGCATAGGCCTCGCGTGCGGCCTGCGATTCCCCGGCGCCGGATTTTCCGGCGCGGTCCTCGCGTGCGGCGCGACTGCGGCGGGACTTGTCGTCGTGGTGTTCTCAACCGTAACCACGACCTCCCTCGACGCCTATTCGGCCGGGGAGAGCGCGAAAAGCATTTGCGCAAGAGTGCCGGCAAGGGCGTTTGCAGTCGCGGTGGCCATCGCCGGAACGGCCGTGGCGATATTCGTCGGCATGGACTCCTATCTCGACTTCCTGTACCTCATAGCGTCGGTATTCGCGCCAATGGCGGCTGTGCAGATTGCGGACTGGTTCGCATGGCGCGGCGTCGGCGCATTGAGGCCGCGCGCAGCCGTCGCGGCCAACGCAGTGGCCTGGGTCGCCGGCGTCGCCGCATACCACATCGCACTCGCAAGGGGGTGCGCGATAGGGGCGACCCTGCCGGCGATGGCGACCAGCGCGGCGATAGCATTCGCAGGGAAGGCAATCGCCTCCAACCGGACGGCAATCGACGGCAACCGATAGCCCCCGCCATCGACAAAGACCTCTCAACCACCCATCCAACCAACCACCGCACCATCCAACCATGAACATCGCAAAGGCATTCGACAACGTAAGGGCAAAGACCCCGCTTGTCCACAACATAACAAACTACGTCACGGTCCACGACGTCGCGAACATAATCCTGGCCTGCGGGGGCAGCCCGATCATGTCCGACGAGCCGGAAGATGTCGAAGACATCACAACAATCTGCAACGCGCTGAACATCAACATCGGGACGCTCAACAAGCGCAGCATTGAGGCCATGTTCGTAGCTGGCGAGAAGGCCGCGGCGCTTGGGCACGCGCTGCTCCTCGACCCCGTCGGCGCCGGCGCCAGCCGCCTCCGCACAACCACCGCGCTCGAACTCATGGGGGCTGTCAAGTTCACCTCGATACGCGGCAACATATCCGAAATATCCACACTCGCGCACGGGACCGGCACAACGCGCGGCGTGGACGCAGACGCGGCGGACGCGGTGACTGACGCCAACCTGGCCGCGAAGGCGTCGTTCGCGAAGGAGTTCGCCGCGCGGACAGGCTCGGTGATAGCCATCACGGGCGCCATAGACCTCGTCGCGGACCAGTCACGCTGCTGCGCGATCCGCAACGGGACTCGGCGCATGGGCACCATCACCGGCACAGGATGCCAGCTTTCCGGAATGTCGGCAGCCTTCCTCGCCGCCAACATGGACGACCCATTCACCGCGCAGGTCGCGGCGATATGCGCGATGGGGCTTGCTGGCGAACTGGCGGAGAAGGCGCTGCAGCCGGGTGAGGGCAACGCCACATTCGGCAACCGGATCATCGACGCGATATCGCTGATGGATGGCGCCGCGCTTGAAAAAGGGGCACGCTATGAACTGCTCTAGCGAATCTCTGAGGCTCTACGCCGTAACGGACCGCCGCTGGCTCAGGCCGGGCGAGCGGCTGGCCGACGCCGTGGCGCGCGCAATCGATGGCGGCGCCACGTTCGTCCAGCTCCGCGAAAAGGGGATGGCCCATGGCGAATTCCTGGCGGAGGCGCGGGAAATCGGGGCGCTCTGCAAGGCGCGCGGGATTCCATTTGTAATCAACGACGACATTGGCGTCGCGACTGAATCCGGCGCCGACGGCGTCCATGTCGGCCAGCACGACATGGAGGCGGGGGCGGTCAGGGAGAAGATCGGCCCCGGAAAGATTCTCGGGGTCTCGGCCCAGACGGTAGAGCAGGCGCTCCTTGCGGAAAGGCGCGGCGCGGACTACCTTGGCGTGGGCGCCGTATTCCCGACTGGGTCCAAGGACGACGCGGACGCCGTAAGCCGCGAAACCCTCGCCGCAATCTGCGCCGCCGTGAAGATTCCCGTAATCGCGATTGGCGGGATCACGCTTGGCAACCTGCCGACGCTCGCCGGCACGGGCATCCGCGGCGTCGCCGTGATAAGCGCCATATTCGCGCAGCCCGACATTCGCGCCGCGAGCGCGGCGCTCGCGGCAGCCGCGCGCCGCGCGTTCTGAATGCGGCCGGCAAATGCCGGCGCCCCGCGCAAGCGCAATCGGCGGAATTGCGCCCCGCCCCCGACCTCCGACACCAGACCTTCCGACCTTAAGACCTTCGACCATGCAAACAGCACTCACAATCGCCGGCAGCGACTCCAGCGGCGGAGCCGGAATCCAGGCCGACATCAAGACAATGACCGCAAACGGCGTTTTCGCGATGAGCGCCATCACCGCCCTCACCGCGCAGAACACGACCGGGGTCACGGGGATAATGGACGTGACGCCGGAGTTTCTGGCGCTCCAGCTTGACGCGGTGTTCACGGACATACCGCCTGACGCGGTGAAAATCGGAATGGTCTCATCCGCGGCGCTGATCAGGACAATCGCGGCGAAGCTTCGCCAGTACGGCGCCGCGAAAATTGTCCTCGACCCGGTGATGGTCGCCACAAGCGGGGCGCGGCTCATTTCCGAAGACGCGATCGAAGTGCTCAAGCGCGAACTCCTCCCGCTTGCCACGGTGGCCACGCCGAACATACCGGAAGCCGAAGTGCTTGCCGGGATGCCAGTCAAAAGCGAAGCCGACATGGAGAAGGCGGCGCGCGTGATTGGCGAACGCTACGGATGCGCGGTTCTCTGCAAGGGCGGGCACAACCTCAGCGACGCGAACGACCTGCTGTTTGACGACGGGGAGGCCCGCTGGTTCCGCGGCCGCCGCATCGACAACCCCAACACCCACGGGACCGGATGCACGCTCTCCAGCGCCATCGCGGCCAATCTCGCCAAGGGCGCGTCGCTTCCCGAGGCCGTCGGCCTGGCAAAGGAATACATCTCCGGAGCGCTTGCCGCGATGCTCGACCTGGGCAGGGGGCGCGGACCGATGAACCATGCGTGGGCCATCGGCGCATTTGACAGAACGGCCCGCGGAATGTAGAATTTATAGCATACGTAGAATAGAACCACACCATAGGACATCCCCATGCCGAATGATGATTCAATAGAGGTAATCGGAACGGTCGTCAAGGTCCTGCCCGCGACAATGTACCGCGTCAAGCTGGAGAACGGCCACGAACTGCTCGCGCACGTGTCAGGGCGCATGCGCAAGCATTTCATCAAGATCGCGACCGGAGACAAGGTCACGCTCGAAATATCCCCCTACGATCTTAGCAAGGGGCGCATTACCTACCGCCACAAGGCATAGGGGAAATGGCCAGCCGCGTCCCCAGATTGGCAATCCTCCCGGCGGCGGCCGCCATTTTCGCGGCTGGTCCCCAGGCGCTCGGCGCCGAGGGGCTTCTGCCCCTCGAATCATACGGGGTGATTGTCGAGCGCAAGCCATTCGGGGATCTCGCGGCCTACAAAAAACGCGGCGCCGACGATCCCGCGACCGCGGCCGCAGCCGAGGAGGCCCAGGCCGCGCGCGAACAGCAGGCCCTCGCAGGGCAACTGGACCTCGTTGCGGTAAACATCACCCTTCGCGGCACCATTTCCGTCGGGTTCGTCGACAAAAGCGCCAAGCCGGCCAAAAGCTTCTACCTCGGAATCGGCGAAAGCGAAGGCGGCTTTACCGTCGAGTCCGCCGACTACGCGGCTGAGACCGCCACAATCTCCAAGGCCGGTGTCAAGGTGACACTCAAACTCGGAAGCGGGCTCGTGGCCGGATCCGAACAGGCCGACGCCGGGACCCCGCACGCCACGCCTTCCCAGCCAGCCGGCGATGCGCCCAGGATCCGCCCCGTCGCGATTCGCCGGACCATAGGCGGCATCCCAGGCAGGGGTGGCTACCGCGCCAGGCAGAGCGAACGGCGCCGAGCCGAGGACGAAGCCGAGGCGCAGCGCCAGGAGGACTCCGTCGCCCGCCTCAGGGAGGCCACTGACTCCGCAGCCGCCAAGCGCGAGCACGACATGAACTACCGCCTCCTGCTCGAAGGCAAGGAGCCAATAAGCGAAATACACCTAACCCCCGAGGAGGAGGCCGAGCTTGAAAGCAAGGGCCTGCTTCCGCCCAGCAGCGGGGAATGAGGGCAAGGATATGGGGGAAGGCAAAATTTCAAAGAATTGACAAAGCGGGCAAAATTTGCAATTCTATTGGTTGAAAATATACGGACTTGGTCTCTTCTCATGCAATCCACTTCAAATACAGTTGTTGGATCAATCGACGCCGACGTGCTTGAATTCACAGTCGGACAGGATCCCGTCCTCGACCTCCGCCTGGCCGAGTGGGACTGCTATGGGACGGCCGCGCATGTGACGATGCTCTCGCGGATTCCCGTGAAGCCCATGCTCTTCTCGGCGGAGGACCGGGCCGCGGTTGTCAGGGAGCTCGCCGCCATCGCCCAAACCGTGCGCGAAGGCAAGTTCGCCATCACCGCCGAAGACCAGGACTGCCACCTGGCGATAGAGCGCACGCTGACCAGCCGTCTCGGGGCACTCGGGCGTCGCGTCCACACCGGCCGCTCGCGCAACGACCAGTCCGCCACGGCCATCCGCCTTTTCGCCCGCGACCAACTCAGGATGACGGCCGTGGAAACGCTCGACCTCGCGGCGGCCCTCGTAAAGTTCGGCAGGGCGAACGCCTCCATCCCGATGGTGGGGCGCACCCACCTCCAGCCGGCGATGCCTAGTTCCGTCGGCGTCTGGGCAACGGCCTACGCCGAGGAGCTCCTGGACACGCTGGCAAATGTCCTGCACGGGGCCTACACCTCAAACAACCGCTGCCCGCTCGGATCCGCCGCCAGCTACGGCGTCCCGTTGCCAATAGACCGCGCCATGACGGCGCGTTTGCTCGCCTTCGACGCCCCCATCCACAATGTCCTCGCAGCCGGCAACAGCCGCGGGAAGAACGAAAGCACAATCATTTCGGCCCTTGCCGAAATCATGCTGACCGTATCACGCCTTGCCGAGGACCTCGTGCTTTTCACCATGCCGGAGTTCGGCTACTTCTCAATACCGAGGGAGTTCTGCACAGGCTCGTCGATAATGCCGCAGAAATACAATCCGGACGTCTGCGAACTTGTCCGGTCGAAGGCGGCGCAGGTCATCGCGGCATCGTCCGCCGCGCGCGGAATCGTCGCCGCCATGCCGGGTGGCTACAACCGCGACCTCCAGGACACGAAGAAGCTGCTGATGGAGGCATTCGACACCACCCGCGCCTCGCTGCGCATAATGGCCGCCATCGCAGGCGGGCTCAGGGCCAATCCAACCCGCCTCCGCGCCGCGTTCGACGAGCCAGGCGTCTTCGCGACTGACCGGGCCCTCGAACTGGTCGCCGGCGGCATGCCATTCCGCGACGCGTACCACCAGGTCCGCGACCACCTTGAGGACTTGCGCGGAATGAACCCCGACGAGGCAATAGCCCGCAAGCGCCACGCCGGCGCCCCGGCCGGCCTCGACTTCACCCTTTACTCAAGCCAGATCGCGGCCGCGCGCCGCGCCATCTCAACCGAAGCCACGCGAGTCAAGAACACCCTCGCCCGCCTGATGAAAACCTAGCCAACGCCACGACACCGCCCAGACCGTCCGGCGACGGAAATGGGCAAAACGCAATTCCCGAACCAACACCCAACACACCTCAAAGGAGCCAAACATGAAATTCATCCCCTTAGCGGCAGCGGCCCTGGCGACGTCATTCGCGCTCGCTTCGGATCCCGCTCCGCGTCCCGTCGACTATTTGGTAGCCGGCTTCGAAGACGCGACCAAGGACGCGACCGTGATCGACGGCGAACTTTGGACGGGCGACTCGGACAGCGCCATCGTCCGCGAATACGCGGAAACACCATCCCTGCAAAGCTATCCGGCGCCTTTTGAGAATGCAGGATCGCAGTTCCTCGAAATCGACGCCTCCAGCGAGGTCAAGGTCAATCCCGGCGCCCAAGGCGGGATTACCTACATCGACTCCATGGTGAAGTTCAGCGCCGCCGAGGAAGACCCATCCGCCAGCATCACCGACGCGATGTTCCTTCTCTGGCTCCAGAAGAACGGCAGCTCCTACGACATCAAGGTCAAGGGCGCACTCGCCGACCTTGACGAAAATGACATTTCCCTACCCGCCAAGACCTACACGATTACCGGATCCGGCGTCTCCATCGAGCCCGACTCCTGGCACCGCGTCAAGGTCGCATTCTTCCCGCAGTTATTTGGCGAGAATGGCGACGCTTTCGCCGCCTTCACCATCCAGATTGACGGCGTGGACATGGCGGCGACCGAAGCCACCTGCACCCAGTCAGTTTATGATGACTACATTTCCGGTAGCATCGATGACGAATATGCCGATCTCTTCGCGGCGAACGAGATGATTCCGGCGAGCAATCCGGCAGCCGCGATCACCTCCATCGGCTTCCAGGGCAACGGCGCAATCGACGACTTTGTCGTCTCCGCCGACGCACCGCTGCCGACTTCCGTGGTACTCGACTGGACTAGCTCGGAATTCTCCAATGTCGCCTACGTCATTGGCGATGTGACGAACAGCCTTGACGTCACAGCTGGCACGGCCACAATCAACTGCCCCAAAGGCTCAGCAATTACCCTGTTGGGCACAACGACTGCAGGCTGCACCGTGGCTGCCATTGGCGACACAACCACGCCGCCAGCCCTCACCACGGCTGACATCAGCTGGTACTTCCCGCAGACGGCCACGGCCGGACAGGACGGCACGGCCGCCAACCCCTATGAGATTGACAGCGTGAACGCCCTCGTCGCCCTCAAGGACGCCGTCGCCAATGTCGCGGCCGCCCGCAGCCTCTGCTACGTCCAGACCGCCGACATCGACATGGCCTCCGCCGGCGCCTTCGCCGGCATCGGCACCTATGCAAAGATCCCCACCGCAGGCGTTCCGTTCACGGGCACCTACAATGGCCAGAATCACAAAATCTCCAATGTGACCCGCGATGGTGGCGATACGCAGGGCATCTTCAACCAGGTCGGTCCTTCCGGCGTGATTGAGAACCTCGTCGTCGAGAACATGGCGTTTGATTCGTCGCTTTCCGGCGAATACGGCTGCGCCATCGTCGGCAACGCCGGCGGCGGTGCGACGCTCCGCAACCTCACCGCCGCAGGGACGTTCGGCTCTGCGTCAAAGCCCAGCACCCACAACATGGCCGGCATCGTCGTCCGTCTCGCCCCCGGTGCCACAGCCGGTGCTGCCACGACGATCGACTCCTGCACGAACAACGCCACGGTCTACGGCGGCTACACGAAGCTCGGCGGCATCAACGCCATCGTCCAGAATCAGACAGGTTTCAAGGACGGCAAGGTCGTGTTCGTGAACTGCGCGAACAACGGGACGCTTGTCTGCAAGCGCGCGGCAACGGATGTCACGGGCAACGCCGGCATCGTCGGCTACATCGCCGGCACCAATGTCGAGTTGACCGGTTGCTACGGCAACGGCGCGATCACCAATGCGGATGGCGCGAATACCGACAAGGACGGCGCGCTCGTCGGCTGGACCAACAGCGGAACCATCAAGGACAACGGCGGCAACTCCGCTCCTGCCAACGTTAAGATGATTGGCACCTGGGGCGGCGCCACCGAGACCGGCTTCCTCTACGCCACGGTCGCCAACGGCGTCGCGACGACGATCACCGGCAGCCCGGTTGCCGGCGACACCTACCTCCTTGAAGGAAACGCCACGCCAGCGATTGTCCTCGCCGCCGGTGAATCGGTCGCGTTCGACACGGCTCTCGGCTACACGCTCAATGCCGCCGAGATTACCGCCGGCGCCGGCCTGAAGGCCGTTCCCACGACAAACGGCACGGTCACGACCTACACCGCCGAGGCTCTCGCCACGGTGACCGTCACGGTCACGGGCGGCGCGAATGCGACGGCTGTCTGGACGGTGAACGGCGAGCAGGTCGCCTCGGCCCCCGCCACGCTCACGGAGGGCGACACTTACTCGGTGGTCTACACGGCCGACGAGGGCTACGAGTTCGCCGAGGGCGCGGTGACGTCAGCCAGCGGCACGGCCGGCACGGAGAACATCTCCATCACGATTGCCGACGCCGAAGCAGTCAGCGCAGGCGGCCTTGATCCGGCCGCGAGCGTCATCGAAGTGACGCTGGATGCCGCCTCCGAAGAAGATGCGGAAGCCCAGGCGAAGGCCGCCATTGCGGTTCCCGCCGACGCGGCGGCCGCGGTGACGGCTGCGGCCTACGCCGACTACTTCGAGTACGCCGTGGTGGACAACAACGACGGCTCGTTCACGGTCACGATTTCGGGCATCAAGGAGGCAATAACGACTGGTGTCTCCGAGTCCGCCGTCGAGCGTCTCACCGACGACGAGGCCACGGCCATCACGGTCCCGGCTGGTCTCTACTACAAGATCACGCCTTCGACCGCGCTGCCGATCAGCGGCACGCCGGTGTCCGGCCTGTCCGAAGGCTCGGTGGAGGTTGAGAAGCCTGGCACAAGCTCCGGCTTCTACAAGGTCGAGCTGTCGGCGACGCCGTTTGATGCCGAATAACGGCAAACGCCAGAAAGCAAAGGAGGCGCGGGCATGCCCGCGCCTCTTTTTTTGTCCCCTTTCAAGGTCCCGGCATTGCCGGTTAACAACTTAAGGGAGACACCCTTCTATAAGGTTAAAAGGGGCGTGAACCGGACGGGGGGTGGCGGCGTTTAATGTTTATGAAATGAAAAAACTAATCGATATTTTCATCGCCGGCGGCCCGGTCATGTGGCCAATTCTCGCGCTTTCCGTGGCCGGCCTCGCCATCCTGGCCTGGAAGGCCCTTGAGTTCCGAGCTGGGCGCAAATCACCACGCGGCCTCGTCATTGTCTCGACCATCATCACCGCCGAACCGATGCTGGGCATACTTGGAACCGTGACGGGCATAATGCAAACCTTCCGCGCCTTGAATTCGGCAGGCGACGGCGCAGTCAACCCGCTCGCCGCAACCGCCGGGATCGGAGAGGCGCTGATCACGACCGCCGCCGGGCTGATTGCGTCGCTGATCCTCCTCTTCCCCTACAACATCCTAGACAGCGAGGCGGAGGACTGAAAAGATGGCCCGGAGGCGCAAAGGCGCCAGACTCGAAATGACATCGCTTATGGATGTCGTATTCCTCGTTCTGGTATTCTTCGTTTACTCAATTTTCGACATGGCCGTCCACAGGGGCGTGAAGGTTGACCTTCC
>JAFWPM010000268.1 GCA_017509565.1 Kiritimatiellia bacterium | reverse complement strand
TGGAGCCCGCCGAACCTGTTGAAGCGCCGGCGAAGCCCGCCGAACCGGAGATCCCGGCAACGCAGGTCATCGAGACGGCAACCCCGGCACTGCCGGCGGTCCCCGAGGCGCAGGCGACACCCGCCGCGCCCGCCGGCATCACATTCCGCGTCACCCCGCCAGCCACGGCCAGGGTTGTCAACCCGGAGTCGGTCGAGGCGGCATCGGCAAAGGCCGCATCGACTAAGAGAACCATGAAGGAGGCCCTGGACAAGGCCAGGGGCGAACTCGGGGCCGGCCGCGAAAACTCCGGCGAGACGATTCAAATCGCCGCCCCCGAAGTGGACTTCGGCGGCGCGCCTGAAGCGCCAATCATCCCCGAGACATCCGCGCTGCCGCCCGACGAGCCTCCCGCGACTTTCGTGAAGGTCCCCGAAATCCCGGTCGTTCCGGCGATATCCCTCGAAAACACCGAAAAGAAGTAGCCCGCCGTGTCCAGCGAAGGTTTTGACGTCCAATATGTAGCGCGCCTCGCCCACCTCGAACTGGGCAAGGACGAGGCCAGCCGCTTCTCCGGCCAGCTCGGCGACATCCTGAAATACATGGAGAAACTCAGGCAGCTCGACGTCGATGGCGTTGAGCCCACGATGCACGGGCACGGCCGCACCAACGCCTTCCGGGAGGACGTGCCGGTCCAGTCCGTCGACCAGGACCTCTTCCTGTCCAACGCGCCGGAACGCACCGGCGACGAATACCGGCTCCCGAAAATCGTGGAGGACGCATAGCCATGGAGTTCAAGGATTGGACCGTCGCATCCGCCGCGGAGGCGATGCGAAAAGGCGAAATATCGTCCGTGGAGCTGGTCAGGGCCCTGGTCGCCGAGAAGAACGCGCGCGACGGGGACATCCAGGCCTACCTGACATTCGACGAGGACGGCGCCATCGCCGCCGCGTCGGAGGCCGACTCCCGCCGCGCCGCCGGCGACACCTCCCCGCTTCTCGGCATACCCGTCGCCGTCAAGGACCTCATCAACGTCAGGGGCCAGCCCTGCACGTGCGCGTCGAAGATTCTCGAAGGCTACGTCTCGCCCTACGACGCCACGGTGATCGCCCGCCTCAAAGCCGCCGGCGCCGTCTGCGCCGGGCGCGTGAACATGGACGAGTTCGCAATGGGGTCGTCCACCGAAAACTCCGCCTTCAAGACAACGCGCAACCCCCATGACCTGTCGCGCGTCCCCGGGGGCTCCTCGGGCGGCAGCGCCGCCGCCGTAGCCGGCGGCGAGGCGGTCTGCGCGCTCGGGACCGACACCGGCGGTTCAATCCGCCAGCCCGCGTCGTTCTGCGGGATTGTCGGGTTCAAGCCAACCTACGGCCGCGTTTCGCGCTACGGCGTCACGGCCTTCGCGTCGTCCCTCGACCAGGTCGGGCCAATGACCAAAACGGTCGAGGACTCCGCCCTTCTCGCGCAGGCGCTTTTCGGCGCGGACCCGCACGACGGCACCACAGCCCTGAATCCGGTGCCCGACTTCGCATCCGCCCTGCGCGGCGCATCCCTGAAGGGGCTCCGCATCGGCCTGCCGAGGGAATACTTCGTTCCCGGCACCGCGCCGGAGGTCACGGAAATCGTCAAGGCGGCAATCGGGAAGTGCGCGGATGCCGGGGCCGAAATCGTCGATGTCTCGCTGCCCCACACCGAATACGCGATGGCCGTCTACTACATCGTCGCGCCGGCCGAGGCCAGCGCCAACCTTGCGCGCTTTGACGGCGTCCGCTACGGCCACCGCTCCGCGAAGTCCGACGACGTGATGTCGCTCTACTGCCGCAGCCGCGCCGAGGGCTTCGGGCAGGAGGTCAAGCGCCGCATCATACTCGGGACCTACGTGCTCTCCAGCGGCTACTACGACGCCTACTACGGTCGGGCGCAGCGCGTCCGCACCCTCATAAGGCGCGACTTCGACAGCGCCTTCGGCAAGGTTGACTTCCTGCTCACGCCTGTGGCCCCCACGCCGGCCTTCAAGGTCGGCGAACTCCAGGACCCGCTGTCGATGTACCTCAACGACCTGTTCACAATCCCGGCATCGCTTGCCGGGCTCCCCGCCATATCCGTCCCGGCGGGGGCGACCGCCGCCGGACTGCCCGTAGGCGTCCAGTTCATCGCGCCATCCTTCGCCGACGCCCCGCTGCTCGCCTGCGCCAGGGCCTTCGAGGACACGTTGGCGTAGCCGTCGCCGCCCAGCCGCACATCGTCCGCCGGCGCCCCCGCGGGGCCGCCAACCGCCATTGCCCAAGCCATGAAATACATAGCGACCATCGGCCTTGAAACCCACGTCCAGCTCAAGACCAGGACAAAGATGTTCTGCTCCTGCCTGCTCCGCACGGGCGACGAACCCAACACCAACGTCTGCCCCGTCTGCATGGGCTACCCCGGCGCGCTGCCGGTCATGAACCGCCAGGCGGTGAAGTTCACCGTCATGGCCGGCATGGCCCTCGGATGCGACATCCCGCGCCGCAGCGCCTTCGACCGCAAGAACTACTTCTACCCGGACATGGCGAAGGACTACCAGATTTCGCAGAACGGGGCGCCGCTATGCATTGGCGGCGGCGTCGAGATCGCCCTTCCGGACGGATCGCCGAAGTTCGTCAGGATCAACCACATCCACCTCGAAGAGGATGCCGCCAAGATCAACCACTACGCCCGCCACAGCGGCATAGACTTCAACCGCGGAGGGACCCCGCTCATGGAGATTGTCGGCGAGCCCGACCTTTCCTCCGCCGACGAGACGATCGCATACCTTGAGGCCCTCAAGGAACTTCTGGTCTACGTCGGCGTCTCCGACTGCAACCTCGAAGAGGGGAACATGCGCTCGGACGTCAACATATCCGTCCGCCCGGAAGGCCAGTCCGCCCTCGGCACGAAGGTCGAGATAAAGAACATGAACACCTTCAAGGGCATCCACGCCGCCATCGAATACGAGGTGGCGCGCCAGATCGACCTCCTGAACCACGGCGGCGCCGTCGTCCAGGAGACGCGCCGCTGGGACGGCGAACTGGGCGAGACGCAGTCCATGCGCGGCAAGGAAAACGCCCACGACTACCGCTACTTCCCCGAACCGGACCTTGTCCCCGTGGAGTTGGACGAGGAAACCATCGCCGAATGGCGCGCCGAAGTCCCGGAACTGCCGCGCGCACGCCGCGCGCGCATGATGTCCGAATACGGCCTTCCCGAATATGACGCCGGCGTGATCGCAGCCGACAAGGCATGCGCCGATTTCTTTGAAAAGGCCGCGCGCGCCGCCGCGCCCGTCCCCGGCAAGACCGTCTCCAACTGGTTCATGACCGAAGTCCTGCGCCTTGTCGGCGAAGGCGGCGGCGACATCTCCTCCTGCGCGCTTGCGCCGGAGGCCCTCGCCGAACTGCTGCGCCTGCTAGACGCCGGGACCATCAACGGCCCGACGGCCAAGGAACTCCTGCCGGAACTCTTTGAAAAGGGCGGCATGCCCAAGGCCATCGTGGACGCGCGCGGCCTGGGGCAGGTCAGCGACGCCTCCGCGCTCCAGTCCCTCGTCGACGCCGCGGTCGCGGCCAACCCGAAGTCCGTCGCCGACTTCAAGGCCGGGAAGAAGGCCGCCGCCGGATTTTTCGTCGGCCAGGTGATGAAGGCCAGCAAGGGCAAGGCCGATCCCAAGCTTGTCGGACGCCTCGTCGCCGAAACGCTCTCCAAACTCTAATTTTTGCTATAATTATTGAGTATGGCGAAAATAAAGAATACGAAAACCGAACTCAAGGCCCAGACCGACGCATTGAAGCGCTTCCAGCGCTTCCTTCCAATGCTGCAGCTGAAAAAACAGCAGCTCCAGGCCGAAATAGCCTCCATCGCGGCGGAAATCGAGAACGTCTACGCCGAGGAGCGCAAGTGGCGAGACTCGCTGCGCCCGTGGATTGGGCTCTTCGCCTCCGCCGGCCTGCCGGCCGACATTGTCGTCCTCAAGTCCGTCAAGAGCACGACCGGCAACATCGCAGGCGTCCCAATACCCGTATACCACGGCATTGAGACCGAGCGCGCGGAAATCGACCTCTTCGACACGCCCGCCTGGTTTGACGACGCCGCCGACGCCATCGCCAACTCCATGACTTTCGCCGCGCGCCGCGGCATTCTTGAAAGGCAGCGGGAACTCATTTCCGACGAACTGCGCTCAACGTCGCAGCGCGTCAACCTCTTCGAAAAGGTCAAGATCCCCGAATGCAAGGAGAACATCCGGGTCATCCGCATCCATCTCGGTGACGAGAGCACGGCGGCGGTGGCGCGCGGCAAGATCGCCAAGAAGCGTAGCGTCCCGGCCGACGGCATGGAGGTTCCGGCATGATTGTCCCAATGAGCCATCTCACCGTTCTCTGCACGGGGAACGATCGGACGGAGGCGCTCGAAAGGCTCCGCTCTCTCGGCGTCCTCCACATCACCCATGAGTCCGGGCAGCAGCAGGGCGGCTCGCTGGCCGCAGCCGAGGCGTCGCTCGCCACGGCCAGGAAGGCCCTCGAATGCGTCCGCGAACTCCCCGCGCCGCCGCCTGGCGCGAAGGCGGCGCCCTGCGGCGCGGCAACGCCAGAGGACGTCATTGCGCTCAGGGACAAGGCCGACGCCCTCGCGCGCGATGTGGCCGCCATTGGCAAGTCCATCGACCTCTACGCACATTTCGGCGACTTCAACCCGGCCGACGCCGCATCCCTCGCGGCCAACGGCCTGCCAGTAACCCTCTTCAGGGCGCAATTCGGCGCCGAGCCCAAGGCCGCCGAGGGCGCCATCGTCAAGATCCTCGCGACCGACAACTCCGAAAAGGCCGTCTACGGCGCCATCGTCGGCGGCGCGCCCGCGGAGGCGGCCGCAGGCGTGGAAATCATACCGATGCCGGACAAGACCGTCTCGGAAATGCGCCGCGACCTGGAAAACGCCACTTCAAGCCTGAAGGCCGCGCGCGGGGACTTCGCCGCGTGCGCCCTTCTCCTGGAGCCGCTGAAGAAGGCCGTTGACGAGCGCTCGTCGGAACGCGACCTGCGCGCCGCCGAGGCGACCATGGGGTCGGATGGCGGAATCGTCTGGATAACCGGGTTCTGCCCCGAAGACAGGCTGGAAGAAGTCCGCGCCGCCGCCAGGGACTCCGGCTGGGGTCTCGCCGCGCGCGCGCCGCGCGACGACGAAAACCCGCCCACCCTCCTGCGCCCGCCGCGCATTTTCCGCCCCATCACTTCCCTTTTCGGAATGCTGGACATCGCCCCCGGCTACCGCGAAGTTGACCTGAGCGCCGTGTTCTACGGGTTCTTCACGATCTTCTTCGCCATGCTCGTCGGCGACTTCGGCTACGGCGCACTGATGCTCGCGGCGACCCTCTGGTTCCGCCGCAAGTTCCCCAAGGCCCCCGCCGCGCCGTTCATCCTGCTCGGGGTTTTCTCGGCCGCCACCTGCTTCTGGGGAATTCTCTCCTGCAACTACTTCGGCGCACACCCCGCCGCCCTGGACTTCAAGGTGTCCAAGTGGCTCAACGACCCGTCCTACACCAACATCATGCAGCTCTGCTTCCTGCTGGGCGCCATACACCTGACTGTCGCCCGGCTCTGGAGCGCCGCCATGATATTCCCGGACACAAAGGCGTACGCCGAAATCGGCTGGGCAGGCGTCATATGGACGATGTACTGCACTTCATGCGCGGTCGTCATCCCGACGTTCGCATTCCCGAAGTTCATGTTCGCGGTCGCCCCGCTCTCGATTCTCCTGATCTTCCTCTTCATGCTCCACCGCGACGAGCTGAAGACCGAGGGCATCAACCTGGCAATCCTGCCGCTGAACATCATCTCCTGCCTGGGGGACATCATTTCCTACGTCCGCCTCTTCGCCGTCGGCCTGGCCTCCGTCAAGGTCGCGGAGAACTTCAACTCAATGGCGCTCGGCATGAATCTCCCGCTGGTAGTGAAGATTCCGGTGGTAGTCCTCATCCTCCTTGCCGGCCACGGCCTCAACCTCGCGATGGGCGCGCTGTCGATTCTGGTGCACGCCGTCCGTCTCAACACCCTTGAGTTCTCCAACCACAAGGGCATATCCTGGTCGGGATTTGCCTACTCGCCTTTTTCACGCAAGTCCTAGCGCATTTCCGCGCATTCTGCGGTCCCTGGCGCAGGAACCGCAGCCAAGCGCCGCGGTCTTCTAAGATTCGTCTGCCCCAAAATCGCCGTCCTTGTGGCCTAGCGGCCGCCGGGGCCGCCGAATTCCACCACCGTCACCGAATACGGCGGGAGCGCGGCGGGAAGCGGCGCATCCTCCCATGTGCGAGTTTCGTCGGTGATGCGGCAACGGACGCCTGCGTTTCCGCCGGCGCGCAGAACCTCGCCGGCAAGTTCCAGCGCAAACGGCGCCTCCACGTCGCCGGCATTGGCGAGCATGACCGCGAGGGAGCCATCGGCGCCGCGCGCCGCTGCGGAGAATACGCCGCCGTTTCCGACGGCGCTCAGAACCTCGCCACCGTCCTGCCGCGAGGGCGAGCGCGAGGCGCCGCACTCGCGGACCTCCACCGCCGTGCCGCGCCTGCGCAGCTCATGGAAGGCAAGAAAGGCGCTATACGCCTTATGGGGCTTGTAGGTGAGCGGGTTGAACAGGGGCGAATAGTCGCCGAGGCCGCATCGGGCGTCGTAGATGGCCGCCGAATCGACCGGCCCGTTCTGTAAGCCGATAAGCGCCGCTGCGACCTCTGCCGCCTGCCTCGCCGTGCCGAGCTTTTCATGCGACGGCTCCGGCAGCCACTCGTCGAGGCATGTCGGCACGTCCGCGAATCCCGCCTTGTCCAGCGCGTCGCGAATGTAGCGCGCCTGCTCCAGCATGTCGGCCACGCCCGAATAGCTGTGCCAGGAGAAGAAATCCAGCGGGCATCCCCGTTCGTGCACGAACTTCAGGAAGGCGTGGAAGCATTCGACATGGTGGCGGGCGCGCTCGACCTTCCACGCGTTGATCCACATCACGCCGCAGCTGCCGTAGCCGCCGATCCTGAGGTGCGGGAAGGCGGACTTGAGATGCCTGGAGGCCACGTCGTAAAGACGGCAATACTCCTCGAAGGAGCCGTGCCACATCTGGTTCTTTTCGGCGTCGTCCCAGTTCTCCGGCTCGTTCCATATCTCCCAGTGCGTGATGGAATGCCGGAAGCCGTCGGCCCAGCCCTCCGTGTAGTGGCGGATGACGCGTTCGCAGATGCGCGCCCACTTGGCGTAGTCCTTCGGCGGCTCGATGCGGTAGCGCCGGACATGCGGGTAGTTCTCAATCGATACGCCAAGCCTGTAGAATGGCTCGACGCCGTTCTTGACGAGCGCGTTGACCAGCAGGTCCGTGAAGGCGAAGTCGTAGTTCGCCGGGTCCGTTTCATCGGCGTCGAAGTCGC
Organism: Kiritimatiellia bacterium; assembly: GCA_017509565.1. GTDB lineage: Bacteria > Verrucomicrobiota > Kiritimatiellia > RFP12 > JAAYLN01 > RGIG5952. The sequence goes on along the minus strand of JAFWPM010000268.1, from coordinate 11,189 downwards.
GGAATACGTTCGGGATGTCGACGAAGACGTTGCGCCCGTACATCCCGCCCACGTCGTGGAGGCGCGAGAATGGGACGCCGGCCTCCTTGAGGTAGCGGAACATCGGGAAATCCCCGACGCCGAAGAAAGGTGGCTGCCCGACTCCGTTGACGGGCTTCACGGGGCCGACGGCCCTCGCGGGATCGATTTTCAGAAACATGGCCTTTTCCGCGAAAAAGCGTCCCAGTCCCCTTCGCCCCCTTCGCCGGGGCGGAGAAGAGCGTGCAGCGGCGCCGGGGGCGTCCAGACCTCGCCAGGCGCGAGGACTAGCAGGCGGGCACCTAGGATGGCGCGCCCGGAAAGCGCGAAGCGAACGGCGGAACGGCGGGCGGAGCCGTCCTTGGCGGCCTCGAAGTCCATGACGCCTATGAATGGTGAATCGCTGATTGCGCCAAGCGTGCGGCCGGTCGCGCGGTCAATCCAGGCACGGGTGACGTGCGGGCGGTGCACGAAGCCGGGGCGCGGCGCCTTGGGCGGCACGGTCGCCTCCGGGAACGGCGCGTCGGGCAGCAGCGCGATTTCATCGACCACGATGGGGACTGCGCCCGTGTTCTCCACGCGCCGCACGTCGATGTGGAGGCAGGCGCTCCCCGGGGCGACGGTGATGTCGAGCGCCATGCGCGCGACGCCGAGGTCGCAGGCGAGCGACAGCACCCCGCGCCCCTCCGGCGTCTCGCGCCATCCGACATCCTCGACCTGCGCCACGCGGTGCGTCCCCGTCTCGCCGCCCTCCGGATTTTCAGGACTTGGCGCGACATGGGCGCGAATCTCTGCGGAGAGGGTGCCGTAGTCGAAACCATGCGAAACTATATGTTCGACCCCCGCAACAGCCGCGGGCGAGACGCCCACGCTCCGAAATTTGCCGCGCAGTTCGAGTCCGTCCGCGTTCGACACGCGCCAGCCGTCGCCATCGCGGGAGAACGAGGGCGCCGGGAGGCGCCCCGGCACAACCTGGAGGTATTCGGCGTCCAGCCGGTCCGCTGTCAGGAACGGCGTCCACGGCGGCGGGGCGAGCGGCCCGCGCCTGGCGATGGACGCACGCCACTCGTCAAAGCCCAGGCCGTCGCGGCGCTGGATGTCGGCGAAGGCCTGCGTGAGTTCGGAGTATTCCCGCCCGTCCTCGCGGACAAGGCCGTAGTTGGAGTCCTCGGGGAAGCGGTAGCTGATGCCCTTGGCGGGCATGTCCACCCACATGAAGTAGTCGTAGCCGACGACCCAGGGGCACGACAGCACCGAGCGGGCGTAGAGCGCCGAGGCCCAGGCGCGCTCGGCCTGCGTGTCGAAGCGCTTGCCCACGCCGCGCAGGCAGGGCAGCCCCGAATCGAAGGCGGGGAAACTCCATTCCGTGAGCATGATCGGACGCCCCGAAAGCTCTCCGAGCTTCGAGAGCGTCTCGGCAATCGGGTAGTAGCGGTCGCGGAAGGAGAGAAGCATCTCGTTGCGGTCGGGAACCGGGACCGCGTAGCCGTTGATGCTCACGATGTCGCAGTATTTGCCCGCCGCGCGGAAGACCTCGTCGGGATAGACGGTTCCGGCGAAGCGGCAGCCGAGGACGAGGTGGTTCGGGTCGTGGCGGCGGATGGCCGCCGTCGTGATCTCGAAATACCGCTCCGCGACGAATTCGACGAAGGCCATGCGCACGGAAACCGGGATGTCATCGCCCACCTTCAGCCCGCATTCGGCGAGAAATTCCTCAAGGGCGATCCGCGCCGAGTTGCCGGCGGGCTTGCGGGCGGCGTTGTCGAAGAGGCCCCAGGCGCCGGAGGGGCCGCCCCGGCGGGCTTCCCAGGCGAGTTCGTTGTCGATGAAGTAGCCCAGGATTTCCGGGTCGTCGCGGTTGGGGGCGCAGGCCTTCGCCGCCTCGCGGTCGCAGTGTTCCGCGAAGTCGGGGTTGAAGACGTTCGGGAAGGCTGTTCCGGGCGTGTGGAGGTTGTCGGAAAGCCAGTGCTCCTCGTCGTCCTTCTCGCCGGTGGCCGAGTCGCCAAGGGCGAGAAAGACGCACCGTCCGAGGCCGGAGCCCTTGAAGAGGGCGTTGTCGCAGCCCGCGCCGAGGCCGTTGAAGCCCCAGGAGCGGAGGCGCTCCGCCGTGTTGGTCGCCCACGCCTCGCGGGAGGCGAACTGGCGCTCGTTCGCCTCGCGGTAGTGCTTGCGGTTGCCGTCCGCCTCGCAGCGGAAGCCGTCGAACTTCACGTGGTCCACGCCGAGCCAGACGGTCGGCTCCCCGGCGGGGTCAATGAGGTGCCACGCGCCGGAGGCTTCGCGCTCGACGCGGTAGAAGCCGACGTTGTTTGCGAACGCAGACAACGCAATGCACAATGAGCAATGCACTATGGGCAATGCATAATGAACAATGAAGGATGCTGAATGATGGTGCTTCAATGGGTTGCTCACGGCGTTGCGGAAGAAGGTTTGAGAACGGCGATGTCACGGATCCAGAAGGTGAGCCGCATTCCGGCGGGGTTGGCGCCGATGCGGACTGCATCCACCTCACCGAGGTTCGGGCAGGCGGAGAGCTCGACATAGCGCCGCTCCCAGGTGCTGACGGGCGGCGTGTAGGAGAGCCACTCGGCCGATGAGCCGCCCTTTTCCCCGCGCACAAGCATGAAATTGGCGGAGCCGAAATTGTTCTCGATCTTGTCCTGCGCGGATTTCACCTCGAACGAGGCGCGTATCGCGCCATCGAGGGCTCCGGGAGAAAGCGCCAGCACGGGGTAGAACCACCGCCCGACGCCGGACGTCTTCCACTCAACCTCAAAGCGGATCGCCTGCTCGGCCTCGTCCCATGCCACGGAGTAGGTGTTGGCGGAGTCGTTGCGGGTCCACTTGGCAGGGTCGCTCCAGTCGATCGGCTCGCTCTCGCACGATTCGAGAAACGCCTTCTCGAAAATCACCGGCATGGAGAGGGGCGATGCTTCGCGGTTGTTGAAGTGGCCGCGAAGCACAAGGGTCGAGGTCGTTGGGACGGCCCCCGCTCCGCCCGCAATCCCAGGGCGCAGCACACAGTCGAACTCGGCGGAGCCGAAAGGCGGAAGGACGATGGGCTCGGACGGCAGACCTTCGAGGGTCGCACCAGCGGCCTCGACGATGCCGGTCTGCACCGCATCGGAGAAGTTCCAGAACTGAACGCGGAGATGGGGTTCGTCGCCCTTGGCCACAGCAAGCGTCTTGTTATTGGTAATCTCGAAGTCGCCGGGATCGAGAATTACGCGGGGAATGACGGGGGAGGGGGAAGGACGGGGGGAATCCTCCCCCCGCACCACTTCCCCGGCGCCTGCTTCTTCATCGGAGCGGGGGGCTAAAGCCACCAACTCCGCTTTCATCCCGCGAAGCCCGGTAAGATACGCGGGAAACCGCGTGGCGGGCAGGTGGAGGGCGCCAACCTCCCCGCGTGCGATGGTGGAGACGCTTCCGCAAAGATCGACAAGGCGCAGCGATTCGGACGTCGGCATAGCCGAATTGATGACCCACTCGCGCGCAAGGTCTGGCTCCGGTCGGACGATGGTGGTGTTGTCGTCGGTGGCGGTGTCGATTGGAGACACGGACCAGAAGGCGACGGTCTGCGAGCCGTCGGGGTGTTCGTAAAGGTAGGCGCGGATGCCGGGGGGCGTCTCCATCGCGCCCAAAAGGCGGGCGTCGCCGACTTCGCGCGCGAGAGTCGCGAGGGCTGCGTATGCGGGCTTTGCGGTGCCGTCGCGGCGGATGAGTCCCCAGTCCTTGCCGCCGCCGCGCTCGTTGTATGCCGCGAGAACGAAGGCGAACTCCCGCTCCACGCCCTGCATCTGCATGGCAATCGCGGACTTTGGAAAGAACTCCGCAACCACCAGCTCCTGTTCGGGGGAGTGGGCCTTCATCCCCTGGCGGACGCTGTCGTTCGTCGCCGGCCCCTCGAAATTGGTGCCTATTTCAGTAATCCAAATCGGCTTGTCCCAGGCCCCGACACGCCCCAGCGCCTCGCGAATCGTGCGCACGAAGGCTGGGTAGTGCGACGGTGATTGGTACGTGTGGTAGTTGAAGGCGTCGAAGTAGGGAGCGGCGTCGTTTTCGAGGAACAATTTGACAAACAGGCCATTTGGCGCGGTGCAGAACCCGGCGCAGAGGACGGGTGTCTGCGGCCGCCCCGCCTTGAAGCCGAGGCTGGCGGCCTTGAACGCGGAGGCGTAGTCCCAGGCCGGTGCCAGGAGGAAACCGATGTCTGGCTCGTTGAAGAACTCCCAGTCCGCGATGGTGTCGCCGAACGCGGCGGCGATGTCGCGGCAGGAGCGGTAGAGAACGCCGAGGTCGGTGGGCAGCTTCTTCGCACTGTTGTCGCAGGCCCATCCGGGCGTTCCGTAGAAGAGTCCGGAGACGCCGATGCCGCGGTCGCGGAAAAGCGCCGCGTTCGCGGCAAGTTTCACACAGTCTGGCGCGGCGTCCGGGTTCGGCTGCATTCGCGCCCAGTTGTGGCGGCCCCGCACATGCGTGAACCCGGCGAGGGCCGCCAGGTCGGCGACGGTGCGGATGGCGTCGCCGTCGTTCCAGGGGCAGTCCTGTTGCCGGAAGAGCTCGTCGATGGCGCAGTCGGCGCCGAAGAACGAGCTGCGTTGCGGCTCGTTCGGCAAGGGACGGGGAGTCGCCATGCCCCCCGCAGCCCCCGTGGATGCGCCCTCAGCCTTCCCCGAAAGCCGTGGCGCCACCACGGCCAGCGTGGCGAGGCTTTCTGTTGTGCGCTTGCTGTCTTCCCCCATCCGGTAGTAGCCGGCCGGGAGCGGCGGCAACTCTGCCTTCCCAGTCTCGTCGAATGCACCGGCGACGCCCGTCTCGCGGCCGCGCCAGTCCACAAGCCGCCATGCGGCGCCTGGCTCGCCGCCGCTTGCGGCGACATGTGTGCCCTCCACGGCGACATGGCCGGGGGCGTCAAAAAGGACGGCCGCATGCGTTGAATCGGAGACGATAAAGGCCGCCGCAACCAGTGGAGAGAGACGGAAAGAGGCGAAGAACTGTTTCATGATGCCAATACCCACGGATTATCGACAAATATGCGTCCTGTGCGGCATCGCACAGGACGCACAGAGGATAGCGCGAAGACTACCGCACGATGATAGTGAAGGGCGAGGTGTAGCGGAGCTGGACCAGCCCGTTCGCCGTGTCGTACTTGACGTGCCAGGTTTCGGGAAGGCCCGCCACGGAGGCGAACGGTGTGGTGAGGATCGCGCCGGTGCCAAGGTGTGCGATGGTGTAGGTGTAGTCCTTGTTGAGCTTCGTGCCGTCGTTCACATGGAGCGCCATCTTGCTGAGGTCGAGATCGGCTGGATAGCTGAGGCAGTCGCTGTTGCCCTGTGCATCAACGTCGATCTCGAGCGCCGTGCCGTCCGCGATGTTGATCGCGCCGCCGGAAATCGTCAGCGTTCCGAGTTCCTCCGCGCCCATGCCGGGGGCGATGGCCGAGGTGACGGAGAGTTGCGATCCGGGTCTATTGAGTTCGCTGAATGTGCCGCTGCCCTCAATGCGGGCAAGGGTCTGGGCGTAGGTGTTCATGTAGAACGCCGCCCCGGCGGCAACGCGGGCAGTGCCGGTCGCCGGGATTACGCCAGAGTTGCCCAAGCGGAACCCGCCCTGCATGATGGTGAGCGGTCCGTTGAAGGTGTTCCCTGTGTTGAAGAGGGCGAAGGTGGAGCTGCCCCATTTGGTAACGCCGCCGTCGCTGGCCGCGCCGCTGATGAGGGCGGGGCGGAAATAGCAAATCACGTCGTTCGACACCACGAATCCGCCTTCCTTGACGTTCCACGTTATTCCGTTCACCGTGTTGTTGAGACTGTGGCCGCCATCGGTGTCGCCGACAGGGCAGTTGTGCGAGGCGGCGGTGTTGGCCCATTCGAGTGTGCCGCCGTTGCAGTTCACCGTCGCCTTATACCCAGAATGGTTCTCATGGATGTAGATGTCCCCAGTGACCCGTATGACGCCGCCGGTTTCGAGGTTGAGGACGGACTTCGAGGCATCGGTCCCTGCGGCGCCCGACATGCGGATCGAGCCGACATTCAGGCGGCCGCCGTTCCTGACGGTCGTGGTCGCCGCGGCGCTGCTGGCGTGAAGGAGTTCCCTGTCCTGCAAATCGACAAGACCGCCGGAGATGGTCAGCGGCCCGCTCATCGTGGCGTACATACCGCTTCCCGTCGTCCTGACTTCGCTGTCAGAGACCGTCAGCGAGCCGCCGATCCTGATATTGAGCGGCGAATTGTTGTCGTAGCCGAATCCGGTGGAACTCTGCAGGAGCGTCGTGCCGCTCGCGATGGTTGTCGGAACGCCCACGAAGAGGCGGCTGAGGTGATTCGTGCGGCCCGCGCCGGGGTCGAGGGTGACAGGGCCGGGGGACCGTGAATCGTATGCCACGGTGTAGAGATGCCCGTGTTCGGGGTTTTCGCAAGAAATCGCGCCCTTGACGGTCAACCGGGAGCTAGAGTTGTATCCACTTATTTGGGCCGTTACGCCGTTGCCGATGCGGATGTTGCGGTTGGCGCTGAGCGTCACGTTGCCGTGGGAGACGAGCTTCGAGGAGACGGTATTGGACGGGCACTCAAAGAAGATGTTGTCTTCCGGTGAAGCCGGTGTTTGTCCCAGGGTCTGGTTCGACTCGACGCCTACTGCCCCGCCAGTTCCGGCGATATGGAGGCCGCCACGAAATGTATTGGCGTAGTTTTGAAGGAAGAGATAGCCGGTGAGTTTGTCCGTGATGAGGCCGCCGTCTGTCGGCAGGTCGGTGTCGGTGCCAATCGGGTAGGGAAGGTAAGTCCAGCTATTGGCGGCACGCTCCGCGATGTGCATTCCGCCAGCGCCGAGGATGAGCTTTGGGCTTTTAAGTTCGACTTTTGTGGTGGACGAATGCGTGTGGAGCAGGGTGCCGCCGTTGAAGTAGATCGTGGGATGGTTGCTGTTGTTCAGGTTGCTTTTGTCGAACGTGGCCCTGAATGTGCCGCCCGTGAGGACCATCAACTTGCCGGCGTAGTCCCCGCTGAAGGGCGAGAACCAGGCGTCGAGGTAGCCGCCGTCGCCGACGGTGAACGTCCCGTTTCCGCCATCCATGCGGAAGCCCCAGTTCGAAGTGGTGGCGGTGCAGTTCAGGCGGTTGTGGATGGTGAGGTTTCCGCCATCCGTGTCGACGACGTTGACCGTGACCGGACCGCCGGAAAGCGTGTGGTCGCCGCCGTAGATGTCAAGCTCCATGCCTTGGACGCCGTCGGCCGCGACCGTGATGTCCTTCGCGCCTTGCGCGTCGAAGCGTGGATTGGAGGAAGACGCATTGTTCACCCACGCCTTGCGTGCCGAAGTGGATGCGTCGGAAGCCCAGTTGGCGGTCGAGGTGTCCCAGACGGGATTGTCGGCCGTGCCGCGCCAGTAGAAGTTGTCGGCGCCGGCATTGAGGGCGGCGACGAAGGCGAGCGCCGCAAGCGGCGCGGTCAAACGATTGCCATTGGGAATCAGGGGATTTTTCATTGTCGTTCCTTGATTTGTCATGCCAATGAACCCACTTTGGGTCCAACGGGGCATGCGAACTATTCTACGCGCATCCGGGCGTAAAAAGAAACAAATAGTCCGCAAAATTTAGTAACAAATCATCCGGTCGCGCAGGCGGCGAGCGCCCACTTCCTGACGGTCTGCCCGGTGTGCCGCTTGAAAACGCGGCGGAAATCGACCAGGGAGGCGAACCCGCAGGTGTCGGCGACGTAGGAGGCCGACTTCCCGGCCCGCAGTAGCGTCTGCGCCCTCGCGAGGCGCACCTCGTGGATTGCGTCGAGGACGGAGCACCCCTGGACCTTGCGGAAGAGATGGGCCGTCTGCGTCCGCCCCAGCCCGATTTCGCGCATGACGCGGGAGGGCGCGAAGCCTTCGTCGCAGGCGTGGAGCCGGATGAACTCCATTGCGCGCGCAATGCGCCGGTCGGTTGAAAAGAAAGTGGAGGCGCGGCGCACCACATGCAGCGCCGGCGTCGCGCGCGAGGCCGGGCGGCGCTCCGGAGAGTTCATCCACCTTGAAAGCAGCGCGGCCGCCGTGCGCCCGTCCCCCTCAAGAAAACGGCAGACGCTGGACAGCGTCGGCGACGTCGCCTCGCAAATGAATTCGAGATTGTCAACCCCGACGACGGCGACGTCCTGCGGGACGGACCAGCCATGGGCCGCGCAGATGCGAAGCGCCGCCTCGCCCTGGACGTCGTTCGCCGCGAAAATCCCGCACGGCTTGGGCAGCGACTCCATGAATGGCGAGAGGTAGGCCACGGGGTCTGCGGCGGGGCCTGACGAAGGCGGGACGAAGCCGTGGAATGCGAAGCCGGCGCTGGTGACGAGTTCCCCAAAGCATTTCCCGCGTTCGCCGCTCCACGCCTGTTCCCCGGACCACGGCAGGTAGGCGTAGTCGCAGAAGCCGGAGCGGAACAGCTCCTGCGCCGCGATCCGCGCGTATGACGCGGCGTCGCTGTAGACGCATACAGGCTTCGGCTGGCCAGCCTGGGGCCAGCAGGCGGGGCGGTCGACGAACACCACCGGCATGCGGCGCCACGAGTCCGGCAGCTCCTCCGGCCTTATGGCGTTCCCGACTACAATCACCCCGTCGGGCCGGGCATACTTGAAAATCTCGCCGAGGGTGACGCCGCCGGGGGACCGTATGAAGCGCAGGGAGCCGTCGGCGTCGCGAATGCACTCCACGGCCGAGAGGTTCCAATGCCTGGCCTCCGCCGCATCCTGGACGCCCAGGAACACGCGCAGCTCGAACTCCCCGCCGCGCGTGAGGAAAACAAGGACGTTCTTGTCCCGCTTCCTCATTGGACGGGGATGGAGTCGTCGGAGCCGGGCCCGTCGTCGCGGTCGGAAAACTGCGTGTACTGGGCGTCGAAATTCAGGCGCACCTCGCCGACGGGGCCGTTGCGGTGCTTTGCGACATCGACAATCGCGAGCGTCTCGTCGTTCCTGTCGGTCTCGTTGTCCGTGCCGGGCATCTTGCACGGGCGGCGCAGAAGAAGAACGACGTCGGCGTCCTGCTCGATGGCGCCTGAGTCGCGGAGGTCCGAAAGCCTTGGCTTCTCCTGCTTGCCGGAGCGCTGTTCGGGGCCGCGCGAAAGCTGGGAGAGGACGATGACCGGGACGTTGAGCTCCTTGGCCATGGCCTTCAGGTTCGCGGAAATGGCCGCGACCTCAAGCTGGCGCCCCTGCTTGGCGTACTCGCGGCAGTTCAGCAACTGGAGGTAGTCGATCATGATCAGGCCGATGCCGTACTGGCGCTTCATGCGGCGCGCCCGCGAGCGAAGCTCCAGGACGTCGATGCCGCCGGTGTCGTCGACGTACATCAGGCATTTCTGGAGTTCCCCGCAGGCCTCCTGGAACTTCTGGCGGGCCTTGGGGGCGTTGAGGTTGCCGCTTTCGAGCAGGGAAGCGGAAATCCTCGCCTTTGCGCAGACCATGCGCATCGCGAGGGCGTACTGCGACATTTCGAGCGAGAATATCGCGACCGGCACCTTGCCGCCGTATTCCTTGAAGCCGCCGCGCAGCGGGCGGCCGGCGCAGTTGACGCCGGAGGCGAGGTGCTCGCAGATGTTCATGGAGAGCGAGGTCTTGCCCATCGACGGGCGCGCGGCGAGGACGATCATTTCGCCGTTGCGCAGCCCGCGCATCTTGGCGTCGAGGTTCGCGAAGCCGGTGGAGACGCCCGAAACGCCGCCCTGGAGCAGCTTTTCAATTGTCCCGTAGGTTTCGAGAAGGGCGTCCTTCCAAGAGACTATCCCGCCCTTGCGCTTGTCTCCGGCGACCTCCATGAACTGCTGTTCCGCCATCGAGACGAGCTCGTCGGCGGACATGTCGCCGCCATGGTCGTAGCAGTCGCGCTCGATGCGCCTGGCGCAGTCGAGCGCGCGGCGCAGCAGCGCCTTCTGGCGCACGATCTCGATGTAGTATTCGGCGTGGGCCGCCGAAGGGGTGGAGTCCAGAATCTTCTCCAGCGCCCCCGGGCCGCCGGCGGCATCGAGCTCGCCGCCAGCCCTCAGGTTGTCCGTGACGGTGACTGCGTCAATCGCAAGGCCCGATCCGAACATGTGCTGGATGGCCGAGAAGATGACGCGGTGGGCCGGCACGAAGAAGGCATCGGGACTTGCGACCTGGTGGTCATAGCAAGTCTCGATGACTCGTGGGGCGTCCATGAGGAGAGACCCCAGGACGCCCCGCTCCGCCTCGGCGCTGTACGGTGGCAGCAAGGCCGCGGCGGTTTCGTCTACGGATGTGGGCTGAGACATTTGCGGGGCCCTAGGCCTCGACGACCCAGACCTTCACGTTGACGGACACATCCGCATGGAGGTTGACGGGGACGTCGAACTGGCCGACGGCCTTGATGTCCTCGTCGAGGGCGACCTGCGACTTGTCGATGTCAATGCCCTGCGCCGCGAGGGCGTCGGCGACGTCGGCCGCGCGGACGGAGCCGTAGAGGGCGGAGCCGTCTGTCGTCTTGGCGCGAATGGTCACCTGGACATTCTTCATCTTGTCGGCCTTGGCCTTGGCCTCTGCAAGCTGGATGCGGGCGAGCTCCTCGCGCTCCTTGCGGAGTTTCTCAAGGCGCTTGAGCGTCGCCGGGGTTACGGGGCCTGCGAAGCCGCGCGGGACGAGGTAGTTGCGCGCGTAGCCGGGGGCCACGTTGACGGTTTCGCCGGCGACGCCGAGGTTGGCGACGTCGGAGAGTAGTATGACTTTCACGGACATTTCTGCTGTTCCTTTCCGTGATTAGGCGAGAAGCCCCATGTTGCGGGCGCGGCAGATGCCGCGGCGGATCTGCCGCTGCTGCTCGGCTGTGACTCCGGTTGCGCGGGCCGGGAGTATCTTCCCGAACTCGGTCACGAAGTGCTTGAGGAATTCGACGTCGTCAAGATCGACCACGTCGTTGGGTTCCAGAAAGCGGACGCGCTTCCTGCTGCCCATTGCGTCGTTGTTGCGCGGACGGCGCGCAGGACGCTTGCCTTTTTTCATTGCCATGTTGTTTTGTCTCCTGGCCGCGGCGCCATTCGCCGCGGCATCCGTAAAAAGTTGTTGCCGCCTGCCTGCGGACTGCGCTAGAACGGCAGGTTCTCGTCGTCGTCGTTCACCGCGGGGGGCGGTGGCGGCGGCGCGGCCGGCGCCGCCTGGGGCGGCTGCTGGGCCGTGGCT
>JAFWPM010000267.1 GCA_017509565.1 Kiritimatiellia bacterium | reverse complement strand
GGCAATGACATCCTCCGCATATTTCGGCATCAAGGCGCTCCACGTCATCTCCGTCGTCTCGGTTCCGGCCATTGCCGTCCTCGGCGGCTGGTCCGCAATCCAGGCGCTTTTCGTGGATTCCCCCGAGTTCATCCTCAGGCACAACCCGGCGCTCGCCGAAACGCTCGCCGCGTCCGGCGACACGATCAAGCACGGTTGGGACGCCCTCACCGGCCATGTCCCCGGAATCGACCCCAAGACCGGCGCCTCGCTCGCCATAGGCATGGTCTCGGCCATTTCCCTCGGCATTGGCTCGTTCGTCTCCGGCGGCTCCTGCACCCCAGACTTCACCCGCTTCGCCAAGAACGCCAAGATAGCCGTCGGCACCACCGTCCTCGCCTTCTTCATCGGCAACTCGCTCATGTTCTTCTTCGGCGGCGCCGCCGCCATGGTCTACGGGAAGAACGACATCTCCCTCGTGATGCAGCTCCAGGGCCTCCTCCTCCCCGCAGTCATAGTCCTGCTGCTGAACATCTGGACGACGAACGACAACGCCCTCTACACCTCCGGCCTCGGCATCTCGAACATCACCGGCCTTCCCAAGCGCTGGGTCGTCCTCTTCAACGGCGCCCTCGGAACCGTCGCCGCGCTCTGGCTCTACAACAACTTCTGCGGCTGGCTGAACATCCTGAACACATTCATCCCGCCATGCGGCGCCATCCTCATCTCGGACTACTTCATCATCAACAGGTGCCGCTACGCGTCAATCTCGGAGAAGAAGTTCTCCGTCGTGTCGATTCCCGCAGTCATCGCCTGGGCCCTGGGCTCCATCGTGGCGCTCGCGGGCTTCAACACGTTCGGCCTCGGCGACATGGCGCCATTCCTGATGAAGGGCATACCCGCAATCAACGGCATGGTCGTCGCGGCGGCAATATACTGCGCCCTCGGCGCCTCCGCGCGCACATGCCGCGTCGAGGGCCGCAACTAGCCCCTTTCCACCTCCAACCATCCTCCACACATCCACCATCAACCATCCGCCCGTAACAGCCATGAAACATAACTCCTGGGAAATAATCGACAACTTCGGCCTGCACAGGCTACCGTCGCGCAGCGTCTTCGACTACACCATCAAGGACGGGGCGCCAGAACGCCAGTCCCTTGACGGCGTTTGGGACTTCCTCCACCTGGACTCCCCCCTCGCGGCGCCCGAGGACTTCATGGACACCGGCTTCGACGCCTGCGAGTGGGACAAGATTGCCGTTCCGTCGTGCTGGCAGATGGAGGGATTCGGCCACCCCCACTACACAAACGTCCAGTATCCAATCCCCATCGGCGCGGCGCCATGCGTCCCGACCCTCAATCCAACCGGACTCTACCGCAGGGAGTTCTTCTGCCCCCAGAGCTGGAAAAACCGCTCAGTGCGAATCCGCTTCGACGGCGTTGACTCATGCTTCGAGCTGTGGATCAACGGCAAATTCATCGGCATGGGCATGGGGAGCAGGCTTCCGCATGAGTTCGACATCACCAAGGCCCTCGACTTCGAAGGCGCCAATGTCGCCGCGCTCCGCGTTGTCCAGTGGTCAGCCGGGACTTTCCTTGAGGATCAGGACCAGTGGTGGATGAACGGCATATTCCGCTCCGTGACGCTGCTGGCGGCGCCCTCCAAGGCCTCAATCGAGGACATTCAGGCGGACTCCGCCCTCAATGGCGACTTCTCCGTGGCGGAGCTTTCCGTAAGGGTGCGGCTCGCAGGCCTGAAGGCCGCCATCGCGGGCGCGACGGTCGAGGCCACCCTCGCCGACCCCACCGGCGCGGCCGTTTTCGACGCGCCACTTTCCGCCACCCCGGACGGGGATGTGGCGCTGCTCAGGGGCGAAGTCCGCAACCCCGTCCTCTGGAACGCCGAGTCCCCCGCCCTGTACAGGCTCACGGTATCGCTAAAGGGCGTCCCGCTTGAGATGTCCGCCACGCTGAGAATCGGCTTCCGCAAGGTCGAAATACGCGACGGCGTCCTGCTCCTCAACGGGCAGCGCCTCATATTCAAGGGCGTCGACCGCCACGAGTTCAACACCATTTCCGGCAGGACCATCTCGCTTGAGGCCATGCGCTCGGACATCCTCACGATGAAGCGCCACAACATCAACGCGGTCCGCACGAGCCACTATCCCGACGACCCGCGCTGGTATGACCTTTGCGACGAATTCGGCATTTACCTTATTGACGAATGCGACCTTGAGACCCATGGATTCGGTTTCAACGAAGGGAACATCACGAACAACCCCGACTGGGAGAAGGCGTGCTGCGACCGCATGGAGCGCATGGTCTCGCGCGACCGCAACCACCCGTCAGTCCTCATCTGGTCGCTCGGCAACGAATCCGGCTTTGGCTGCAACCACCGGAAGATGGCCGAACTCGCCCGCAAGCTCGACCCCTCCCGCCCAATCCACTACGAAGGCGACTACGGCGTCCGCACCGTTGACATGTACAGCCGCATGTACCCATCCATCCAGGAGTGCCTGGACATTCTGGAGGGACGCGGCCCAAGCGCCAGAATCCTGGCGCGCGGCCCCAATGCGGACGTGCCTGCGTCAAAGTACGCCTCAATGCCCTTCGTGCTCTGCGAATACGCCCACGCCATGGGGAACGGGCCCGGCGGCATAAAGGAGTACTGGGACCTGATATGGAAGTACCCCCGCTTCTGCGGCGCATTCGTATGGGAGTGGAAGGACCACGGCGTAACCACGGCAATCGACCCGGACGACGACGGCGCCGACGCGCCGAGCTACTACGCCTACGGCGGCGACTTCGGCGAAGTCCCCAATGACGGATCATTCATCTGCGACGGGCTTCTCCTTTCGGACGGGACGCCGTCGCCGGGCCTTCTCGAACTCAAGCAGCAGATACAGCCCTTCTCCGTCGAAAGGCTCGAATCCAAGGGCCCCGTGAGGTTCCGCATTACAAGCCGCCTGGCATTCACCACCTCGGCCGCATACACCGCCACGTGGGCCGTCCTCGCCGATGGCGAAGCCATAGCCTCCGGCATCCTGCCGCTCCCTGAAATAGCCCCATACTCGTCGGCAGAAGTCGCCCTGCCATGGACTCTCCCCGCCGCCGACGCCGAGCGGCGCGAACTCGTCGCGACAGTGTCCTTCGCGCTGTCCTGCGCGACACCGTGGGCCCCCGCCGGGCACGAGACCGGCTTCTCGCAGTTCATCCTGCGCGCGGCGGCCCCGGTCCCGGCAACCCCCGCGCCTGCGCTCACGGCGTTCCCCGCGACAGGTGACGAATGCGACATCCACCCCTCACGCAGCCTGTCTTCGCGTTTCCGCGCATGGAACGGCATCGACTGCTCGGCCATTTTCGACTGCGCCACCGGCCGGCTCGATTCGTGGAATGTCGGCGGCCGCGAGCTGCTTCTATCCGGCCCGGAGTTCAACTTCTGGCGCTCCCCGACTGCCAACGAAGGCAAGGACATTGGCGGCCGCGACTCCGAAAAGCGCCGCAAGAGCTCCCTGCACTGGCTCATGCCCAGGGCCGACCAGCCAGTCGCGCACAAGAACGGCAATGACACAGCGCTTGCCGTCCCGATGTGGATTTCCGGCTACAACCAGAAATGCGCCATCGACGCGGAGATGCGCTACACCGTCCGGGCTGACGGGACCTTCGCGCTTTCGATTTCCGGCAAGCCCGTCGGCACTTGGGAGTCGGATTGGCCGCGGATAGGGGTTACGCTCCGGATCCCCCTCGACTTCCACCATGCCAGATGGTATGGGCGCGGGCCTGGCGAAACCTACCCGGACACATTCGCCGCCGGCCGCTTCGGCGTCTGGTCCGGCGACGCCAGGAAAATGTGGACCAGCTACGCCGTGCCGCAGGAGTCTGGCTCCATGATGGACACACGCTGGCTTACGCTGGCCGACGCATCCGGCACCGGCATGCGCATCTCGGCGGACGCCCCCTTCACATTCTCCGTCTCCCGTTTCGAGCAGGCAAATGTTGACAAGGCCAAGCACCCGCACGAACTCGTTGCCAAGAACTACCTGATCCTCAACCTGGACATCGCCCAGGCCGGAATCGGCAGCAACTCATGCGGCCCGGAATTGCCGCCGGAATACCGCATAGACCCACGGCCATTCAGCTTCACATGGGTTTTCACGCCAGCGAAGTCCTAGCCGCAATCGCGGCGGGACTCCCAGCCAATTGCAGTCCCGCACGCCAGTGCCCATACCCTTAACGAATGAAATCGACGCTTGAAAAAATAGCCGGACGCTTCAGGGAGGATCCGCCATGGGCTCTCCTCCTCGCCTCCGCTTTCCTGGCAATGCTCTCCATGCCCTTGGCGCGCATGGCCATTGCGCTTTCACTCGTCGCGACACTGGCCTCCAAGCCAACCCGCCGTCGGCTGGCCCTGACGCAGCCGACGCTGGGCTGGCTTGTCTATCTCGCGCTGGCCGCGACCGTGACCTCTATCGCCGCCGCCACGAACACCGACCCGCTGCTCGTCCCATCCAAGGGGCTCTCAAAGCTCCCGAAGCTTTTCTGGTATGTCGCGATCCCCCTGACAGCGGCCAACGTGACGTCCCCGGCCCGCTTCCGGCGCCTTCTTGGCGCATTGGTCCTCGGCGGCCTCCTTTTTGCCATATACACGATTGCATTCGGCACCGCCTTCGCCTGGTTGCAGGTGTATTTCCCCCCGGCCAGGGCACCCGATGCGACGCCGGCCGCCGCACGGTGGCTCCACAGCGCCGCCTCCGCCGCCGGGCTCGACTCCGCAATCGACCGCTGGCTCTCCGACGATGTCTGGCTTCCCTTCGGCAGCCGCCGTCCGCCATGCTTCCTCTACGCGCTTACCTTCAACGCCACGCTCCACGCAGCGCAGCGGCTCATGGTGGCGCTTGTCTGCGCCACGGTCTTCCTGTTCGCGGACCACCCGGGGGCCGGCGCCGACTCCTCGCGTGGGCGCCGCCTCCTGCGCCTGGCCGTCCCCGTGGCCATTGCCGCGGCCCTCGTCCTCACTTGCAAGCGCGGCCCACTGGCCGCCGGCGTCGTCTCCGTCGGCATCCTCGTCGCAGTCCTTTCCAAACCGCTGAAGGCCCTGGCGGCAATTCTCGCAATTTGCGCGCTGGCCATGGCCATTCCCCAGTCGCGCGCCCGCATAGCCCGCATTCCGGCCGAAATAGAAGTCAAAGCTGGCGGGCGCACGATGATGTGGACCCGCATTGCGCCGGCACTCCACCGCGAACATCCGTGGGGCATTGGGTTCCGCGCGCTCACCGCACGCAAAATGCGCAGCATAGAGCGCCATGTCGAACCCAACCGCACGCATCTCCACTGCACGCCGCTTCAGGCCTTTGTCGATTTCGGATGGCCCGGCCTTGCGGCCTGGGCCCTGTGGATGTCGCTTGCCTTCAAATGCGCCATCGCCACCGCACGGGGCCGCCTTGGCGCGGCCCAGCTCGATCCTGCCCTGCGCCTCGCCCCGGCCGCGGCACTGTTCGCGCTTTTCCTCGTCTCACTCATCGAATACAACTTGGCCGACGCGGCCGTCGTCATACTCTACGGCCACGTGCTCGGGCTGTCGTCCCCGCGTTTCATCGCAGGCGACGCCACTTCAAGATCGTAAAGCCAGCCGCACGGAAAAATCGGAGGATAATGAATGAACGTCAGCATAACGCCAGCCCAGCTTGCGGCAATGATCGACCACACCTGCCTCAAGCCCGATGCCGCGCCCGGGGCAATCGAAAAGCTTTGCGACGAGGCCATTCAATGGCGCTTCGGTTGCGTGATGGTCAATCCCTGCGAGGTGGCGAACTGCGCCGCGCGCCTCGCCGGAACCGGCGTGAGCGTCGGGACGGTGATAGGCTTCCCCCTCGGGCAATGCACCCTGGCCGCAATGCGCTCCGAGGCCATCGACGCCCTTGGGAACGGCGCCGGCGAACTGGATTTCGTCATAAACGTCAGAACGGTCAGGCGCCTCGCCTCCGATGGCGCCGGCTCGCTGCCGGACGCCGGGCTCTCCGCCCTGCCGGATGTGGCCGCGTACCGCGGGATGCTGTCGGACGTCTTGGCCCGGGGAAGGGCCGTGACGAAGATAATCATAGAAACCTGCTATCTCTCGGACGATGAAAAGGTCGTCGCGTGCAGGCTGGCCAAGGCCGCGGGCTTTGATTTCGTCAAGACGTCAACCGGGTTCGGCACGGCTGGGGCAACCGTCCATGATGTGGCGCTCATGCGCAGGGCCGTCGGGCCAGACATGGGCGTCAAGGCGGCAGGCGGCATCCGGGACCTCGCAACGGCCCTCGCGCTGGTGGAAGCCGGCGCGAACCGCCTCGGCTGCTCCGCCGGCGTTGCGATTGTCTCGGCACTCGCGCGCTAACCGCGCCGCGGCGCGCCAACGCGCGAACTGGCCCCCTACCAGTCGCGCGTGTTGGCTGGAATCGGCGCCTCGCGGCGGAGTTTCTGCTTTTCAGCCTCATGCTCGCGCTCACGCTGGATGGCGCGGCGCAGGGCTTCCTCCACATCCTGCGGGACCTCCCTTTCGTCTTCGCCGCGCTCCTCGGGCTTCCGCTTTTCATCGTCCCCCCGCGGCTGGCTTTGCGCCTGCTGGCCTTGCTGTCCGGGATCCTGGCTCCGCCCGCCGTCCTGATTCTCCCCGTTGTCCTGGTCCTGCTGGTCTTGCCGGTTTTGTGACTGGCCGCCGTTCCGCCTGGGCAGGAGATCGCGTATCTGCTCCAGCAGCGGCAGGGCCTCGTTGGCCGCCGCGACCTTTTCCTTGGAGGCGCCGTCGAACTGGGAGCTGTCCTTCAGGATGAACAGAAGCGGTTCGAGCAGCTCCATTATTTTTTCAACGTTCTCGGCTGTGAAGGATGGCGCGTTCGTAGACCCGGATTGCTGGGCCGCCTGCGCCTGGTTCCTGATGTACTCCTCCGCCCATTCCGGGAAGGCCTGGGCAAATGAACCCATGAGGTCGAGCGAGACCGCGGAATCCTGAACTCCGGGCCAGCGGGGCGCCTCCGGGGAGACGACGGTGTTGGTTTCGCAGAGTATGGCCTCGTCCACGTAGGCAGGTGGTTCGGCCACAGGTTTCCAGAGCTGGAAATAGGCCATTGCGAGCTTATCCGACAAGTCGGCGGCCCCAGCGTCGATGTTTCCAAGGGCGTCGGCCGTGTCGGTGTTGCCGCGCTCGGCGGCCTCAAGTAGCGCCTTGATGCCGGCCACCGTCTCCTGGTTGGTGATGGAGGGGATGGCCTCGTCGAAAATCATCGCGACCCTCTGCCCCATGTCCCTGATTTCCTCCTGCGCCGGGACTATGGCCTCAAAGGCGGCAATCCGCTCCGCTGCGTCGGTCCTGGTGGCGGCCTCGCGGGCGGATGCGGAAATCCCGCGCTGGGCCAGCAGGACTCTGGAAAGCAGCTGGTCAGGTGGGATCTTCCCGTATTTTGCCACGATTTCGTCATTGCGGATTTTTTCGCGAAGCGCCGCCACCGGCGCCACGGCGCGGGTGAGGTTCCTGGCTATGCGCGCCGAGTCGCCACGCCCCCCCGACGCCAGTGCCAGCTGGAACGCGCGGGCCGAATCCCCAAGCAGCCTAAGGCGCTCTGAATCGTTTGTCATGGACTCCTGCCCGGCCGCGTTGGCAAATTGCGCCGCCCCGAAAAGCTCGACGGCTTCCGGGATGTCGCCACGTATTGAAATCGGCAGCAGCAATTCGGCCGCGCCTGCGGCGTCGCCGGCGCCGTATGCGTCAAGCGCGGAGTTGTACCGCGCGCGCGCATCGCGCATCGACATTGCCTCGGCCATCGCCTTCCCCGCATCGGCATCGGCATGGCCGGCCTGAGGCCCGTCGGCAAATGCCGATGGCAGCGCAAGGGCGAGGACCGCCGCGGCCACCCGGGCCTGGCCCCGCCTGGTGCGGGCAAGCCGGCCAGGGGAAAGCATCCCCGCCACGAGTATGAGGAGTATGGACGGGACGAGGAAAAGCTGGTAGCGCTCGACAAAGCGGCTTTCCAGCGTCTCGTCGAATTCGCGCCGCGCCATCTTCGCAAGGTGCTCCCGGTAGATGGCGCCAAGCGTCGTGCTTGCAGTCCCGGAGGTCGCAAGGGGTATGTAGGCGCCGCCCGTCGATGTTGCGATGTCCCTGAGCGTCTGCTCGGTGAGACGGGACTTTACGGCGCGTCCGCCGAACTTCATCGTCCCCCCGCCATCGGCGGCCGGGACGTCCGC
>JAFWPM010000029.1 GCA_017509565.1 Kiritimatiellia bacterium | reverse complement strand
CGGGTCGAAGGAATACGTGAAGGCGAGGATAGGCGAATACAGCCGGACGGGGAAGGCGGGGACCAAGCCGGTGATGTTCGGCACCGGCGAGCGAAGTACGCCGCTGTTCTGCACCGGGAGGCGAAGCGCCTGAAAAACAGGAAGGCAAAGCGAAACCATGGCCTAACCCGACCTTCGACCTTCCACCGCAACCGTCCTCCGCCGATGCCGCATTGGTGTCCAGGCGCGGAGCGCCCGTCAAGTTTGGAAGGCGGGACTCAACTGCGATTTTTTATGATGAACAGTTGAGCCGCCCTTGTGGTAGAATATTATGGTTAGAAAATAAACTCCCTGGCAGTTCCAAATTCTTTAGCAAGGTTCCCCAATGTCGCTATTTTCAAATCTGACACGTGGTATTTTCCGTGAGAACCCCACATTCCGCCTCGTACTTGGAATGTGTCCGACGCTCGCGACGACGACTTCGCTCGAAAACGCGATAGGCATGGGTATGGCCACGACCTTTGTCCTCGCCGGATCGAATGTCGCAATCTCGCTCCTTCGCAAGGCCATACCCGACAAAATCCGCATTCCATGCTACGTAATAATCATCGCGACTTTTGTGACAACCGTTGACCTACTTCTCCAGGCCTTCGCCCCTGCGCTTTCGGAAAAACTCGGCATCTTCATTCCCCTCATTGTGGTGAACTGCATCGTCTTCGCGCGCGCGGAGTCGTTCGCCCGCAAAAATCCCGTTTCAGCCAGCCTGCTCGACGGATTGGGCATGGGCGTGGGATTCACGCTCTCCCTTTCGCTGATTTCGACTGTCCGCGAACTGCTTGGCACCGGTGGCGTAACCCTCTGGGGCGACATCGCCTTTTCCCTCCCGCAGGCCGTGTCTCCAGCCGTAGTCCTATTTGTCCTGCCCGCCGGCGGGTTCCTGACCCTTGGGATGCTGCTGGCCCTGATGAACCATCTCCAGAACCGCGCCGCCATAAAGGCCGGCCGCGAAATACCTCCGCCCCTCGAACTCAACTGCCGGTCCTGCGCCATCTGCAACTTTGGCGAACGGCTGGGGAAGGGGGCGTAGGAGATGGCCTCCCCGGGTGATAGCATTGGCATCTGGACTCTTGACAACCTGGTCAAGGAACGTGGCGACTTCGACTTCTGGGCCGCGCACAACGGCGCCTCCGGCGTCCCCGTCGAACTGCTTCTGGCCAGGGAAACCGCCGATCCCGCCCGCGTACTCCGCTGCATCCGCGCCCATGCGTACATAAAGGACTCCAACTGCGACGGCTTCCAGCGCGTAGCCGCCTACTTTGCCGGAGACCCATTCAGCTATGTCGCCCTCGATGCGCGCGGGTCATCCTCGCTGCAGGATGTGGTTTCCGCCGGCGGCCCGCTGGACAATGCGGAACTCATGCTACTTGCGCTTAACCTCGGCAGGGCATTCGAGGCGTTGAACGCCAAGTCTGAAATCGCCCTGCGCTCGCTCAAGCCGTCGAATGTCCTGATGGAGGAAGGCGGGGGCGTGACGGTTTGCGATTTTACCCTCGCCGTAATGCCTGGCATCAGGGGCATGGAAGCCGCAATCGACGGCGACGGCCTCGTCGGGACGCCAAACTACATGTCGCCGGAGCAAGCGTCAGGCGGAATCATAGGCACGGCATCCGACATGCACGCCCTTGGCCTAACGCTCTACTTTGCGGCTACAGGCAAAACACCCTTTGCGGACCGCGGGGCGGCGGAAATCCTGGATGCGGCCCGTTCCGGTACGCTTCCCGACCCGCTTGCGCTAAATAGGCGCCTGGACAGTCGCCTCGTGCGCCTCATGTCCGCGCTTACGGCCAAGGACCCGGAGCGCCGCTACCCGAGTTGGAGACTCTTCGTCGCCGATGCGGAGGCCGTATCGCTTGGCGGCAGCCCGAAATTCAGCCCGCCGTCGGGCACCAGTGCCACCGTCCCGGGGCCAGTGGCGGCGCCATCAGCGCCGTCCGCCGCCAAGGCGGGGTACGGCGACGCTCGCGATGCGTCCGCGCCATCGGCCGCCACACGCGCCTTCCACGCGCTTCTCTGGCTCGCGCTGGCGGCATGGCTTGCCATCCTCGCGAACTGGCGCGTCGGCAACCCCGCCGGGCTGCCGGGTTTTGCCTCATTGAAATCGCTGGACTTTGCCGAAGAACTGGCCAATGCCGGGCTTTCCTCACCCGAAAGTGCAGATGGCGAGATTCAGGACGCCGGCAAATCGGATGAATGGGACACGCCGGAGGACAACGCCCGGACGCAGCATCCGCAGGAGCCGCCAGCGCAGCATCCGCAGGCTATGCCTGGCACCGGCGCCAGCCGCCATGACGCAAGGTACGTCAAGGAGCCGCAGGCGCGGGATGCCGTGGCACCGGCCACCCAGGTCCAGCCCATGCCGCCGCAGTCAGATGAAACACCCCTTTCGGCCTGGGGGCAACAGGTCGAGGACAGCCTCAGGCGTGGCGACTTTGCCGGCGCCGCCGCAATCGCCGAAAGTTCCCGTTCCGCATTCGGCCTCCAGATCGCCTCCATCCTTCGCTCCATCCCGCCAATAGACGAGGCTGTCGCCGAGGAGATCGCCCGCCGCAGCGGGCAGCATGTGACGCTGATGTTCAACGGAAAGGCACGCTATGTGGTCCCCGTCTCATGTTCCGGGACGGCATTCACCGTAGAGTATTCCGGCCGGAATGTGACAGTTGACGCCTCGCGGCTTGCCAACACCGAAAAGGCGCGCTGGCTGGAGTATTCCACCAATGACGCGCAGCTCATGCTTGCGGCGTCGCTGGCCCTGGCTGAAAACGACAGGGTGGCGCTTGCGCGAATCGCCCGCAAAAGCGCCACGCTTGGCCGCCTTTTCCAGAAGTAGGCCCGCATGGAGCATCTTGGCGTCAATGCCCTTTTCCTGATTCCCGGCGAAGTCGGCGGAACGCAGACATACATTGTCGAGACCCTTCGGGCAATGCTGCCCATGCTTCCCTGCCGGTGCACCATATTCACGAACAGCGAGTGCGACTCCTTCCTTCGCGAAGAACTCGGCGATGTACACGCGCCTTGCGGCCTAGACTTCGACTGTCTCGGCTTCCGGGCCCGCAGGCGTCCATCGCGCATTCTCCGCGAGCAGCTCCAGCTGCCGCGGCATGTCCGGCGCGCCGGGTGCGATGTCCTTTGGTCGCCCGGCTACACCGCGCCGCTCATGTGCCGTGCGCGGCAGGTGGTCTCGATACACGACATGCAGTATCGCCGCTTCCCCGGCGACTTCTCAATTCAGGCCAGGCTGGCGACCCACATGCTGGTGACACTGGCGGCGCGGCGCTGCGACCGCGTCGTAACCTTGTCCGATTTCGCCAAGGGTGAAATCGTCCGCTTCGCCGGGATAGACGCTGGCAAGATTGCAGTTACGGGAGTCGGGGTTGCGGGAAGCGTCTGTGGCGGAAAGCCGGCAAAAACTGCCGACGGCGCACCGTTCATACTTTCCGTTGCCGCGTCGTATCCCCACAAGAACCTGCCGGTCCTTGTCAGGGCCTTTGCCTCCATAGCCGGTGAATTCCCCCACAGGCTGGTAATCGTCGGGGGCAGGGGACTGGGTGAGAAGGCGCTTGCCGCCGAGATCGCCGCATCCCCTTTTCGCGGGCGCATAGAGCGCCGGAACTGGGTGTCGGCCGAGGAACTGGCCGGGCTGTATGCCGGCGCGGGGCTCTTCGCGATGCCATCCCTGTATGAGGGGTTCGGCATTCCGGTCATCGAGGCGCAGCGCGCTGGAGTCCCAGTTGTCACAACGCGCTGCGCATCATTGCCGGAAGCCTGCGGAAAGGCCGCGATTTACGCCGATGGCGGGGACGAAGCGGCCATTGCCGCCGCAATGCGCCGCGGACTCCTGCTGACCCCACGCGACCGCGAAGCCCTTGTGTCATCCGGGCGCGAGAACGCCGCGCGCTTCACGTGGACGCGCTGCGCGGAGCGGACTCTGGCCGCCATTTCAGGCGCTACTGGCGCGCATTGAGGAACGCAATCGCGGCGAGCGCCGCGACGGCGCCGTCGGCGGTCGCGGTCGTCACCTGCCGTATGGCCTTGGCGCGGCAGTCCCCGGCGACAAATACGCCCGGCGTCCTTGTGGCGCAGTCTTCGCCCGACGCGAAGTAGCCGCGCCCGTCGAGGTCTGCGACCCCGGCGAAGGCTCCGTTTTCCGGTATGAGGCCAATCGCCACGAAAAGCCCGTTCGCCGGAATGGTGCGCCCGCCGGAGGCGTCGGCGATCACCACCCCGCGGAACTCGCCATTCTCCGTAGCGTAGCCGCGCAATTTGACGCCGGTTAGAATTTCGACGTTCGCGCGCTTCGCGAGGATGTCCTGGAGCTTCCTTTCGCCGGTAAGCTGCGGGAGATCCTGTAGGATCACAACCTTGGCGCACTTGTCGGAAAGCAGGATCGCCTCCTGGAGCGCGGAGTTGCCGCCGCCGGCCACGCAGACCGTCTTGCCGGAATAGAAGTCGCCGTCGCACACGGCGCAGAAGGAAATGCCCGAACCGACGAGCTCGTCCTCGCCCGGCAGCCCCGGGAGCCTGTGCTTCACGCCGGTCGCGATTATGACGGCGCCGCATTCGTGGACGCCGCCCTCTTCGGTGATTACGGCGAAACCGTCGCCTCGCCTCTCAATGGCTGTGGCGTTCTCCAGCTCGACCTCGGCACCCTGGCCCATCGCCTGGTCAAGGAACTTGTCGGCGAACTCGTTGCCGCTGATTTGCGCGAATCCCGGGATATTTTCGACCTTGGGCGAATTGGTGATCTGCCCGCCGAAGCCGGCGCGTTCGAGGATTAGCGAGGATTTGCCGTTGCGCTGCGCGTAGAGCGCCGCGGAGAGTCCAGCCGGCCCCCCGCCGATAATGACTATGTCGTGCATTGCTTCAGTCCTGTCAAGAAGATTTACGCCCTATATTCTCCCAAAAACGCCTGCGGCGCGCAAGGGCAAAAAAAGAAAGGGCCGCCCTGCGGCGGCCCTCCACTCGTTGCCACTTAGGCTATTCCGCGGCTTCCGCGGCGGCTTCCCCGGCGACCTTTTCGACAGCCTGGACGGCTTCCGCTTCCGCGGCGCCAGCCGTTTCGGCTGCTTCCTTGACCGCATCGGCGGCGGCATCTGCGGCATCTGCGGCCACGTTGGCGGGTGCGTCTGCCGCCTCGGCCGCAACTGCGGCCACGTCGTCCGCGGCCTCGTCGGCGGCGCCCGCCAAAGCGTCGGCCGCATCCTCGGCCTGGGCTGGTTCTTCGGCGACGGAGGCCGGTAGCGCCGGCGCGCTGGCAACGCCGTCGGTCACCGAGCCGGGGCCGTTGCTGCGGATGCGGGCGTTGATGATTGACAGCGTAATCGTAATCGCGATGAAAAGCACACCCAGGACAATCGTCGAGCGCGTGAGGACATTGCCCATGTCCGCGCCGAAGACTGCTTCGCCGCCACCGAACGTGACGCCAGCCCCCGCGCCCTTGTTGCGCTGGAGAAGAATCACGCCCACAAGGAGAATGCAGACGATGACCAGGACGAATTGGAGTATTCCGGCTAATATGGACATGGCTTATCCCTATGCTTGAAGTTGTTGGTTACTGCTGTTCGGCGCGTCCTAGCAGCCGGCCTTGACGATGGCGAGGAAGGAGTCTGCCTTGAGGGCGGCGCCGCCGATTAGGCCGCCGTCGATGTCGGGCTGCGCCATCAGCTCGGCCGCGTTTTCCGGCTTCATGCTTCCGCCATACTGGATGCGGATCGACTGGGCTGTTTCCTCCCCGGCCATTTCGGCGAGGGTCTTGCGGATAAGGGCATGGACTTCCTGCGCCTGGGCGGGCGTGGCGGTCTTGCCGGTGCCGATCGCCCAGACCGGTTCGTAGGCCACGACGACCTTCGCGATGTCGGCGCCGAGGTCGGCGAGGCTGCCGCGGATCTGCGTCGTGACAACCGTCTCGGTCTTGCCGGACTCGCGCTCTTCAAGCGTCTCGCCAACGCAGACGATTGGCGTGAAGCCGGCCGCGAGGGCGGCCTTTGTCTTGGCGTTGACAGTGGCGTCGGTGTCGGCGAAATAGGTGCGGCGCTCGCTATGGCCGAGAATGACGTACTTGACGCCGATCTCCTGGAGCATTGAGGCGGCGATTTCGCCCGTGAAGGCGCCCTTGGGCTCGTTGTGCATGTTCTGGGCGCCAACGCCGATCTGAGTCCCGGCGAGGGTCTCGGTCACTGCGGGTAGGTCGATGTACGGCGGGCAGACGACCACTTCGACGGGGCATGGGGCCGCGCCGAGGGCGTTGGCTATTTCCGCCGCGAGGACCTTGGCCTCCGCAGGTGTCTTGTTCATCTTCCAGTTGCCGGCTACGATTTTTCTGCGCATTTGTGTTACCTCGGAATCAATTGAAAACAGTTCCTAACATTCTATTACATCGCGGCCAAACTGTCAAATCGTTTTACCGGTCACCCTTATCCGGGAAATGTCAATATCAAATGGAATGAATTTGAAGGAGGGCAAAAAGAGGGCGAAGAAGAGCGGAAAGGCGCGGGGTTCGAAGTGCGCGGCGGGGTGCCGCCCGGCCGGGCGGCACCCCGCCGAGAAAGCGGAGAGGAAAGGTGCCGTCCGCCGTGGTATCATCGATGGTACTAACAAGAAAAACACCAGAGGAGGCACCATGAAAGATTATAGCATACGCCACGTTCCGGGGCGGCACCTGACGTTCGACGAGAGGCAGATTCTGGCCCGCGACTGGAATGCGATACTGGATCACGGGGGGAGGCCAACGATAACCGGGTTCGCGAAGGCCCACGGATTGTCCGAGGCGACATGGCACAGGGAATACAAGCGCGGGATGATGAGCGACCCCGTGCCAGATCCCAGGGACGGGCGCAGGATGCAGTACGACGAATACGATCCGTTCAAGGCGCAGGACTCCATCAACGAGGGCAACGCCAACAAGGGCGTCAAGATGAAGGTCACCAACCATCTTGCGGAGAGGTTCGCGCACTACGTCCTTGGGTACAGTCTGTCGCCGTACGACGCCATGTGCCGAATGAGGGAGGAGATGCCGGACAGGCGCATCCCGTGCCTCTCGACATGGTACAACCACATCGCCTGCGGCGACATCCCGGTCAAGTACGGACAGACGCCCTACCACCCCGACAGGGCAAGACCGAAGCACACGGTCGCGCACCCCGCAAAGACGGTGCCGGGACGGCTCCTGCTCTCCGACAGGCCAATCGAGGCCAACGGGAGAACCGAACCAGGCCACTACGAGATCGACACCATCCTTTCCTGCGTCGGCGGCCGCGGCGGTCTCCTCGTCCTCATAGACCGAATGACGCGCAAGTACTTCATCGTGTACATCGGCCGCATAAGCCAGAAGGCCGTCAACAGGGCCTTGGGCAAACTCGTCCGAAGCGGCGCTCTCGGAAAAGTCAAGTCCATCACATCCGACAACGGCAGCGAGTTCCTCGACCCGAAGGCCATCAAGCGCATCACCGGATGCAACGTGTACTATACCCGCGCCTATGCATCCTGGG
>JAFWPM010000266.1 GCA_017509565.1 Kiritimatiellia bacterium | reverse complement strand
CGACAACCAATACAACGCCGCAAGCGACTATCGCGGCACGGTCTATCTCAACACGACGAACGTCCTCTGGAACCACGCGGGCGACCTCGTCCTCTCCAACGCCATCCACGTCGTCTGCCGCGCCGACGACTGCCTTCCCGCCGGGCCGCAGACCGGCATCGTGCGTCTCAAAAGCTACAATTCGTACATCCCGGTTCCTCTTCTCGACCTGAATGGCCGAAGTGTCGCCGTAAACGGATTCGACATCTCCGAAGGCGGCATCGTCACCAATTCCGCCGCCATCGCGACGCTCCGCATCGGCGAGGGCGATGTCTCCGGCGCCGTCGCGCTTCCGGCGCTCTCCGGCGGCAACATCGCCCTCGCCAAGCGCGGCGCGGAGACGAACACCGTCTCGCTCGCCTCGTCCGACCTCGCCGCGCTCCGCGTCGAATCGGGCACGCTCGTTGTCTCGGGCACCTCCGCCGACGCGCTCTGCGCCGCATCCGTCGAGATCGCCGACGGCGCGACGCTCGTCCTCGACGGCGTGACGCTCCACGCAGGGAAACTCTCTTCGACCGGCAATGTCGAGCGTCGCAACGGCGGCGCCATCGACGTCGCCGAGACCCGCTTCGCGTGGTTCGCCGCCGACGCCGTGACCGACACCTCCACAGGCGGCGTCTGGCGCGCCAAGCCGCCGCTCGGCGGCGGCGCCTACGCCATCGTCCCCGGCACCCCTGCCGTCTTCGCGGCGACCGAGCAACGCATTGATTTTCCGCGTGTCGAAGCGACGATCATGCAGGAGGATGCCTGGTCGGCCGACTTGCTGGACGGCTTGCTGGCAGATGCCATTTCCCGCGGCGCGCGCGCAAGAATCGTTGCCGTGGAGGTGAATGGCGCCGAACCGCCGTGGCGCGGCCTTGTCGGCACTGAAAGAGGTGCCGCGTGGATACCCCTCCTAGGCGGCCCCGTCGCTACCGGCGCAGTAGTCCGCGTCGCCGCCGAGTTCGACTTCTCCGGCCCCGTGCCTCTCGTCTCGTATCTTGCGACAGAGGGCATGGCGGGCGTTTCAAGAACGCAGCCTACCCGTCTCCACGACGCCTCCGGCGCGGAGTGGTTCCACGCGCCGAATGTAGCGATGACGCCCTCGTCGTCGATTCAAGGCCGCGTCGAGGTCTCCGGCAATGGCGAACTGTTCGCCCTGACCGGCACAGCCGCCACCGACAATCGGCCACCCACATCGCCAGCAACCGTTTTCATGATCCAATGAGTCCGACATTCGATATCCGACACCCGACATCCATCATTGCGGCGTTGGCGGCGGCGACGCTGGCCTCCGCCGCGTGTCCATGGAGGGAATCACACGCCCCGCATATTCCTACGAGGGCCTGAAGTTCCAGTTCACCATATACGACCGCCTCATCCACAAGCGCTCGCATCCGGAAAGCATCCGCCAGCGTTTCGGCGACATGGCTGAAACTACGCTGGAACTGCGCTACGACGAGGCCTTACTCGACGCCGACGAGGCCACGCTCTTCCTCGGCATACAGAACGCCTCAGGCCATGTCCGCTTCGACCTCCGCACCATACGCCTTCACCTACCTCTCGCCGCTGGCGATCGACGATGTTGTCTATTCAGTCCGCATGTACGACCCAGGCACCTTCACGCATCAGGGCGTCGGCCCCGGCGATCCGCTCGGCCAGACATACACCGGCGTACTCAAAGACGGCGAAACGCTCGACAAGGAATGGCTCCGCCGCCAGCTCGCGCCTGTGCGCGACTTCCAGCTCAGGCACCATGCGCGCATCCTCGTCGGGGAATTCAGCGCCATCTGCTGGGCCCCCGGGGCGGATAACTAGATCCGCGACTGCATCGAACTCTTCGAGGAATACGGCTTGGACTGGTACTACCACGCCTTCCGCGAATGGAAGGCCTGGAGCGTAGAGCACGAAGGCCCCGACCGCGACAACCCGCGCAAGCGCGCATTGCCCGAAGGGCTACGCCAACCGCCGTCGCTGTAATCGTGAAAGGAAACGACCGGCAACTCCTCCCGCCGCCCCTTTAAGTTCTGGCGGCGGCGCGGTGTGCCGTCGCTCTTGCGGCCGTCAGTTCCAGCACAAGCGAATCGTCACCTGGACCGAGGTCGAAGGCGATGCCGCCGGCCGCCAGCGCGGCGCCGGAAATCACCTTGCCGTCCAGGTCGGTGTGGAGCCCCCTGCCCGGCTCGACGACGTTGATTTCCCCAATCCGGTAGCGCTTCGCAGGGTCAAGGCCGACAAGTCGCAACGGGGCGGGCCGCCCGTCGTTGTACCGGCGGTTCAGGCCATAGACCATCACCGCCGCCCGGCGCTTGTCCTCCGAGACGAAGAGCAGCGCTGAGTGGTCTGTCTCGTATGGGGACGCCAGTCTCCAGAGGTCGCCATTTTGTATGACCGGCCGCAGGCGCTTGTAGTTGGCCACGCACCTCTTCGCGAAGTCCACTTCCTCCGGCTTCATGTTTCCAGGCTGGAGTTCAATGCCCAGGCGGCCGGACATGGCGACGTCGAAACGGTACTTGAGTGAGGCGTCGCGGCCAGTCTGGTGGTTCGGGACGGCCGTGACATGGCATGCCATCGCCGCCGCGGGGTAGAACTGGCTCTCGCCCCACTGGATGAGCACGCGCTGCTGCGCGCAGGAGTTGTCCGATCCCCAGAACTCGTCGGCATGGCCGAGGAAGCCGAACTCCGCGTGGCCGCCGCCGCTGGCGCACGCCTGGAATACGATGCCTGGATGCGCGGCGCGAAGGCGCGCGAAGAGTTCGTAGACCCCCTGCGTGTAGTCGAACCAGAGATTGGCCTGCTTCCCGGGCCCGAGGAACGGCGACCCGGCGTTGAGAATTTCGGTATTCGCGTCCCACTTGATGTAGTCAAGGCCGTCGATTTCGCGAATGGTCGCGTCGATGATGCTGAAAACTCCGTCGCGGACCGCTGGGTTTGTCATGTCCAGAACGACCTGGCTGAAGCCGCGTCCGCAGCGGATGGGGCGGCCGGCCTCTTGGAGAACCCAGTCCGGGTGGGCTTCGACAAGTTCGCTTTGCATGGACGCCATCTCCGGTTCGAACCAGAGGCCGAACTTGAGGCCGCGCCTCCTCGCCTGCGATGCGAGCCAGGCGAGGCCGTGCGGCAGCTTTTCGCGGTTCACGAACCAGTCGCCAAGCCCGACGCGCTCGTTGTTCCGGGCGTATTTCCCACGCCCGAACCAGCCGTCATCGACGACGAACAGCTCGCCGCCAAGCGCCTTGGTGCCATCCATCATTCCGGTCAGCACTTTCTCGTCGAAGGTGAAGTACGCCCCCTCCCAGGCGTTGAGAAGGACTTCGCGTTCGCCGGGATGCGGCATGAGGTGGCGCCGCGCCCACCTGTGGAGCGCCCGCGTCGCGGCGCCCTTGCCTCTGTCAGAGAAGGTGAACACGAATTTCGGGAGCGCGATGGACTTGCCGGCATCGAGGACGTATGGCCCCGAAATGTTTGCCACGCCCGCGTTGACGCGGATCTCATGGGTGCAGACGTGCTGGAACGAGATCTCCCACGTCCCGCTCCAGCAGAGCGCCCCGGCAAGGACGCGCCCTGTTTCCTCCGTGGCGCGGTTCCCAATCGAGAGCATGAAGGCTGGGTTGCATTCCCAGGCATCGTGGATGCCGCTTCGCGCCCCCAGGACAATCTTCTGCCCCCGCTCCAGCCTGCATTCGGAGACATTCGCCTCGTTCGCCCAAAGGCCGCAGAGCGACATCACATGGAATTGCTCGTCTATCCCTATTGTGTCCAAGCAGAAAGTGTCCATGCGCGAGAGGGCCACCGGCGCCTCTTCGCCATTGACGATTTCCACCCAGGTTTCGAAAACGTCGCAATCGGGGCTTGCGGAGAAATGCTGGATGGCGCGGAACCCCGAGTGCTTTTTGTCTGCGAGCTCGAAAACAGCATGTGAGCCGCCCACGAGGCTCGCGCGGACGCACTTCCACTGGACCGACTCGTCGCCATCGCAGTGGCGAACCTGAAGGGCGCCGAACTTGTGGCCGACCGACTTCGCGCCATTGTCGCGGCAGCGGTCCGATCCGAAGGCGGGGTATGTCTCCATGCTGACGGAGCCCTGGTCATCGTTCACAGGCCTCATTGCAGCCAGAGTCGCGTATTCGCCTGGCGTCCCGCCCTTCTCGCCGATGTGCGCGAATGTCCAGACATCGCCGCGTCTGGCGAATACGATTTGCGTGTTGGGCGTCTCAAGCGAAAACGAGGTGCCGCGAATTGCGGTTGTGCCGGGCATTGGTGATTTGCGTCCTTTCATTGGGAGGGCGTCATTGGACATTGATTTCAACGCCGGGGGCGGCCTGGGCCTTCAGCGCCGCCTCGCGGATTGCGGCGACTTCAATTGTCTCCTCCTCCGGGACAAGCGAGACGCCGGTGGCGTAGAACTCAAGCATGGCGTCGATGAGGCGCGGGAACATGTTCGTCGCGCCGGGTGCGCCGTCCACGCGATCCTTGCCGAAGGCTGTCAGCGTGAAGTCCGCCTGTGGGTGGTAGGTGAGGAGTGCGCTGCGGATGCCGTCGGCATAGCGGACGGAATAGAGTTCCGTCGCGCAGCCGGGGATTCGCGTGACTGAACTTGCGCCAAGTCCGAGCGCGACGACCTCCATTTCGATCTGGTGGATTGAATATTCCTTGAAGCTGCGTCCGCCGCCAGTTGCGGTCACGTGGACGGGGCGCTCCGGCGCGAACCGCCCCATCATCGCGACGAACTCCTCTCCGTACCGGAGGGCGGAGGTGCTCATGAGGGGAGTGCCGTGGTGGCGCGCGGTCTCGAAGAAGCGCGCGGCGGTCGCCCTGTCAGGCGCGAAGGTCTTGTCGATGTAGAGCGGCTTGCCGGAGGCGAGAGGCAGCGCGGCTAGGCGCTCGTGCGCCTCGGGATTGTTCGGCGCAAGGACGCACAGGCAGTCGGAATTTGCGATCACCGTTTCGATGTCGTGGGCCGGACGCATGCCGTTCGTTGCGCACCAGTCTTCCAGAGACGGGCTGCCCGGCGCGGGCGTCTCCTCGTAGGCGTAGCCGAGTTCGAATTCGTCCGCTCGCTTCGCCGTGCGGAACCACGCCGGGTAGTTGTTGGCGTGCCAGTTGTTGATGTAGAGGTCAATGAATCCTATTTTCTTCTTCATGGTTGTTTGCTTTCCCATTTGAGAATGCCGTTGCAAATGGTCTTTTGGACGTCGAGTTCCCGGTCGAGAAGCACGATGTCAGCGATGAATCCCCTTTCTAGCTTGCCGCGCCTCCCCAGATGCAGGGACTCGGCCTGGTTGAGGGACGTGGCCCGGACGGCCTCGGAGAGCGGCAGGCCCGTGAGTCGCACCAGGCGCTTGAGGCCATTGAAATAGCGCAGGGTGCTTCCCGCCACCTGCCCCGTTGTCAGCCGTGCGCAGCCTCCCTTTACCACGACAGGCAGCCCGCCTAGCGTGTAGCCGCCGTCCGGCATCGCGCAGGCCCGCATGGCGTCGGTAATGAGCATCATCTTCCCCGGCCCCTTCATGCGGGCGATGAGTTGGATCATCTGGTCGCAGAGGTGGACGCCGTCGCAGATCATTTCCACATAGACGTCATCGTCGAGGAGTCCGCCCCCGACCATGCCGAATCGCAGATGGTGGAGCGGGGTCATGACGTTGCAGAAGTGGGTGAGGTGCTTCATGCCCAGCGCCCGGCAACGGGAGTAGCGTTCGTAGTCCGCCTCGGTGTGGCCGCCGGAGGGCATGATGCCGCGGTCCGCGAGTGCCTTCGTGAATTCCTCTCCGCCGGGGAGTTCCGGCGAAAAGGACACCTTCTTCACCGGGGCTATGGCGTTCAGTTCGTCCACAAGGGCGATGTCCGGGGTTTTCAGGAAGGCGGGATTCTGCGCGCCCGCGCAGGCGGGGTTGAAGAATGGCCCTTCAAGATGGACGCCAAGGAGCGTCGCACCGTCCGGTGTGTTTTCCGGATAGTCCGCCGCGAGGCGGCAGAGCCGGCGCAAGTCATCGGACGAAACGCTTAGGCTTGTCGCGAGGAAGCCCGTGACTCCGTCTTCGAGCTTGCCCCGGCCAATGGCCGAGAATCCTTCGGCGCTTCCGTCGCAGAAGTCGAAGCCCGAGCGCCCGTGGGAGTGGATGTCGATGAAACCTGGGACGGCTATGAGCCCTTGGCCGTCTATGACCTGCCCGGAAAAGCCATCCGGCTTGTTTTCCGCGACTGCGGCAATCTCATCGCCATCGATGAGGATGCACCCTTCCAGAATGTCAACACCGGGTGATACGATGCGGCAGCCTGTGATGCAGGTCGTCATTGAAGACCCTCCAGATTTATCTTGTCCGCAGTCCAGATCAGCGTGAAGTCGGGGTGGCCGAGCAGATACGAGGCGGGCAGTTCGGGCGTGGGGCGCTTGTCCCGGAGCATTCGGCGAAGAGGCGACTCCTGCTCCGCAAAGCATGCGAGAAGCAGCGTCTTCTTCGCTTCGAGGATGGGCTTCATTCCCATGGTGGCGGCGAAGCGCGGCACTATGGACATGTCGCCGCCCGCGGTGACCTTCGTGTTCTGGGCGACGGTCTCGGACGTGAGTGGCAGAACCCGCGTAGGCAGGGCACCGAAGGCTTCTACTGCGATGTCCGCCTCACGCATCGGCTCGTTGAAGGCGATGTGCCCGTTGAAGCCGATGCCCAGAAGCTGGAGGTCGATTCCTCCCGCCGCCGCGATGGCGGGATCGTATGATTCCGGCGTCGCCGGGTCCGGGAAATGCGCGTTCCCCTCGCGGAAGCCCAGTTCCGGGTCGAACTTGGAGAAGAGCATTTCATGCATGTATCGCCAGTAGGAGAGCGGGTGGTCGTGCGGGACGGGGGCGCTTCCATCGGCGGAATACTCGTCTAGGTTCCAGGTTGACAGCAGGGACAGGTCGGCGCGGGCGGCGTTGAGCGACTCTGCGAGCCGCGCGTAGAGTCCGATCATCGTGTTGCCGGTGGCGAGGCCAAGGTTGAAGCGCTCGCCCTGGGAGAGTTTTTCCATGACGGCGCCGTAGAGGATCGACGCGCCAATGGCGCACATGTCTTCGTAGTTGCGGACTGATTCGGTTAGCATTTTCCGCTTAAAAGGTTGAAAAGGTGGAAGGTTGAAGGGGCTAGCGGATGGTCAGGACGAACGCAGGGGGAATGTAGTCGGGGAACTCGCCGACGACGGAGAGGCCGTTGAACGCGCCTCCGTTGGCGTCGGCCGCCGCGAACGTGCCGGTGATTTGGCCGTTGACGTCGGAGGTGGCGTCGAAACGCGCCAGCACCTTCGTGTCCCTGAGATTCCAGGTTTCGTCCGGCGTCTTGGCGACTCCGCCGACGGTGAACGAGGCGTTGCCCGCCGCGCCGCCCTTGGCCGAATAGAGATAGAGCGTGTAGGGCTCGTTCGCCTTCAGCTTCGAGAGCGTGAACGTGTAGGTGTCGGAAGCGTCGGTCGATACCGCCCAGTTGTTGTGGAGCGCGGAACCGGTCGGCATGGAGCCGCTCGTGTAGCCCTTCGTGACGTTTCCGGACGTCCGCACCAGCTCGAGCGTCACATTGCGCTTCGTCATGCCGTCCGCTTCGCGGCAGTTGGAGACGGCGGCCCTGGCGGAAGGGGAGCTGTTGCTG
>JAFWPM010000265.1 GCA_017509565.1 Kiritimatiellia bacterium | reverse complement strand
CAGGAACATCTCCAGGGGGATGGCCTTCGGGTCGAAGGACTTCGTGAAGGCGAGGATAGGCGAATACAGCCGGACGGGGAAGGCGGGGACCAAGCCGGTGATGTTCGGCACCGGCGAGCGAAGTACGCCGCTGTTCTGCACCGGGAGGCGAAGCGCCTGAAAAACAGGAAGGCAGGGCGAAACCATGGCCTATACCATATATATGAAGGGTGTCTCCCTTAAGTTGTTGTTAATTTGATATAATGGAAAGCCGTGCCGCGGGACCATGCCTATGGAAGACGCCAACGACGCAAAATACATCAGGATATTCCAGTCGCTGCAAAGGGGAATACGTTCTGGACTGTACCCCAAGGGGCGGCCCCTGCCCTCGGAGGAGGCGCTTGTCCGGCAATTCGGGGTTTCCCGCATTACCGCCAGGCGCGCCATGGACGAACTTGTCAGGCGCGGCCTCGTCTGGCGCAGGCGAGGATCAGGGACGTTCGCCACGCGCGGCGCAAGGGCGGAGTCCGGACTTCTGGGGCTGATAATGCCGAGCCTTTCCTACGGCGAGGTCTTCCCCGTGGTATGCCAGGCCCTTGCGCGATGCGCCCGCGACGACGGCCACGCCTTCATCATGGGCGACATCTCCGCGCCCTCGCCGCAGGACCGCGCCGATGAGGCCGTGGAGGTCGCGCGGTCATTCGTCGGGCGCCGCGTGGCGGGCGTCATCCTCCAGCCGCTGGCGTTCCTGAACGGCCAGGAAGGCGTCACGCGCAAGATACTCTCAATCTTCGACGACGCCGGGATCCCCGTAGTCCTCATCGACCGCAACATCGCCGCGGGCCCCGGCAATGCGCCGCGGGATTTCGTCGGCATAGACAACATCGCCGCCGGACGCGCCATCGGCGCCCACCTTGTTGAATCAGGGGCGAGGCGCATCAGGTTCCTCATGCGGCCCAACTGCGCGACTGTGATTCGCGACCGTCTCGACGGCGTGGCAAGCGCCATCGGCATTGCCAACGCGAAGGGTCTGCCGATTGTCGCCGAACCGGGCGACACCGCAGCCCTCGCGCCGCTCCTCAAGGGGCGCATGCGCCCAGACGCCGTGGTGTGCGAATCCGACTATGTCGCCGCCGTTTTCAGGAACACGCTGGCGGCGCTGGGCATTTCCGTGCCGGAGGACGTCATGCTGGCCGGGTTCGACGACGTTCGATTCGCGACCGCCGTCTCCCCTCCCCTCACGACAATCCGGCAACCATGCGACGCCGTGGCGCGCATAGCCTACGCGACACTCCTGGAGAGGATGCGCGACCCGACACTTCCGCCGCGCAGCATTCTGCTTCCCGCCGAGATTGTCGTCCGGGAATCCACGCGGCGAACATCACGGCGGCGCTGACGCCCTAAAGCGCCTTGTCGATGGCTTCCGTGAGCTTGGACTTGGCGACAATGCCGACGAACTGCCCGGCCAGCTTGCCGTCCTTGAGGACGAAGAAAGTCGGGATGCTCATTATGCCAAAGCGGACGGCGAGTTCCTGCGCCTGGTCAACATCGACCTTGAACACCTTGGCGCGGCCGAGATACTCGCCCGCGATGGCGTCGATGACGGGTGCCATTTCGTGGCATGGCCCGCACCATTCCGCGAAGAAATCGACAAGGGCGACTCCGCTGGCCGTGGCCGCGTCGAACGTTTCGTTGGTAAGTTTCTCTATCATGGCTGTCAGGGGTTAGTGTTTAGTTGTTAGTGATCGGTTGCCAACTCTATTTTGACTCCCGGCTTTTCTACGCCGCGGCATCGACGGCATCGAACTCGTCCGTGATTTCCTTCGACGGGGCCCTGGTGAGGAGCGAGACAAAGACGATGGTCAGCAAGGAGAGGAGGAAGCCGGGGGCCAGTTCATAAAGGTTGAATATCTGGCAGCAGCCGGCGTACTTGGCGGCCAGGTAGAATTTCCAGATGAAGCACGTTGCCGCGCCGACGACCATGCCGGCGACCGCGCCAGGCAGGTTGACGCGCTTCCAGAAGAGGGCCAGCAGGATTACGGGGCCGAAGGCCGCGCCGAAGCCGCCCCAGGCGAACGAAACCATTTTCATGACGACCTTGAAGAATTCGCTTTCGGTGTTTGACGCCATGACCGCCGCGATGACTGCGACGACCGCCACCGAGCAGCGGCTGACGGCGACGAGTTCGTTATTCGAGGCGTCGCGGCGGACGACCTTCTTGTAGATGTCGTTGGTGAAGGCCGAGGCGGAGACGAGAAGCTGGGAGTCCGCGGTGCTCATGATGGCCGCCATGATCGCGGAGAGGAGGATGCCGGCGAAGAGCTTGGCAACGACGCCGTTCGCGAAGATCGTATTGATCATGACCATGAATATCTTTTCGGGGTCGTCGAGTACGACGCCGGGGTGCTGGCGCAGGAAGAGGTGGCCGACGAGGCCGATGACGACGGCGGCGCCCAGCGAGATGAACACCCAGGCCATCGCGATGCGGCGAGAGCCCTTCACTTCGGCGGGGTTCGCAATTGACATGAACCGCACGAGTATGTGCGGCATTCCAAAATATCCGAGACCCCAGGCCATACAGGAGACGAGTCCAATCATGCCGGTTGCCTTCGCGGTCTTGGCGCTGGTGAAGAGGCTCTGCAGGTAGGGGTTGATTTCGTTGAGCGAATCGACGGTGGCGGAGAATCCGCCGGCCGCCGCGACGACGCACGCCGGGACGAGGACAATCGCGGCGAACATCAGCGTGCCCTGGATGAAGTCGGTCCAGCTGACGGCCAGGTACCCGCCGAGGAGCGTGTAGGAGACGACGACCGCCGCGCCGAGCCAGAGGGCCACGGAGTAGCGCATCCCGAACATCGTCTGGAAGAGCTTTGCGGCGGAGACGAATCCGGAAGCCGTGTAGAACAGGAAGAACACGAGGATGATCAGGGCCGCGACGGTGCGCGAAATCCCGGACTTGTCGCGGAAGCGGTTGCAGATGAAGTCGGGGATTGTGATCGAGTCGCCGCATATCTTCGAATACTGGCGCAGGCGGTGCGCGACGATCTTCCAGTTGAGGTACGTCCCGATGCCGAGGCCGATGCCGATCCAGGCCTCGCTGAAGCCGGAGACGAACACCGCGCCGGGAAGGCCCATCAGCAGCCAGCCGGACATGTCGGAGGCCTGCGCCGACAATGCGACGACCCACTTGTTCATGCGGCGGCCGCCAAGGTAGTAGTCGTCCATGTTCTTTATCTTGCCGGAGAAGAGGAAGCCTATTCCAAGCATTGCAAACAGGTATATTACGAATGACGCTATTGTGTAGTAGTTCATGCGAATCCTCAGGTGGGTGGGGTGTTAGTGGTTAGTGGTCAGTGGTTAGTGGGTTAGGGGCTAGTTGCCAGTGGTTAGTTGCCGATTCATGGATGCGGCCCGTCATTGGACCGTGACCTGGTCGCCGTAGTAGCATTCCTCCTCGGTGAGGTGCCGCAGTTCGGGGCCGGTGTACACCTGGCGCGGGCGCTGGAGTTTGAAGCGCGGGTCGTTCAGCGCCTCCATCCAGTGCGCAATCCATCCCGGGAGGCGGCCCAGCGCGAACATCACGGTGAACATCTCCTTGGGGATCCCTATCGCGCGGTAGACGACGCCGCTGTAGAAATCGACGTTCGGGTAGAGGTGGCGGGAGAGGAAGTAGTCGTCGCGAAGGGCGATTTCCTCCAGTTCCATCATAGTGTCGAGGAGCGGGTCGCTGACATCCAGCTTGGCGAGCAACTCCATGCACGATTTCTTCACGATTTTGGCGCGCGGGTCGTATGTCTTGTAGACGCGGTGGCCGAACCCGTAGAAGAGCTTTTTCTCCTTCTTGATGCGGTCCACGGCCTGCTGCGCCGTCTCACCGCGCGCGAGGATGTCCTCGAACATCTCGACGACCTTCTGGTTGGCGCCACCATGGAGCGGGCCCCAGAGCGCGCAGATGCCGGCCGCGACGGCGGCGTAGAGGTTGACGTGGGCAGAGCCGACGGCCCTGACCGCCGACGTGGAGCAGTTCTGCTCATGGTCGGCATGGACTATGAGGATGGTGTTGAGGGCGCGGATGACCTCACGCCTGATTTCGTATGGCGCGACCGGTGAGCTGAACATCATGTTCAGGAAGTTCGCGCAGTAGCGCAGGTCGTGGCGGGGGTAGACGACGGGCTCCCCGATCGACTTCTTGTATGAGAAGGCTGCGATCGTGCGGACCTTCGAGAGCAGCCGCGTGGCCGCCATGTTCACGGCCTCGGTGCCGAGGGCGTTCTGCGAAGCCTCGGGGTAGAACGCGGAGAGCGAGACGACCATCGCGGAGAGGATCGCCATCGGATGCGCCCCGTCGGGGAAATGCGAGAAGAAGTGCCGCATGTCCTCGTGGATGAGCGAATGGCTCGTGAAATCACCGTGACCGGCGTGTATGAGGACTTCCCGACGAACACGCAGCTGGGGAATGACCTGTACCTGACCATCGGAGATGTCCAGAAAGGAAGTTACGGCGGAGCCAACTTCGTCTGTTAT
>JAFWPM010000264.1 GCA_017509565.1 Kiritimatiellia bacterium | reverse complement strand
GGCGCAGAGCGCCAGCGCCGCGGCGGCGAGGAGCGCCAGCGGGGCCCTGTGGGGGAAGTTGGGGATCGCCGGCGGGCGGCGGCGTACTGTTTTCGCAAGCGGTTTCATTTCCATAAATCGGCCTCCTATTCGTCGGCGCGCATGTAGGCGCAGCAGAGGGAGAGGGTCGCGCGCAGGCCGCCGGCGCCCTTGCCGGACTGCGGGCGCATCGAGACCTTGCGCACGTCGAGCATGGCCCCCTCGGAGTATATGGCGTGCAGGAACGGGACGAAGGCCTCCAGGGAGCCCTCGCAGTCGCAGTCGATAGTCGTCTCGAAGACGCCGCCGACCTCCTTTTCGTCGCCGACCTGCGTTTTGAGAAGCGTCACCTCGTTTTCTGTCGCGAGGCGGTTGAGAAGGGCCATCCAGTGGGTCTGGACGCGCTGCGTGGCGCCGAACACCGGCATCCTGCCGGAGATCGCGTCGTAGTTGCGCTGCCAGTCGTCGCGCCGCGCCACAAGCGCGCGCTTGTCCGCCAGCTCCCGTTCCGCGCGGGCCCTGGTCTCGCGCAGGTCCGCGATTTCAGCCATGCGCCGCTTGAAGGAGACTCCGATCGTCATCGCGTAGAGGAGGAGGATGCCGACGACGACCAGCATTGCCTTCTCGCGCTGGGACACCATCATGGCCATCATTCGCCCCCTTCCCTGAAGCGCCAGTCGAGCTCGAACTTGAAGCGGCGGCGCTGGCCGTCCATTGTCGGGCCCTTGATTCGCGCGGGCTGGAAGGGCCCGGCCTCGTCGAGGGCGTTCTTGAGGCGGAGGATCGAGTCGGCGTCGGCGGCGTCGCCGGTGGCGCGTATGCCGCCGGGGCCGCGCCTGCCGGAGGTGGTGCCGTCGTCGGTCTTCTCGTAGGCGAAGGTGGCGAGGGTCATGCCGTCGGGCATTTCGGAACAGAGCCGGCGCAGCATTTCCAGAACCGACAGGGTGCGGTCCTCGTAGGACTGGATGAGGCGGACGCGCGTCCTAAGTTCGGCGACTTCGGAGAATTGCGGCATCATCGCGGCGATTTCGCGCCTTGCCGCGGCGGTGTCGCCCGCGATGCTCCGCGGAATGTAGGTCATCACGCCGAAGATGACGGCCCAGACGGCGACGGCGGCGATGGCGCCGTATGTGAAGTGGCGCTTGCGACGGGTCGCCTCCTCGTCCTCGCGCCATGCGGGCGGGACGATGTCGATGCACCCGCCCTCGCCCTCGCGGTCGAGCGCGCTTTCCACATACGGGGTGAGGTCGCCCTCGCGGATGGTTTCGGCGGGGATGCCGGCCGCCTCCGAGGCGGCGTCGGCGAACTGGGGGTCCGTCCCGTCGGGCGCGACGAAGGCGAGGCGGTCCGGCGCGAAGCCGGGGTGCTCCGATGCGATGTCGAGGAGCGAGAGTGTAATTTCGCGGCGGAGGTCTTCGCCGGCCGCCGGCTCCCCGAGCGATCGGGCGAAGAGAAGACCGGACTCGTCGGCGGCGAAGAGGTCGAACCTGCCGGAGGGAAGGGCGGCCACGAAGAGGCCGCGCGCGTCTGGGGCGCCGCCATCGCCGCCTTCGGGACGCGCGGACTCCTCGTGGCGCGAAATCGAGCGCCATTCGCAGAGCAGCGCGGAGTCGATGCGGGTCACCGCCAGCCCCGAGGCCTCCAGGTCGGCCGCAAGCGCGTCTAGGGTCCGTATCGGCACCGCCACCGCAAAGACGCGGGTGGCGGACTCGGTCGCGCCGAGGGCCTCGTAGGCCACTTCGAGGTCGTCGCCGGAAACGGGCGCGAGCTCCTCCATCTTGAGCCGCACCATCGAGGCGAGGCTTTCGGCGTCCGTCGCGGGCAGCGACAGGACGCGGGGGACGAGAATGCCGGGGGGGAGGGCGAGGGATGTGCCGTCCTCGATCGGCACCTCCCTGACGGCCTTTGCGAAGGCGTCGGCCAGGGTCGGCGCGGCGTCCTCGCCCCCGCCTGCGCCTGGCCCCTCGCCTGCGCCCTCGCCGGTGGAGAAGCTCCAGGAGCGGATGTCGCACGCGGCTCCGTCGCGGGGCGCGCCGCGGCCAAGGCCGCGGGAGGCCCCGTAGAGCGTCCCGCCGTCGATCAGCAGCGCGTTTTCAGTATAATTCCCCATTGTGAATAGAAATTATATCGTATTTTTGGTAGAATGTCACCATGTTCTCCAATTGGAAAGTCCTCTACACGCACCCGCGGGCCGAAAAGGCCGTGGCCGCCGACTGCGCCGCGCTCGGGCTGGAATGCTACCTCCCGCTGCGCACGGCCACGCGTGTCTACCAGCGGCGCAAGGTGACTTTCCAGACCCCACTCTTCCCCGGCTACATATTCGTGGGGCTGGCGCCGGAGAAAAAATACCAGCTCTTCGACCGCGGCCACGTCGTCCACATCCTGCCCACGCCGCGCCCGGTCGCCATGCTCAGGCAGGTGGTGATGGTCCGGAAGGCGCTGCGCCAGGATCCGGGGCTTGAGGCGACTGATCCCGTCACGGAGGGCGAAATCGTACGCGTCGCCACCGGCGCGATGATGGGCTGCGAGGGCGTCGTCACGCGCATCTCGCGCAAAAGCTCCACGGTCGTCCTTACGATCAACATCGACATCATCGGGAAGGCGGTCCCGGTGCAGGTGGAGCGCGCCATGATAGAGCGCCTTGTGGACACCCGCACCCGCAAGCACAGGCACGTGTGATTCCGCCGGCAGCCAGGGGCCGTTTCCGTGGCGCGAAAAAAACCTTGCGCGGGGGCTTCCTTTTTCGTAGAATAATTCCGGTGGTTTTCAGCAGGCGGCATGGTGTCGTCCGGCATGACAGCCTCAAATCGGAGTTAACGCAAATGAACGTCTCAAAATACCTTGCATTCGCAGCGGCAGGCATCTTTGCCGGTTCCGCAATTGCCCAGGAGGCGGCCCCTGTTGCAGAGCCCGCTTCTGAAGGCCCGTCCGTCGGCGCCTATGCCGGCACCGTCCTCAAGAACGGCTACCTCTCCAACGGCTACGTCTTCACAGACAACGCAGTCCTCCAGTCCTACGCCGGCGTCACCTTCGCGGGCTTCGACCTGAACATCTGGAACAGCTGGGACGTTTCCAACAAGCACCGCACGCACTTCGCCGACCCCGACGCGGCCAACGAGATCGACTACGAGCTCGACTACTACGGCGACATCGGCGACTTCGACTACATGCTCGGCGTCGCGGCCTGGGTCTATCCCAACACCGACGACAGCTTCGACGAGTGGGTCGGCAAGGTCGCGGTCGGCTACAACGGCTGGGTCGTCCGCCCGGAACTCAACGCCCGCTTCGGCCTTGAGAGCCAGCAGGGCTGCTACGGCCAGTTCAAGCTCTCCAAGGGCTTCACGCTGACCGACGACGAGAAGCTCTCGCTCAACGTCTACGGCCTTGTCGCGTATGCCTCCAAGAGCTACCGCAAGGGCAAGGGCGTCGATGACGACGGCTTTGTGGACGCCGAATTCGGCGGCGAGCTCGGCTACGCCATCTGCGACAACTTCAGCGTCTGCGTCGGCTGCCAGTTCTCGGCGATCCTCGACAACGACCTCCGCGACGCCATCGAAAACGGCGACGCCTTCATGGCCGACGGCGACAAGGAACACTTCATGTACTACGCCGGCGTTTCCGCCAGCTTCTAAGCGGATGCGCGGGAGCGCGCGGCCGCAAGGGCCGCGCGCCAAGTTGCCCGCCAGCGCCAACTTGCCGCGAGGCCTTCACGGCCTTGCGGCGCCGGGGCGCCAGTTGCCCGCAGGGGCGCCAGCGCCAACTTGCCGCGAGGCCTTCACGGCCTCGCGGCGCCGGGGGCGCCAGTTGCCCGCAGGGTGCCAGCGCCAACTTGCCGCGAGGCCTTCACGGCCTCGCGGTCACACAACAGCACAAGAAAAACAGGCGCGTGAAAGCCGCGCCGGGAGGCCACCCAACCGCGAAATGGGCGAATTTCTGGAATTCCAAGGCGTTTCAAAGCGCTTCGGACCGGTAAAAGCGGTCAACAACGTTTCCTTCTCTGTAAAACGCGGCGAGTTCTTCTCGCTACTTGGCCCGAGCGGCTGCGGCAAAACCACGCTGCTGAGGCTGATCGCCGGCTTCGAGCAGCCGGACTCCGGCAGGATCCTGCTGGACGGCCAGGACATCACGCAGCTCCCGCCGAACCACCGGAACGTAAACACGGTATTCCAAAACTACGCGCTCTTCCCGCACATGACCGTATTCGAGAACATCGCATTCGGCCTGCGCGTGGCGCGGCGGCCAAAGGACGAAATCGAGCACGAGGTCATGTCCATGCTCAAGCTCGTCCAGATGGAGGACAAGGCCTGGCACCTCCCCAGCCAGATTTCCGGCGGCCAGAAGCAGCGCGTGGCAATCGCGCGCGCCCTCGTCAACAAGCCCAGCGTCCTGCTGCTCGACGAGCCCCTCGCCGCCCTCGACCTCAAGCTCCGCC
This sequence comes from Kiritimatiellia bacterium, assembly GCA_017509565.1. Taxonomy (GTDB): domain Bacteria; phylum Verrucomicrobiota; class Kiritimatiellia; order RFP12; family JAAYLN01; genus RGIG5952. The sequence continues at coordinate 3,068 of JAFWPM010000264.1, read as the reverse complement.
AGCGCATGCTCCTGGAGCTCGACCTCATCCACGACCAGGTGGGCATCACCTTCCTCTACGTCACCCACGACCAGGGCGAGGCGATGTCGCTCTCCGACCGGATAGCAGTCATGCACTCCGGCGTCACCGAGCAGATCGCCACCCCGGCCGAGGTCTACGAGGCGCCCAAGACAAGCTTCGTCGCCTCGTTCATCGGCGACACAAACTTCTTCGACGGCATCGTCTCGTCCGTCCCGGACGACGACTACTGCCTGGTTGACATCCCCGACTTCGCGGACATCGAGGGCTTCAACGGCGTCCTGTGCTACAACGACAAGAAGAAGGCCGTCGGAGGACGCGTGAACCTCTCCGTGCGCCCGGAGAAGTTCGGCATATCGATCGACCCGCCGCGCCGGCAGTTCGCCCACATGAACGTCCTGCGCGCCAAGGTCGAGGACATCATCTACACCGGCAACCACACCAACTACTGGGTCAGCGTCGGCAGCCGCCGGATCGCCGTGTACCAGCAGCACGCCGGATACCTGCTTGACGAGAAGCCCATCAGGTGGGGCGACGACGTCTGGCTCTACTGGAACGCCGACAACGGCTACATGCTCGACGACGAGGCCGCGCCCGACCCGGGGCTTGGCGACAACGTCAAGGGGGTCTAGCCGATGTCCACCCGCAAGCTGCGCGAAATCTGCGCGACCGCGCCGTCCCTCGTCTGGCTGACGGCCTTCCTGCTCGTCCCGACCCTAATGGTCCTGACCTTCGCCTTCAAGAAGGCCGACCCGATGGGCGGCATCGGGACGGAGTGGACCTTCGCGACGCTCCGCTCGCTCGCCAACCCCAGCTACCCCGCCATAATCTGGCGGACCATCTGGCAGAGCCTGGCGACCACGGCGATATGCGTGGCGGTGTCGATCCCGATGGCCTACTACATGGCCCGCACGGGCGAGCGCACCCGCCGCTTCCTGATGGTGCTGACGATCCTGCCCTTCTGGACCTGCTTCATCCTGCGCGTGTTCGCCTGGATGAGCCTGCTCCACCCGCACGGGATAGTCAAGAACATCCTCGTCGCGCTGGGCATGGCCGACCCGTCGTCGCAGCTCCTCTACACCTCCGGCGCGGTGCTGCTGGTGATGGTGTACAACCACCTGCCGTTCGCCATCCTGCCGATATACGCCTCGGCCGAGAAGTTCGACTACCAGCTGCTGGAGGCCGCGGCCGACCTGGGCGCGACGCGCGCGACGGCCGTGATGCGCGTCTTCATCCCCGGCATCAAGGCCGGCATATTCGCGGCGATCCTGATGGTGCTGATCCCGGCGCTTGGCGAATACGTGATCCCCGACATGGTTGGCGGCCCGGCCTCCGAGATGATCGGCAACAAGATCGCCCAGCGCGTCCAGAACGACCGCAACCTCCCCCACGCGTGCGCCCTCTCCGCGGCGCTGATGCTCTTCGTCATGGGGCCGATGGTCGCCTACCTCTTCGCCCGCCGCAAGGGCGGGAAGGAAGGCGGCAGGTTCAGCATTTAAAAGGCGCGGGGCGCGCGCCCCAAGCCTGGAAAACGGGGACACCAACGATGACACGCACCTCACGAATCCCGCTCGCGACCACAATCGCGATACTCCTTTTCTTCTACATCCCGATAGCGATACTGGTAGTCAACTCCTTCAACGCCTCCTCGACCGGCGGCGCCTGGGGCGGATGGACGCTGAAGTGGTACCAGAAGCTCTTCGCCAACGAGGAGATGTGGCACGCGATCAGGAACTCGCTCGTCATAGGCGTCACCTCGACGCTTGTCTCGACGGCCATCGGCACCTCGGCGGCCTTCGCGCTCTACAAATATTCGGGGACCCGCATCCAGAAGGTCCACGGCGTGGTCCTCTACATGCCGCTCGTCGTCCCCGAAATCCTGATGGGCATCTCGCTGCTGATGATATTCATGGCGGTCCGGCTCCCGCTCGGCCTCTTCGCGATATTCCTGGCCCACGTGACCTTCTCGATGAGCTACGTCGCGATGGTGGTGCTGTCGCGCCTCCAGGACTTCGACGCGACGCTCATCGAGGCGGCGCAGGACCTCGGCGCCGACGCCTGGCTGACGGCCCGCAAAATACTTCTGCCGCTGATCTCGCCCGGCATCGTCGCCGGGGCGCTCCTGGCCTTCACGCTCTCGGTGGACGACTTCGTGATCACCTTCTTCGTGTCGGGCCCGGGCTCGACTACGCTCCCCGTGCAGGTATACAGCATGATCAAGCACAGCCGGAACCTGCCGATCATCAACGCCCTCTCGACCCTGATGATGGTCGCGACGTTCGTGATAGTCCTCACGTCGCAGAGGCAGAGCCGCAGGGCCTAGGCAGCCATGCTCTACGCCATCGTATCCGACCTTCACGCGAACCCGGTGGCGTGGAACGCCGTCCTGGCCGACCTCTCGGCGATAGGCGCGGCGCGGATCGTGTGCCTTGGCGACGTCGTGGGCTACGGCCCGGACCCCGCCGGCGTCCTGGAGTCGGTCTACCGCCATGTGGACGCATTCGTGATGGGCAACCACGACGCCGTCGTCGCGGGGAAGATGTCGCCGGAATGCTTCAACGACCATGCGCGGCGCATGGTGGAGTGGAGCGCGGCGCGCATATCCGCCCGCGGCCGCGCCTTCCTCGGGCGGCAGCCGCTCGTCCTCGACGCCCCCGCCTTCGCGTGCGTCCACGGCTCGCCATGCCGCCCGGCCGCGTTCGACTACGTCATCTCGCCCGACGAGGCCCTCGCCGCCTTCGGCGCGACCGACCGCCAGCTGGTCTTCGTGGGCCACACGCACCAGCCGGGGATAGCGGTGCTCGGCGCGTCGGGCGTCGCGCACATGCTGCCTGGCCAGGACTTCGAGCTTGAGCGCGGCAAGCGCTACATCGTGAACGCCGGGTCTGTGGGCGACCCGCGCGACGACGACCCGCGCGCGTCATACTGCCTTTTCGACGACGCCACCGGCACCATCCAGTTCCGGCGCGTCGCCTTCGACTACGCGGCGCTTGCCGCCGGCGTCCGCGCCGCCGGCCTGGAGCCGGGCGACATCCCCCTGCTGCGCCGCG
>JAFWPM010000263.1 GCA_017509565.1 Kiritimatiellia bacterium | reverse complement strand
TCCCAGCGCGCGCCGGGGGCGAGGCGGGTGTCGCCCCGCGGCGAGAACATCGCATCGGGATGCGGGGCGCCATCGCCGGAAATCCAGTAGATGAAGTTGCGGACCGTCGGCGCGTAGGTGGCAGCGCCGCACCATGCGCCGTCGGCGGAGCGGATCCACGTGCCGGAGGAGGGCGCCTTCCAGACGTTCTGCGGCGCCCGGTAGCCGCCCTTTGCCCAGTCGCCGGACCAAGGCGCGTACTGGCGGAAGCGCGTACTGGCGGAAGAAGACCTTGACGTCGGAGAACTCCTCCTCGCCCAGGTTCTCGACGCCAACGATGTTCGCGCCGAACCACGGGCGGTTCGCGAAGGGCACGATGTCGCAGCCGTAGCGCAAGGCGTAGGCGTCCGCCGCCCGGATGCCGTTGCGCTTGGAGAAGTAGACGACATTCTCGTCGAGGTCGGCCCATGGGTAGTTGTTGAAGGTCAGGATGTCGCAGATTTTGCCCGCCTCCTCCCAGACAACCTGGTGCGCTGAGGAGAGCCCGGCGAAGCGGGCGCCGAGGAGCAGGTGGTTCGGGTCGTGGCGGCGGATCGCGGCGGCGACGACCTCGAAGTAGCGCCGCGCGGCGAGGCGAAGGAACTCGACCTTGGTCTCGGGGGAAACGATGGCGTCCGCGGTCGATGGCATTCTATTGCCGTCGGTTGCATTCGCCTTGTCGCCGGCGCTTGCCAGGAACTCCTCCAGCGCCTGGCGCGCGGCCCACCGCCGTGCCTGAGCCTGCCCCAATGCGCCAGCCCGCGAGGGGCAAGCGCCAAGTTGGCCCCGCCTCCCAACTTGGAGCAACCCCCTTGCGGGGTTGCGGCCTAGGTCGAAATGGGGAAAGTTTGATACAATAGTATGAACCTTTTTTGGTTTTCCCAATAACTGCGAGTACAAGTCAAGCAATGTCAGACAATAGTTTCAACCTCATACGCAACATCCGCTGTGGCGCGGTGAAAATGCTGTTGGTGGCGGCGGTCGCCGTCATGGGCCTTTCGGCCTTTGCCAACGAGACGACATCCACGGTCGAGGCTTACCGCCGCAAGGACGGGGTGCACGTCCCGGCGACGCGCGTGGCGGACGAGCCGCAGTCGCTCAAGAAGGGTGAGGTCTCCGACTGGCGGGAAATGATTGGCCGCGTCACGGATCTTCTTGGCACTACCGGCATCTCCGGCTTCCTGCGCGACCAGCCGCCCTCCTACATCACAGAGGGCTACTACGACTGGAACGGCGCCTTCCACGAGGGCCATGAAGTCAAGGTCCTCGGCGGCATCCTCCCCTATGGCGCCGGGCAGTTCGTCATGGTTTTCGTCTGCCTCGTGCTCATGTACCTCGCGATTGTCAAGGGCTTCGAGCCCCTGCTGCTGCTCCCGATCGGGTTCGGCGGGCTCCTCGCCAACCTGCCGCTTTCCGGCGTAACTGCGCCGCCGATGATGGACATCGCGACGGGCCTCACGGAGCCGGGCGGCTTCCTGCACTACTTCTTCAGCTTCGGCATCGACACCGGCCTCTTCCCGATCATGATCTTCATGGGCGTCGGCGCGATGACCGACTTCGGCCCGCTGATAGCCAACCCCAAGACGGCCCTCCTCGGCGCGGCGGCGCAGTTCGGCATCTTCCTCGCCTTCTTCGGCGCCATCGCCCTCGGCTTCGACCTCAAGGGCGCGGCCTCCATCGGCATCATCGGCGGCGCGGACGGCCCGACGGCCATCTGGCTCACCTCCAAGCTCGCGCCCGACCTGCTTGGCGCCATCGCCGTCGCGGCCTATTCCTACATGGCCCTCGTCCCGATCATCCAGCCGCCCATCATGAAACTGCTCGTCCCGGCGGAGGAGCGCAAGATCAAGATGAAGCAGCTCCGCCCCGTCACGAAGATCGAGAAGGTCTGCTTCCCGCTGATCGTGCTGCTTCTCTGCGGCTTCCTGCTCCCGAGCGCGGTGCCCCTGGTCGGCGCCCTGATGTTCGGCAACCTCGCCCGCGAGGTTGGCCCCTCGGTGGCCCGCATCGCCGACACCGTCTCCGGCCCGCTCTGCAACATCGTCACGATCATGCTCGGGCTCTCCGTCGGCTCCAAGCTCGCCTGCGAGAAGTTTCTCACCGTCGATACTCTGAAGATCCTCTTCCTTGGGCTCTGCGCCTTCGCGGTCGGCACCGGCGCCGGCAATCTCATGGCGCGCATCATGAACCTCTTCCTCAAGGAAAAGATCAACCCGCTGATCGGCTCGGCCGGCGTCTCGGCCGTCCCGATGGCCGCCCGCGTCGCAAACAAGGTCGGCCTTGAGAGCGACCCGTCGAACTTCCTCCTCATGCACGCCATGGGCCCGAACGTCTCGGGCGTCATTGGCTCGGCAGTGGTCGCCGGCGTCCTCTACACGCTGTGCAGCTAGCGCGCTGATTCGCAAGTCCCGCCTCCCAAGGCACCACCAAACCCGGCAGCCCGCCATGGGGCCGCCGGGTTCTGGTTTCATTGTTCTGGAATGTTGCGCGCTTTTTTAGTAGAATAACATGCGGTGGATTATCATGTTGAGCGCACGAACAAAAACAAACAGGCGGCTGGAGGAGAGGGAATACGAACCGACGATGGCGACGCGCATCGTCGGCTTCCTCCTTATCCTGCTGGTCAGCTTCCCGATCCTGTCACTTCTCAGCTACGACTGGCACGACATCCCCTGGCTCGCCACGGACGGCACTGGCAGCGTGAAGAACCTCGTCGGCATGGCCGGCGCGGTCGGCACCTTCACGGGCTACGCCCTCTTCGGCATAGGCAGCTGGCTCGTCCCGTTCTGGATGCTGCTGTTCGGTTTCCTGATGGTCACGGACAGGATGCCACGCCCGTGGCGGAAGGCGCTCTGGGCGCTTCTCTTCCAGTCGTGCGTTTCTGCCCTGCTTGAAAACGGCGACTTCTCCGCGCGCTGCGCATCCCTGAACATCCGGTCCCCCGGCGGGGGGATAGGGTGGTTCATGATGTCGAAGTGCCTGCGCCCGCTCCTTGGCACAGTCGGCGGGACCCAGGTGGTCCTTGTCCTGGCGGTTGTCGCGGTGGTCTTTGGCGTGGGCTGGGGCAACTGGCGGGCCTTCTTTGCCTGGGCGGCCGCGAAGTTCCGCGAATGGCGCATGGCCCGCGTAAGCGAGGGGGAGCGCCAGACACTTGAGGAGCTTCGCCGCCTGCGCGAGGAGGCCAAGGCCGCAAGGGAGGCCGAAAAGGAGCGCCTGCGGGCCGAAAAGGAGGCCGAACGCGAGGCGAAGCGCCGCGAAAAGGAGGAGCGCCAGCGGGCCAGGGAGGAGGAGAAGGCCGCGCGCGAGCGCGAGTACCAGGAGCAGAAGGAGCGCCTGCGCCGCGAGCGCGAGGCCGCCGAGGC
>JAFWPM010000262.1 GCA_017509565.1 Kiritimatiellia bacterium | reverse complement strand
GACATCGACGGCGTCACAAACGCGAACAACCTGGCGATGGTCGCGCTGACGGCCAGAATGCAGCATGAGCGCAACTACGACGACGCGCGCCTTGAAAGGACGCGGATGAGGCGTCTCGACGTGGATCCCTCGCGCGTCCAGATGAGGTGGGCGATGGACTTCTGCGCCCAGTCTCTTCGCAACATCGTCATCGGTCGCGGCGGCAAGATGGACGGCTTCGAGATGGAGTCCGGCTTCTACATCTCCGTCGCCAGCGAAGTCATGGCGATCCTGGCCGTCGCGCGCGACATACGCGACCTCCGCGAACGCATGTCCAAGATTGTCGTGGCCTTTGACAAGGGCGGCAGGGCCGTCACCACGGCAGACCTTGAAGTCGATGGCGCCATGACGGCCTGGATGGTCCGCGCCCTTCAGCCCAACCTCATGCAGTCGGCCGAGGGCCAGCCGATGCTCGTCCACGCCGGGCCATTCGCCAATCTGGCCGTCGGCCAGAGTTCGGTCATCGCCGACCTCGTCGGATGCCGGCTTTCCGACTACCACGTCACTGAGAGCGGCTTCGGCGCCGACATCGGCTTTGAAAAGTTCTGGAACATCAAGTGCCGCGTGTCGGGTCTCGTCCCGTCGGCCGTCGTTCTTGTCGCAACTATCCGCGCTCTCAAGCTCCACGGCGGCGGCCCTGCCGTCAAGCCGGGCATGGCGCTTCCGCCGGAGTATACCGAGGACAATCCCGCGCTTGTGGAGAAGGGCTGCGAAAACCTCCTCGCCCACATCGGCATCATCCGCAGGAGCGGCGTCAGCCCTGTGGTGTGCCTCAACGCCTTCTACACCGACAAGCCCGACGAAATCGAGGCCGTGCGCCGCGCCGCAGTCGCGGCTGGCGCGCGCTTCGCCGTCTCCAACCACTGGGCCCGCGGCGGCGAGGGCGCCCGCGAACTCGCCGAGGCCGTCGTCGACGCCTGCGAGGACAAGGGCGATTTCCGCTTCCTTTCCGGCGACGACGAGCCTATGGACGCCCGCATCGAGAAAATCGCGCGCGAAGTCTACGGCGCAGACGGCGTGGACTACTCCGACGAGGCCCGCGCCCAGCTCGACGCGCTCATGGCCAATCCCGCCACCGCCTCGCTGCCAATCTGCATGGCCAAGACCCAATACTCGCTCTCGCACGATCCGGCGCTGCTTGGCCGCCCGCGCGGCTGGAGGCTCCCAATCCGCTCCATCATGAGCTACCTTGGCGCCGGCTGGGTCGTCCCGGTCTGCGGCGACATCAAGCTCATGCCGGGAACGACGTCCACCCCGGCCTTCCGCAACATCGACGTCGATGTCGTCACAGGCAGGGTAAAGGGCATCATGTAGCGCGGCGCTCCGGCGCGCGGTTTCCCAGGCACCTGTAGGGCGGGGGATTGTGTCGAAAGGCTGTCCCATGGCGGCGGCTCGCCGCTCCATCGCAGCGGCTGCGCTGATCGCAGCCGCGGGATGCGCCCGCATCGAACCCGAGCGCCCCGCCTTCGGGGCGCTTGAGCTGGTAAACGGCCTGTGCGCAATCGGCCCCCGCGTCTCCGGCACCATTGGCGCCGCAGAAGCGGCCGCCTGGATCGGCCGCGAACTTGACGATGCCGGCCTTCTCCCGATTGTGGACGCGTTCACCGAAAGCACGCCCGCGGGGCAGACTGTCTTCAGGAATGTCATGGCCACCCTCCCGGGCAAGACAAGGAAGAACATCCTGCTGCTCTCGCACTACGACACCAAGTCGGGAATTGCCGATGACTTCTCCGGCGCCAACGACAGCGGCTCCTCGACAGCCCTCCTGCTCGCGCTCGCAAGATGGTTCGCCGCCAATCCATACGACGGCGCCACCCTTACATTTGCCTTTCTCGACGGCGAGGAGTGCCGCGAGGAATACGGCAGGTCGGACGGACTCCACGGCAGCCGCCATCTCGCCGCCCAAATGAAGGGCGCGCGAGTCCGCCTCGACGCCGTAATCCTCCTCGACATGGTCGGCGACTCCGACCTCACCCTGACTATCCCCGCCAATGTCGACCGCCGGCTCATGGCGACGCTCCAGCAGGCGGCATCGCGGCTTGGGATTTCCGAAAAGGTCAGGCACAAGCCGGTTGACATGATCGACGACCACCAGCCTTTCCTCGACCTCGGATATCCGGCCATCGACATCATTGACTTCGAGTACGGCTCCGCCCCGGGTCTAAATGACTACTGGCACACCGCCGGGGATACAATCGACAAAATCAGCGACGCCTCGCTTGACGAGGTCGGCGCAATTGTGATCGAGATGATAAGGTCACTTTGATGCCGGATCTGCTCATTGCCGCGGCGCCGCCGCCCGAAGCCACGGCGCCTCCGCGGGAGTCCGCAAGCCCGTCGGTCGCTCCGGTCCTGTCCTGCCAAACTTTTCACTTGCGTCCCACAAGTATTTTAACGCAGTGGCGCAGAGAACAAGAACGCCGACGCCACCTGCCCATGTCATGAATGGGATGATTGCACATGGCTTTTTGCAAACAATGCCGGAAACCTCTGCGCCTTTGCGTTGATCATTGCATGGGATGACAATGCAAACTTTTAATTCATGGCCTCCCCATTCTTTTGGTATAATGCTTGACTATGGACACGATACGCACTCGGAGAATCCTCGCCTACCTGAAGGCGAAGAAGTCTTGTTCGGTGAGGGAGCTCATGGACAAGTTCAAGGCCAGTTCCGCAACTATCCACCGCGACCTGGATACGCTGTCGCGCTCGGAATACGTCGAGCGCGTCCGTGGCGGCGTAATCTACAATGAAGCCCATGACGCGCGCAATACGAAGATCGCCTACAGCGAGCGCGTCGTGTCCCGCCACGAGGCAAAGGCCGCCATCGCGGCCGAAGCACTTGGCCTTGTCGGCGAGGACGACATTGTATTCCTCGATTCCTCCACGACCGTTTTCGAACTTGCGGCAAGGCTCGCGGAGGCCGGCCCGCGGCGACTGACCGTCGTCACAAATGCCATACCCGTCATGAACCTCTTCGGGAAAATGCCATCCGAGTGGGCGCTGATCGGCCTTGGCGGAAACTACGACCCTCAGCTCAATTCGGTTCTCGGCTCGGCGACCCTCGCCGAACTTTCCCGCCTCAACATAACCAAGGCCTTTGTCTCGGCATACGGCCTTGACGAGAAAACCGCCACCACCAACCACGAACGCCAGGCAGAACTGCTTCGCCAGGTACTTGATATCGCCGATTGGCGCTACCTGCTCGTTGACGGGACCAAAATCGGGCGCAAGGGGCTTTTCCGCATTGCCGGGCGGGAGACGTTCGACGCAATTGTGACCAAGTGAGATGAAATCTTTCCCGCATATCCGAATCGGCCGCATTTTCCGCCGCCTTGCACGGGCGGCCCTCGCCTGTCTCGCGACCACGCTCCTCCTTGCCCTTGCGGCCTTGCTGCTGGCTGTCCTCTTCCGGCGCGGAATCGCCTCATCCCTCCTCCGCGCCATCCTGCCGCATGGCCCCGGATACGAAAACGAACTCCGGGTCTCACGTCTCGGCATCGGCGGCGCCGATATCGTCGGCGTAAGGCTTGGCGGCTTCCCGCTCGCCCCGTCTTGCCGCTCAATTCATGTCGGCTGGTCCCCGTCCGGCCTCTTGTCCAAGAGAATCGACGCTGTCGAAATCGACGGTATCGGGCTTGACGCCTCCCACTCGGTGCCGGGATTCGCGTTCCCGGCGCTTGGGAAGGCGGGGGAGCCTGGCATGTCCAGGGACATCCTGCAAGGATGGACGATCGCCTCGGCCAGGGCTTCGACGGGCGACCTGGACTTTTCTGCGCTCGTCCCGCCGGGCGCGCCGATTCCTGCGGCGCTGGCCCGCGCGCGCCTGTCCATTGAATCGGCGGCCGACGACGGACAGAACTCCATCCGCATTGCGGGAAGCATCGCCGGCCAGCCCGTCTCCGCCTCAATCGCCTACAGCCAGTCCTCGGCGGATGGAGCCATTTCGCTCGGATGGACTCTCCCAGCGTTTCTTGCTGAGGGCGAGCAGTCACTGGAAAAACTTTCAGTGGAAATAAAATTCGCCTTCGCCGAGGCGCGAGGCGTGGAACTCCACTCAACCGGAACCGCCAGCCTCGCCCCGTGCGAATGGCGTCTGCCCTTCGCCTTCGACATGACGCCCGACGGGAAAATGTCCTTCTCGGCGTCGCTGGCCGACTTGCGCTTGGATGGCGACGACCCCGCAGTGAAGGATTCAGTGGCGCTTGCCACTTCCCTTGGCCTGCTCGACGCCGTTTCCAACCTTGCCTTCTCGGGCGAGTTTACCGCAGGGGTCAAGGCGACGGCCGGGCGCGGTGGATTCTCGTGGGAGGCAAGCGCCTCGCTTGCGTCCCTCGATGCCTCGGCAACCGTCGCCGGCATCCCGTTTGCATTGAGGGGGGGACGCGCGAGGGGGGCCGCTTCTGGCTGCGGCGGGGTCTTGTCCATCGACCCATGCCATGTCGGCTTCAACGGACTGTCGGCCGGGCTCATCGACTTCGGCCGCAGTCGCGCCACCATACTCCCATCCGCATCGTCCCTTGTCGTCTCCGAGGCTTCCATCGGCTTCTGCGGCGGAAACGTCAGGCTCTACGCGCTCAGCCTCAACATGGCAAGCCTCTCGACAGGCTTCACCGTCTTCCTCGACAACCTGATGCTCTCGGATTTCCTGGCACTGTTCCCCCAACTTGCTGGAAGCCAGGCCACCGGCTGCCTCTACGGCCGCATCCCGCTGCGCATAGCCGAGGCGGGGACTCTGCGTCTCGGCGAAAGCTTCGTCTACACCCCGCCGGGGGAGACAGGCAATGTCAAAATCGCCAACCCCGAATTCCTCACGGGCTTTCTTGCGCAGGCCGGCCTGCCAAGGCGCGAATGCGACAATTTCGCCAAGGCCCTCCGCAATCTCGACTACGAGGTGTTCAGGATGGATCTCTTGAACCCGCGTGGAGATGATGGCCGAATAGCCATTCGACTTAAGGGGAAGGCCCGCGACGTAGCAGTCGTCACTCCCGTCAATATAAACGCCAGCATCAACGGTCCAATCGAAAAGTTCTTGAATCTTACGATAAAAACCGCTAAAATCGGTATGTCGAAATAAGGAGAATAAAAATGAGGAATTTCACCTGCATCGCACTTTCAGCGCTCGCTTTTTTCGGTTGCCTCGCCGTGAAGACGGAACACGAAGTCAAGCCGATTGAGATCAACATGAACATCAACCTCAAGATGGACAAGCAGCTTGAGGAGATTATCGCCAAGGAGGAGAAGCCGAGCATCAAGGCCCTCCTTGACAAGGGGGCCATAGGCATTGACAACAGGGCCATGCTCGTCCCGCGCGGCGCCCTTTCCTCCGCGGAGTTCGAACTCGTTGCAGAGGCGAACGCCAGGCGCAAGGGGCGTCTTGAAACTGTCGCCGCCGAGAACGGCGAGACTTACGACGCCGCGGCCGCGGCCGCGGCCGAGAAATTCGTCGGCCGCATACCTGAAGGCAAGGGCGTCTGGTACCAGACGAGGGACGGCGACTGGGTCCAGAGGTGACGCCACTCTCGGTTGTCCGTTCGATTGACGATGAAGGTCGCTGTTGGACTCTCGGGCGGGGTCGATTCCAGCGTGTCCGCCGTCCTGCTTCAGGAGCGCGGATGCGAAGTCGTCGGCATCACAATGCGTCTTTGGGATGGCCGCTACAAGGGCGGCGCCCGTGACGCGTGCTTCGGCGCCGGCGAGAAGGAGGACATTGAAACCGCCACCGCCCTTGCCGCCCAGATCGGCATACCGTACAGGGTGTTCGACTGCGCCGAGGCATACGACGCCGAGATTGTCCGCCATTTCCGCGAAACATACCTTGCCGGAAGGACGCCAAACCCGTGCGTCCGCTGCAACGCCATCATGAAGTTCGGCTTCCTGCCGGATCTGGCGCGGCGTTCCGGCCTTGAGTTCGACAAGTTCGCCACTGGCCATTACGCGCGAATCTGGCGCGGGGAATCGGGGCGGCTGGCCGTGCGCCGCGCCTTCGACGAGTCGAAGGACCAGAGCTATTTCCTGTACAGGCTCTCCCAGGAGCAGCTGGCGCACCACATCTTCCCGCTTGGCGAACTCAGCAAGGACGAAGTACGCGCCAAGGCCCGGGCCCTTGGCCTCAAGTCCGCCACAAAGCCCGACTCGCAGGATTTCTACTCCGGCGATGTGGCGGAACTCATCGGCGCGGTTGACAGGGAAGGGGAGATTGTCGATTGCGACGGGCGCGTCCTTGGCCGCCACGGCGGTTTTTGGCATTTCACGATTGGCCAGCGCAAGGGACTTGGCATCGGCGGCGCCGGCGCACCCTACTACGTGGTGGCCCTTGACGCATGCCGCAACCGCGTCGTCGTCGGCCGCGCAGACGATGTCCCGGTACGCGAATTTTCAATTTCCGACATGGTTTTCGGCGCCGTCTCCCGTGAAGAGTTCGAGTCAGCCGGAAGCATCGCCTGCGCCGTCAAGATCCGCAGCACGGGCGCACCCAGGGGCGGCGCCATTGTCGAACCCGCCGGGGAAGGTGCCGCGCGCTGCCGTTTCCCGGCTGGCATCCCCGGGGTCGCCCCGGGCCAGAGCGCCGTTTTCTACGGCACGGAGGGGCAAATCCTCCTCGGCGGCGTCATCGCCTAGGCGAGCCTAGCTTCCCCAGTTTCACCTCTGTTGCCCCCCGGAGTTTACCTCCGGCGGAATTGTGTTTCCCGTGCCTTCCCCCTAGCCACCGGCAAGCACGGCCGACCACGGACACCCCCCCCTTGACATTTCTGCCCATATTGAATATAATTTTTGCCGTTTTGAGATAGCCTTGCAATGAAAGACAACGAAATTCCATTTTCAGTTAACCGGGATGACAAGCGGTCGCGGCTCGTCCAGGTGACTGACGGGCTGAAGGAGGCCATCGTGTCCGGCTTCTACAAGCCCGGCGACACGCTGCCGTCGTACCGCGCGCTCGCGCCGATGCTCGGCGTGAGCCGGATCGTGACGGAGGCCGCGCTGCGCCGCCTCGCCGACGAGGGGTTCGTGGAGTCGCGCCCGCGCATCGGTTCGGTGGTGCGCAACCGCGCGAGTCTCCAGTGGCGCGGGCACGTCGTGTTCGTCTGCCCCGACCTGGACGTGGGTTTCTTCCAGACGCTCCTGTCTGAAACGCTCCGCACCCGCCTGAACCGGGAGGGCTACCTCTTCACCCGCGCAAGCATCGAACACCGCGGCGCGGACGGCAAATACGACTTTTCGCTTCTCGACGCGGCGCTCACGCGCTCGGTGGATCTCGTCGTGGTTCTCTACAACCGCCCTGCGATTTTCGCCCATCTGGCGAAGCTCGGCGTACCGTTCGCCGCCGTCGCCGGCATGGAGACGAGCCCGGCTGGCGCGGTTGGCCTCACCGCAATCGACTTCAACACCGCCGTTCCCGATTTCATCGCGGCATGCAAGGCCGCCGGCTTCGGCAAGGTCGTCGAGTACCGGCTTCACGAAGGGATGTGCGACGCCGTGCCCGCGCTCCGCGCGGCGGGTATCGCCGCCAAGTCCGCAACTCTTCGGCCCGACTACGCGAAGGGCAAGTTCTTCGCCATCGAGGAGGCCGGCATGAACGCCGTGTCCGATGGGCTTTCCTCCGGGCGCTTCGACCGCGACGCCGTACACTTCTTCTCGTCTGAATACCTCGCCCGCGGCGCGCTTCTGGCCCTGTCCCGCGCCGGTCTCGAAGCGCCGCGCGACGTCCGGGTCGTGGCCTGGGCGAACGCCGGCATGGGGCCGTCGTACTTCCGCGAACTCTCGCGCATGGAAATGGACCCCGTGCAGGCTGGTTCTGCGGTCGCGGAGTCCACGCTTGCATTCCTTGAAAAGGGGGAATATCCCGCCGATTCCGTCATCGGCCCGGTCTGGAAGGCGGGCGAGACGCTGGGCGGGCCGCGCAATCAGCCGCATTCGATTGCAATCGACAGCAATCGACAGCAATCTAAATGAAAAACGCATCATGAAAACGCCCTTTTCGACTCTCCTTTCGCTGTCCCTTGCGGCGGCAGCCTCGGCGGCCGCCGCACCCGTACAAACCCGCTTTTCCGATGACGGAGTGCTGGAATCGATCCGCATCGGCGAGGCAACCTTCGCCACCGGCGGCGGCAACCTCTGGGAGGCGGAGTTTTTGCCTGACCCCGGCGCTCGCGCTCCGGGCGCAGAACAGGAGCGCGCCAAACCGAATTCGACCATCGTCTCCGGCTGGGACGACGGGACGCTTGGCGCCGCGCCCCCCTGTTCTGCGCCTGAGCTGCAAAGCACGGGTTCCGCGCCGGCCCCCCGCGCGCTTCCGTGCGCGGCACAGGACAGAGCGCCCGCGCTGCTCTGTCCTGTGCCAGGCACGGAAGTGCCGGGTTTCCTCACCGTCGCGCCCACGAACGCCGCCTCCTTCGCCAAGAGCGAGGTGGAGGGCGCGATCGAGCTTGCGTGGCGCGGCATCGCGCTCGGCGACGAGCCCGACGCCCTCGACGCCTTCGTCACCATCGCCCCGCAGCCGGACGGCTCGCAGAAGTGGAGCCTCCGCTTCGAGAACCGCTCGCCGCACTACGCGCTCCTGCGCACCCGCTTCCCGATGATCCGCCGCGTCACGCGCGACGGCGAGGGCGACGCCCTCCTGCCGTGGCAGGAACCATGGCGCGAAGCTCTTCCGCAGGCGCTCCGCCCAGCCGCGCCCCGTCTGGGCCCACTACCTCGGCTACGCCCCGCCGGTCGCCGCCTTCTTCATCGGCGAAACCGGCCTCTACTTCGCGGCCGAGGACCCGGAGGCGCGCCAGAAGTGCCTCGTCGAATCCGGCGAGCAGGACATCTACTTCGACACGCTCCCCGAACTCGGCGCGGACGGCCCCGGCTACGCCACGACCATCGCGCCCCTTCGCGGCGACTGGTGGGAGGCGGCGCGGCGCTACCGCGCCTTCGCGCTCCAGCAGCCGTGGGCCGCGCGCGGCCCGATCAAGGACAATCCGTCCTACCCGCGCCGCCTCTGCGAAATCCCGCTCTGGATCAACATCCATGGCCGCTCGGACATGGCCTCGAACGTCCTCGCCAAGGCGAAGCAGACCTATCCCGGCTTTTCGACCGGCCTCCACTGGCACCTCTGGCAGCAGTCCGCCCACGACATCAACTATCCCGAGTACTTCCCGGCGCAGCCGCGCGTCAAGGAGACAATCGACTTCTGCCACTCCATCGGACAGGAGCCGATGCCCTACACGAACGGACGCCTCTGGACCGTGACGACCATGGGCTACCTCCTCGCCGAGCCATACGCCGCCATGAAGACCGACGGCTCCCGCGTCGTGGAAAGCTACGCCTCCGTGAACAACCCCACGAAGCCGCCGCTCGCCGTGATGTGCCCCTGGACGGAGACGTGGAGGCGTGTCGTGCAGACCTTCACGGGGCGCATCCTCGACGAACTCGGCGCGACGTCGCTCTTCGTCGACCAGGTCGGCGCGGCGCGCGCCTTTCCGTGCTACGACCCGTCGCACGGCCACCCTGTGGGTGGCGGCGCATGGTGGCGCGAGGGCTACGCGCGCATGATGGAACCCGTCCGCCGCGCCTACAACGAGCGCGGCGCCTTCCTGACCACCGAAGGCGCCGGCGAGGCCTACCTCGACCTCTTCGACGGCTTCCTCCAGGTCGTGGAGCGGACGCCCGAGGACGTGCCTTTCTGGAGCGCCGTCTATTCCGGCTACACGACCTACTTCTGCACGCCGGAGGACACCGACGACGATCCGCAGTCCTTCCGCGTCCAGCAGTGCCGCGAGATGCTCTGGGGCCATCCGCTCGGATGGTTCGACCCGAACGTCCTCGACAAGCCGCAGAAGCGCGCCATCGTCGGCCAGCTCTGCGCCTTCCGCCAGGAGAATCTCGACGCGCTCGCCTACGGAAACCTCCTCGACGAACTGCGCCCCGTTTCGCCCCTTCCCGAAATATCGTATTCCTGGAAGCCGCGCTTCAAGTGGCGCCAGGGCGCGACCGTGAAGCACGGCACCACCCCCGCCGTGATCGGCAACTGGTGGCGCACGGCTGGCGGCGAAACCGTCCTCCTCGCCGCCAACCTCTCGGACAAGGAACAGACGCTTGAATACGAAGTCTTCGGCGACGGAACCCGTCCCCATGAAACCGCCTCGATGACCCTCGCGCCATGCGAGCTGAGGCGCATCCCCGCCATCCAATAGGAGTTTTGTGCCACCGGCCCCGTCCGGCGGCATCAGGAAAATCCCCAATGCAGCTCCGATTCGCCAACCTGCTCGCCATCGCGGCGGCCGCCCTCAACGCGGCGGCCTCGTCAGGCGCGTCGCTTGGCGTGTGCGCGCACCTGCACCGCGTGGCGGACGCGGCGGAGCGCGCCGAAGAGTGCCGCGCGATCGCGGCGG
>JAFWPM010000261.1 GCA_017509565.1 Kiritimatiellia bacterium | reverse complement strand
GGCGTAGATGGCGGAACCGGTCGCATTGTGGCCGGAGTAGATGCGTGTGGTGTCTGACATTGCGTTGAATGTTGCGATGCCGATTGCGGCAATGATGGCAATAACGGTTTTCATCGGCAATGATTATACCACAATATGGCGTCGCGCAAAGATTTTCGTCAGGCAACCAACAGGTGCGCAAATAAATTGTGTGTCCCTTTATGACTCCATTCGCCGGAGAACATAGGCAACGCAATCGCCCCAATTATCGGATTTGCTGCGTCAATATGGTTTTTTTGGAAGATCGGATTTTTCAAAATGCTGCGTGCGCTTTTCTGAAGCCCATGAAAGTCCGCATAACCGCAGACGGAGCGCTTGCAAGGGGAAACATGGCTATCTGGAGGGGTAATTTTCCGCATTTGCCCCTGAAGCCGCTCTCGATGGCTCCCAGAGCCAATGCGGGAAACGGATATATATAGCGGAAATCCGGGGGAAATTCGCCCCGTAGTGTCCCTTTATGCTCATACTCCCTGCGCGTATGTGAGGTTGTCAGGCCTTTCACAAACTGAGTGGATCAGGCCAAGAAGCTGAAGCGTGAGGGGATCGCGCTTCCCGGCGAAGAACTTGTCAATGACCATGCCGAATACTGGCTGATCGGGTGCGGCAAGTTCAAACAGCGTCATGCTTGAGCAGAGCTTCAGGTCGTCCGGATAACCCATGACTGCGCCTGGGTCCGACGAAGGTAAGGCCATCAGCGCCTTGGATATCTCCACTAGGCGCGGGCCAAGGACGGGGTGGGCCATGTAGTCCTTCGCCTGCCGCAGGTCACGGATTCCATAGAACTGAGCCGTAGGGCTTCTGCCTATGCCGGCGATCTGCGGGACTATGTACCACATCCAGTGGCTGCGCTTGCGCCCGCCGCGGATTTCCTCCAGCGCAGTTTCGTAATCACTAGACTGGGCGGAGACAAACTTCTCCAAGCCGTGTTCATGGGGTTGCTGGTTCATCATTTCCATTCGAGGTGCCTTTCTTCAATTTTCGCGTTCATGGCGTATTCCCCAAAACCGGCACCAGCGCGGTGCCCCAGAGTTCGAGCTTGCTGTCGAAGGGAAGACGCGCGGCGGCGGGGGAAGTGGAGGGAAGCCGCACGACGGGCAGCGGAAAGTCCGGGAAGAAGCGCCGCAGGGCCGCGTAGGACGCCCCGCCGTTGCATGCGACGAGCTTCAGCCGTGGGCATCGCGCCAGCAGCGCCGGAAGGTCGTTGGGCACGGCATCCTTGATCGAGGAATCGAGACTGCCTTCGCGGCGGCAAGTCCCCACGACGTCCCAGAGCGCGACATGAGCCTTCTTCAGCGCCGCAAGCCGCCTCGCGTATGGGAGCGCCGGGTCGAACCCGAACAGCGCCCCCGCAATGCGCCAGAAGGCGTTTTGCGGGAAGGCGTAGTACTGCGCCTTGCGCAGGGACTCCTCGCCCGGCATCGACCCCAGGATCAGCAGCTCGGCGTCGGCGCGCGCCACAGGCGGGAACGATTTCAGGAGCGGCTTCTCGGCCGGCATGGCGAGCCAGCGCTTGCGCTCGTCGGCGTCGAAACGCTCGATGGCGTAGCGAAGGGCCGTGCGCGGCATGGAGCCAGCATGTTCGCGGAGAAACGCGCGGAGGCGGTCCGCGTCGCGCTTTCCGCATTCGCGCAGCACCCAGCCGACAGCCTTGTGCATGAGGTCGTGCGGGTGGTGCAGGAGCCTTTCGGCGAGGCGGAAGGAGTCGTCCAGATCGCCGCGCCGGACGAGGTAAAGCGTCGAAACAATGGCGATGCGGTTCTCCCAAAGTGAAGGTTTCGCGGCGAGGTCGTAGAGGATTTCGCGCGGCTTGTCCACGAGAAATCGCCCGACGAGCGTCGGGGCGGAGAGATCGACGAGGTCCCAGTTGTTCACGCGGCCCGCCGCAGCGGCGGCGAGGTAGCGCGCGTGGATTGCGGCGCGTTCCGCCGCATCGGCGCGCGTGAAGCGGTTGCACATCAGGAAGAGGCCGCACTCGCGGGCCTCATGCCAGGGGGAGGCGAGAAGCGCGTCCTCCGTGGCGGAGGAGGCCCCGGCATGGTTCTTGGCAACGGCGCGGATCTGCGGCACCATGACGCCAAGGAACTTGTCCCCTGCCCCATATTCGCCGGGACCCGATTTGAAGAAGCGCGACAGCACCGCGCGCTTCTCGTCCGAGGCGGCGGCGCAGAGATCATTTAGAATTGTTTTGGCGTTCATGGCAAAACTCTTTCATTCACGTGATCTTCGTCGTAGCTCGTCATCCTGAACCGATGCCAATGAATCGGCAACATGGATGGATTAGTCCTTCATGAAGACGTCCATGCGAGCGCGAAGCCAATTGCCCTTGAGTTCCGCCTCGGTGACTTTGGCGAAGATGAGCTTGCCCGCGTCCATGAGGCGGGAGGTGACAGGATTGTGTTTTTGCGGAATGTATCCGATGCGTTCCCCGTTGGGAAGAAATACGGCTATGGCCTGTTTGTCGAAATTGTTCGCCGGTTCCCGCCTAAGCGTGAGCGGTAGACCGGGCTGGATGTCGCTGGCCCGTTCCTTGGCGGCCTCGGTGTGCGATGTGCCGGAAATGTGGCAGTTTAGAAGGAAAATATCCTTCCCGGAAACTTGTTCCGGAGGTTCCGCCCAATTTAAGGGATCTGCAGCCACGGGAGAGAACTTTTCAAGGTATTCTTCAGGGGTTGAAACCTGCAAAGACCTGTAAAAACGCGTCATGCAGTCGTATTCATCTTCATGGATGGACACTTTTCCAAGAAGAAATGACCGAAAGAGTCCAAATCTCAACAAAATATCAATAGCCTGTCGCCAAGTTGGAATGATACGGGTCCATCTTCCTATTTGTTCCGGCTCGTTTAGAAGCGACAGTAGAGCGAGGTAGTGAAGTCGGGGATCAGTGAGCCACAACTCTATTTTGGCCTCGCCCATAAATCTCTTGATTTCCGATTTTGGGATGAACTTTACATCGCTTCCATCGCTGAGAAGGCTGTATCCAACATTTTCAGGGACTACGTCGGGAATTGTTCGCCATTCCCAGCCTGATGGGCAGCTTACGCGAATTCCACCTACGCCAATCATGTAAGACAATTTGTGCGAAGCCTCGATTTCAAAACCCCCGATTTTGCACTTCAAATCAAAATACGGATAGTTATCAGTGAACCCCCTGACTCGAACATTGGAAATTTGCCCAGCGTCTCGGCACTGGAAAACCATGCAGCTTTTCCGGGAGAGATGATCCAGATCATATCTGTCGCCAGTGACATCAAGGAACCAAATCATTGTCTTTCCCTCTGTTTACTTTCCAAGAGCAATGAGGAATTTCGCAAACAATCCGTTGATTTTACCCATGTCCTTGACTGTCGCGAGCCAGCGTTTGGGGATGGCGGTGAAGCCGTACTTGGCGCCGGCAAGCTGGCCGCAGACGGCGCCGATGGAGTCGGCGTCGCCGCCGAGATTGACGGCCGCGACGAGCGCCTCCTCGAAAGAGGCGGTCGTGTTGAGCGCCCAGAGCGCGCTCTCCAGCGTCGAGACGCACCAGCCGGAGTTGTCGCACTCCTCGCGGGATGCGTAGCGCGAAACGGCATTTGTTTCACCAGTCGCTAGAAGCTCGTCGAGGATGGCGGCGAAGCGGTCGCAGGTCCTGCGAACACCTTGCGAGGCATGCGTGATGTCGCTGATCTCGTGGATGATCTCCGGCCGTCCGAGGGCGCGGGCGATAAGGTAGGACGGCGCGAAGCGCATGACGCTGCCGTTGCCCTGCGAATGTTCCTCGCCGTTGACGAACGAACCGCTCCGGGCGATGGCGCGGCATGCGCCGTGCGTCGCATTGCCAATGTCGAAGGAGTAAGAGAGGCTCGACCAGAAGCCATTTTGGTACCAGTGCACGAAGTTGTTCGCGATGTCGGCCCGGTCATATTTGCCGAGACGCGCAAAACTTTCAGCAATGCAGAAGGCCATAGACGAATCGTCCGTCCAGTAGCCGGGCGGCGTGCCGAAGATGTCGCACGGCTCCATCTCCATGATCCACGGATGTCCGTCCTTGGACGTGAATTGAATAGGCGAACCGAGACAGTCGCCTATTACGAGGCCCCAGAGCAGGCCGAGGGGTTTGTCGGTGGTTGGCATGGTGTCACCCATTCTGTAAAGAATCGTTTTATTTCCCGTGAAAAAGCCCTATGTCCGGCCCCATGAAACGCATCGGGGGATCCAATGGAAACTATTCGCAGAGCTTGAATGACGAAACTTTCTTGCCGCGCAACTCGTCATACTCCAGCATCCCGACTTGGCGATTCACGCCACCTGTGGCGGTATGGATTTCGACCCTCTTCATAGCACCACCCGTTTCGGCAAACGCAAATCCTGAAGTTCTCGGCCCAGTTCGTCATCTAAGGCGACTTTTTCAATGTCATTGTGCAGGTTGAGGCAGAAAAGCACGGACATGTATCCCGCCATTGAAACGGAGGGCCGTCCCTGTTCAATGGCGGTCAGCGTGGCGTGGCTGATCCCCGCGCGTTCGCACATCATCGCGGCCGTGATGCGACGGCGAATTCGGGCCAGCTTCACATTCTGCCCCAAAATCGCCAACGACCTCGCGGCCTTCGGCAACAGCAATGTCCTCTTCGGTTTCATGTCCAGTCCCGTTCCGTCTATAACATCAACTATTATAGCGCTTGTTTAGCTGTCTGTCTAGAATAGAAGATGTTATTTATCTTCGCCTGGCCCCGATTTGAAGAAGCGCGCCAGCACCGCGCGCTTCTCTTCAGAGGCGACGGTGCGGTGTGCGGCGAGGATTGCTTTGGCATTCATGATGGTTGTTCGTAGGGATTATCCATTCGCGTTCATCTCCTGAAGACATTTTCTCGCTTTGTCTCCGGCCCCATTGGTCCAGCCATGTTTGTCCGCTTCCACTGCACGTTCAAGAAGCTCTCTGGCCTTTGCCCAATCCCGTCTCACGCCCTTGCCGGAATAGTAGAGGAGCCCAAGATTGAAAAGGGCATCAGGGTCATTTTGTTCGGCGGCCTTTTCAAACCAGCGAATGGCCTCCGACAAGTCAGGGGCGACACCTTCTCCGTCGCGGTAACATAGGCCCAGATGATATTCCGCTTCCGCATGGCCTTGCCCCGCCGCCTTTCGAAACCATGAAAATGCCTCCTGGGGCTCCTTGTCCCTTTGCCCCTGGGCCGAGCGAAGGTAATATCCATTCCCAAATCATACTGGGATTCAGCATCGCCCGCTCCAGCCAGACATGCTCGATCACTTTCATGAGGTTGCCGAAATCGCCAAACTCCGAGTACGCGCCGCCGAAAGCGCTGTCGGCGCATCCGACGGGTGGTAGATTCCACGCGCGACCATCCAGTCCCGTAGCCGCTTGGCCCTATCTTCGGCGATGAATGCGGTCGTTACGGCACAGCATCCAACACACCTTTGTCGTGGTACGCGCGCTCCAGGTCGGTTAGCTCGAAATATGGGCAACATATCTTCTTCATGTGTTGTATGCTTGTCCGTAATTTGTGTTAGCTTTGCGATATTTGCCACGACGATTTCGACAACATGCGCAATGTGCGAGCCGTAGCAATTGATCCCTAGATACAATCTCGATCAGACAGGATCTTTTCAAGCATCTCGACGAGATTCCGGCGCATCTTGTTTTTCGCAATCAAATCCCGGACTTTTTCCCGAAAAGCCTTTGCTTTCCCATTGACGAAAAATATTGGCTTCATGCAACGTAGCGCCCTGGCAATATTGTCGTAATCGCTCTGCCAAGCGCCAGTACTGCTCGAAATAATCCGCTCCCAAATCGCCATCGCCTCTTTTGGCCATATCGAAGCAATGCGATTGGCCATGCGCCAATCAAACTCACAGACTGTTGCACGCTCGTCCTTATGACGTTGCGCAATCGCACGCTTGTAATATGAAAGCGCCTCTTCCGGGCGATGTTCTCGCCATGCCAATTCAGCCAGCAACTCGAAGGATGGTGTAGGCTCTTCAACAATGCGACGACCCAAAGCCACAATCGGCAAGGGCCAATCTACGGATTTGGGTTCCTCGAAATCCGGACGGATTCCGCTCTCCAACGCGCGAAAAACAGCCTTGCGAACAGCATCTGCGACATTTCCTACGCTACAAATAGCCATCAGCTGATCATACCTGTCGACGGAAGGATTGTCAAAGAACGCCTCCGCGTCAAATGCCGCAGCCCTTACCAAATCGCCACGTGAAATGGCAAAACCACGCATCCGTGCCTGCGCCGTTGTCGAGACCCTATCTTTTTCAAGGTGTTTCTCAAACCATTCTTCCGCCTCCTTCGTCTGACCATCGGCGAGG
>JAFWPM010000260.1 GCA_017509565.1 Kiritimatiellia bacterium | reverse complement strand
GTGTCCACCGGAAGCGGCGGCGATGCGGCGCATCGCAAGGGCATGGGATGGCGGCGGCCATGCTCGCATGGGTCGGCGCAGTCCCTGGCCCGCAGGACCGCCAATGGCAGTCCGCCGCGACGGTGGCTTTCGTGGTCGCGCGCAAGCGCCTCTCGCAATGATGGATTTCCGTCACTAGCACCCACACTTATGCACGAAGCCTCATTTTTTTGCTATACTCATTCCCATGAGCGAAAAGAAAAAGAACTTCGAGGAATCCATCGCCGAGCTTGAGAAGATCGTCGAGGCGATGGAGAACGGGGAAATGGGGCTGGAGGACATGGTCGCCGCCTTCGAGCGCGGCCAGAGGCTCGTCAAGGACTGCGGCAGGCGGCTCGACGAAATCGAGCGCAGGATCGAGGTCATCCGCCAGGGCGCCGACGGCGCCCCGGCCGGAACCTCCCCGCTGCCGGACATGGACACACCCGTGGCGTGAACCCCTCCCCGACAATAACCTCCTGCCGCCTATGCCCGCGGCGATGCGGCGCGAACCGCTCCGCCGGCGAGCTGGGGTGGTGCCGCTCCGGCGGCGCCCTCCGCGTCTTCCGCTGGGGGCCGCATTTCGGCGAGGAGCCGCCGATTTCCGGAACCCGCGGCGCCGGGACGATATTTTTCTCCAACTGCACCCTGCGCTGCCTCTACTGCCAGAACTGGCGCTGGAGCCAGGAGGGGGCGGGCGAGGAAATGGACCCGGCGCGCCTCGCGGAAATAATGCTCAGGCTCAAGGCCGACGGATGCCACAACTGGGACCTCGTCTCCCCGACCCCGTGGCTCCCCTTCATCGAGGAGGCGAGGAGGCGCGTCGCGGAAGTTGCGAATCTTCTGCCTTTCGTGTATAATAGTAGCGGTTTCGAATCTCCAGAGGTGCTGGACCGCTACGCCGGCCTCGCGGACGTGGCGCTGACCGACCTGCGCTATTCGACGCCCGAACTCGCCAAGGCGGCGTCGGGCTCGGCCGAATACGTCGGTGTCGCGCGCGCCGCCCTCCTGTGGTTCTGCGCGCGGCTGGGACCTCTGGAAACCGACGACGACGGCCTGGCGCGCCGCGGCGTTATCTGCCGGATACTCGTCCTCCCCGGCCATGCCGGCGAGGCGATCGACAACCTCCGCTGGATAGCCGACAACATCGGGCCGGAGCTGGACGTAAGCCTCATGTCGCAGTACACGCCCGCATGGCGGGCCGTGGGGAACGGCGACTGGGGGCGCAGGCTCTCCGAGGAGGAGTACGCCTCCGTCACCATGGAGGCGGAACGACTTGGATTCGAATCATGTTGGACCCAGCCGCTTGGCGCGGAGGGGGACGGCAATTTGCTAGGATGCGAAATGCCCGCAGGCGAGGGCCGGGTGGGCGGAACAAATGCAGGAACTGAAAAATGAGCGGACATAGCCACTGGGCGACAACCAAGCACGCAAAAGCCAAGACGGACGCGGCGCGCGGCAAGATTTTCTCGCGCATCGCGAAGGAAATCATGATCGCCGCCAAGTCGAACGGCGACCCCAACACCAACCCCGCCCTGCGCACCCTTATCGAAAAGGGCCGCAAGGCGAACATGCCCAAGGACAACATCGAGAACGCCATCAAGAAGGGCACCGGCGAGCTCGCCGGCGCCGCGTCCTTCGAGGAAATCAACTACGAGGGCTTCGCCGCCGGCGGCGTCGGCATCATCGTCAACGTGCTGACGGACAACAAGAACCGCGCCGCCGCCGAAATCGGCAACATCTTCAAGAAGAACAACTCCGAGTTCGCCAAGGTCGGCGCCGTCTCGCGCAACTTCGAGCGCAAGGGCCTGATCGTCATCGACGCCAAGGGCCAGGACGAGGACGCGATCATGATGCTCGCCCTCGACGCCGGCGCCGACGATGTCGAGAACACCGGCGACACCTTCGAGATCTCCTGCACCTCCGACACCTTCCAGGCGATCTCCGACGCCCTCGACAAGGCCGGCATCCCGACGGTCAGCGCCGAGGCCTCCACGCTCGTCCCGATGAGCACCACGATGGTGTCCGACATCGCCGTCGCCAAGGCCGTGAACAAGTTCATCGACGCCCTCGAAAACAACGACGACGTCCAGAACGTCTACGACAACATGGAAGTCAGCGACGAGGTCGAGGCGGCCCTTGAGGCCGAAGACGCCGAATAGGATGCTCGTCCTCGGAATTGACACGTCCCTGCGCTCCACCGGCCTCGGCCTCGTGGAGTTCAGGGACGGTCGCATTTTCGGCGTCGGCTACGACACCATCAAAAACCCTGCGCGACGCCCGCTCTCGGAGTGCCTCGTGAACATCCGCAGGACCCTCGCCGACGCCATCGCGGAGTTCAGGCCCGACGTCGCCGCCGTCGAGGGCGTCTTCTACGCGAAGTACCCGGCGACGACGCTCATCCTCGGCCAGGCGCGCGGCGTGGCGATCGCCACGTGCGCCGAGTCCGGGCTCCAGGTCTTCGAGCACGAGCCGCGCCGCGTCAAGCAGGCCGTCGCCGGATGGGGCGCCGCCACCAAGGACCAGGTGCAGAAGATGGTGGTGTCGATGCTGGGCCTCCCGGCGGTGCCGCAGGAGGACGCCGCCGACGCCCTCGCGATTGCCATCTGCCATATCCAGAGCTTCACAAGAATGCAGCTTGAAGGGGCCCGCGCGCTGTAGCAAAAAAAATGCTTGACATTCGCCGTTGATTATGGCAAATTTATACTCACGAAATTGGAACTCTTGCCCGCGTGGGGACGAGTTTTTACAGTTAACTACTTGCAAGAATAGTGGAACAACCATGAAACCTTCAACCTTTGCGAAGTCCGCTCTGGCCCTGTCTTTCGGGATGTTTGCCGGAATCGCGACCGCGACAGTCTCCACAACAATCGTGGATGAACCCTTCACCACCGCATTCACCGCCGGCACCTCGCTGAATGGCCTGACCTGGACAGTCCCTCCGAGTGACGCCTCCGAGGTCACGGGCGGCCGCCTTGTCGTCGATGCCGCAGATGAACTCACGGCCGCGATCGACGATGCCGCCGCAGCCAACGCCGGCATTTCCCGCACCCTCACGGCGAAAGTCAAGTTCGTCCCCGCGACGGCATCGCCCCTCGACGGCACCGACTCAACCCTCAAGTTCGCCATCTACGCCCTTGCCGATAGCGGTAGCGCGACGACCAACCTCTACCTTTACAATGGGTCTGAGAACGACACCAAGATCCCCGTTGACTGCAGCGAGGACACCACGATCACGTTCACCTTCCCCACGGCGAATCAGGTCTTGCTGGCGGTCGGCAACGCCACAGCCGGCCCGTATCCGTTCGGCAACAGCCTTTCGGGCGTCAACTCCATTGGATT
Source organism: Kiritimatiellia bacterium (assembly GCA_017509565.1). GTDB lineage: Bacteria > Verrucomicrobiota > Kiritimatiellia > RFP12 > JAAYLN01 > RGIG5952. Next base: position 3,064 of record JAFWPM010000260.1, on the reverse strand, counting down.
CACCGGCAACGGCGAAGTCGATCAGATCACCTACGCCTACGAGCACCTCGCGACCGTCAACGTGACCGTCACCGGCGGCGCCAACGCCACTGCCGCATGGACGGTTGACGGCACGTCTGTCGCTACCGCCCCGACGACCCTCACCGAAGGCCAGACCTATTCGGTCACCTACACCGCGAATGCCAACTACGAGTTCGAAGTAGGCGCCACCACCTCCGCGAGCGGCACCGCCGGAACGACGGACATCGTCATTACCATCGCCGATGCGGTCAGCAAAGGCTACACCGCCGGCGATGCGCCGATCGGCGGCGACAGTACCCGCACCATCTCCGCAGAAGAGGCCGAATTCCTCAACGCCATTGTCGGGAACAAGGGTCGCACGGATGTTGAAAGCGCGCTTAAGAACATCAGCGTCGACGACTTCACGAATGCCGCGCTTCTGAACCAGGACATCACCGCGAGCGGCGCCGCCAGCGCGACCTTTGAGGTCACCGGCGTCAAGAAGTCCGGCGACAATGTCGTGGTCGATGTCAAGCTCACCCGCAACGGCTCAATCCTCGGCGCCATCTACGGCACGGTAACGCTCTACTCCGCCACGACTCCGAACGGCGAATACACCAAGCAGGGCACCGTAGAATTCAACAAGGACGCGAGTGCGGACACCGCCACTATCCAGACCTTCTCGGCGAACTTCACGGGAGTGACGGGCAACTTCTTCAAGGCCAAGATCGAATAAGCGATCCGCCAGAGGAAAGCAAAGACGCGGGGCCCGCAAGGGTTCCGCGTTTTTGCTATAATGGAAGGGGAAATCAGGAATTCCAAATTTCAGATATTAAATCTGAAATCTCAAATCTGAAATTTCAATTCTCATATCCCGCCCATTGACGCTTCCACCATTCACAGCGAAAGGAGTTGACACATGGCCAGCTACAAGTGCTTCGAAGAGCTGCCGTCCTGGAAGGACGCGATGTCCCTGGCCGTCGCCGTCTTCAAGCTGACGTCGGCGCAGTCGTTCCGCTTCAGGGGCGACTTGGTGAACCAGCTGCGCCGGGCCGCGCTGTCAATTCCAAACAACATCGCCGAGGGCTTTGAGCGCGGCTCCACGCCGGAACTGATAACCTTCCTCTACATCGCGCGCGGCTCGGCGGGCGAAGTCCGCTCGATGCTGCGCTTCGCGCTTGAGCTGGGCGAAATGCCCGCTGAGGCCGGGAGGATAAGGGAGCTTGTCGGCCAGTGCGAGTCGGTCTCCAGGCAGCTGAGAGGCTGGCTGGACTCGCTGCAGAATTCCGACATCACCGGCCAGCGGCATCTCAACGACCGGACGCGCGAAGAATACGAACGCAGGAGGAGCAGAAGCGAATTCGAACTTCGCCTGGCCGAGTTCCGCGAGAAAATGGAACAGGGGCTCAGGGACGGGACTTGGGGGACGCACAGGCAGGACGGGGAGCCCCAGTCGCAAGGCTGAAATCCCAGATGCCAGAATCCCAAATCTCAATTTCAAATTTCAGATTTCAAATCTTAAATTTCAGATTTCAGATTTCAAATTTCAGATTTCGAATCCCGAATCTCAACTTCCAACCACCAACAGCCATGAAACGCATACTTCTCTTCATCGTCACGAACATCGTAGTCCTCCTGGCGGTCTCGGTCATCTTCCAGATTGTCTGCACCGTGTTCGGCCTCGACCCGGCCTTCCTTTCGCGCGAGGGACTGGACTACCGCTCGCTTGCGGCCTACTGCGTCGTCTTCGGCATGGCCGGCTCGGTGATATCGCTCCTGCTTTCAAAGCCGATGGCGCGGCGCAGCGTCGGGGCGCGCACCATCGACGGCAGCGAGGGGCCGGCCGAGGCGTGGCTTGTGAACACCGTCCAGGACCTGGCGAACCGCGCCGGCGTCAGATGCCCCGAGGTGGCGATATACGAGGGCGCGCCCAACGCCTTCGCCACCGGCGCATTCAAGAACAGCGCCCTCGTCGCGGTCTCCACCGGCATCATGCAGTCCATGACCAGGAACGAGCTGCGCGCGGTGCTGGGGCACGAGATGTCGCATGTCGTCAACGGCGACATGGTCACGATGTCGCTGCTCCAGGGCATACTCAACGCATTCGTCCTCTTCCTCTCCTACGCCGTGGCATACCTCGCCGAGGGCGCGCTCTCCGGCAAGGGTGACCGCAGGCGCAGGGCCGGCGGCGGCCTGGTGTCGTTCCTTGTCCGGATGGTGCTCCAGACGACGCTTGGCTTCGCCGCATCGCTTGTCGTCTACGCATTCTCGCGCCACCGCGAATACGGGGCGGACGCCGGCAGCGCGAGGCTGCTTGGCTCGCCCTCCGACATGATCGCGGCGCTGCGCCGTCTCGGCAACATCCAGCCGGGCGTCCTGCCCGACTCGCTCAAGGCCATGGGCGTGAGCGGCGTGTCGATGCGCTCGCTCCTTTCCACCCATCCGTCGCTGGAGGACCGCATCGCGGCCCTCCAGAACCTGCCCCCGGACTACACGCAGGCCCGCTGACCGCCGGCAAGGGGGACGCCATGAACCGAATCCCAACCGCCGCGGCAATCCTCTGCGCCGCGCTTGCGCCGCTTGTTTCGGAGGCCTTCCCGTGCCGCACAGTTTTCGGCGCGCTTGAAATCCCGGCGCTCGATGGCTTCGTCTCCGGGGACAGCGTTGTCAAGAAAAGCATCTCGCGCACGATGAAGGCCATCGGCGGCCAGGGCGGCAAGGTCGCCTGCGTCCTCGTCCACGAGTCCGAAATCGGCTCCGACGATGGCTTTTCGGAGCTGATATCACTTTCCCAGACCTCGATCGAGGACGCGATCACCGACGCGGACTTCCGCGCCATAGCGGAGACGACGCGCACCCAGATCGACGCGCTTTCGGCCCAGGTGATACGCGGCTTCCGGTTCGGGGGCTTCCAGACCGGCGACGGCTACTACTGCAACACGCTTGAGACGGGCGTGACGGAGGCTGGCGACGGCGCCACATACGCCCTCATGGGCGGGGTCATGCTGGGCGGCAGGCTCTTCTCCTTCGTGGCGCACAGCTCCACGGCCCACGACGCGGCGGC
>JAFWPM010000259.1 GCA_017509565.1 Kiritimatiellia bacterium | reverse complement strand
CCGCCTCGAGATAGCTACGGAGCAGGCAAGAGCGCGTTGCCTCGCGTGGCAAATCCGACGGCGTGTGGTATACTTTCGTTCATGAAAACGCAAATATTCGTTGTCGCGCTCGCGCTTGCTGGCGCCGTCTGGATGAAAGGCCTTCTCGCGCAGGAGGCCGCGACTAACGCGGCGCCCGCCGCGGTGGCCGCATCGTCCGCAGGGGGTGACGCGCCATCCGCCGAGGCGCCGAAGGAGATCTCTGGCGTGGACCAGGAGGCCGAGCCCCTCTCTCTCTTTGTCTGAAAAATAGGAAAGGAAAAGCAGATGACACGAAAGATCCCGATTGTCGCGGCGGCGCTTGCGCTCGCTGGAACCACAGGCGCGGCCGAGCATTTCGTCGCCGCCGACGGCTGCGACCAGGCGGACGGCTCCGCCGCAAGGCCGTGGCGCACGATCGGGAGGGCCGCGCTTGTCGCGGCCCCCGGCGACGTGGTGACGATCCGCGGCGGCACGTACCGCGAATGGGTGAAGCCCGCGAACGCCGGGCGCCCCGACGCGCCGATCGTCTATCGCGCGGCGAAGGGCGAGAGGGTAGTCGTGACGGGCGCCGACCCCGTGAAAGGCTGGAAACGGCGCGCGGACGGCCTGTGGACCGCGACCGTGCGCTACGACACGTTCGGCGGCATTAATCCCTTCACGGACTTCATCTCCGGCGACTGGTTCACCAGCGGCGGGCAGGACCGCTTCCGCGCCCGGCTTGTGCAGAACGGCAGGCCGCTGGAGCTCCATCCCCGCAAGTTCATGCTGGACGGCACGGCCTCCGCCAAGAGGGCGCTCGTGAACATCGCCGGTCTCACCTCCGCCGGCCGCACCGTCGCCGGATGCGACACCGGCTGGCGCACCGAGAACATCCAGCCCGCCCATTCGACGCAATGGGGCCGCGAAGTGGGCTGGATATACGACGGCAACACCATCATATACAAGGGCTTCGACTTCTCCTCGCCCGCCGCGCGCGAGCTGCTGATATACTACTCCAGCATGGTTTACAGGGCCGAGATCGAGGTGTGCGACGCCGCAAGGCCGGAAAAGCCGCTCGCGACGGTGCGCCCGCCCCTCACCGGCGACTGGAAAAAATACACCACCGTCACGGCGAAGCTGCCCGATTCGGCGGCGGGGACGAAGGAGATACTGCTGCGCTTCCGCGACATCGAGCTGGCCGGGCGTCCCTCTGGCCTGGCGGCCATCCTGAATCCCGGCCACGCGGTGATGCTGCCGGGTGCGATCTCCGGCACGATCGTGGCGGCGTTCGAGCAGGATCCGAACGTCTGCGTGCCCGAGCTCGTGGTGCGCCCGGCGTGCTTCTACCCGGCTGTGAACTTCCGCGACTACATCACCGTGCGCGGAATCGTGTTCCGCGACGCCGGGCCCAACTGGGCGCCCCCCACCAGCGAGCAGACGGCCATCGTGGGCACAAACTGGAGCCGGGGATGGGTTATAGAGGACTGCGAGGTCTCCGGAACCGAATGCTCCGGCATAACCCTCGGCAAGTACGGCGACGAGTGGGACAACGCGGGTCCCAGCGCGCAGAACTACCACAACACGATCATGCGCTGCGTCTCGAACGGGCTCGACCGCGTAGGCCACCACGTGGTGCGCCGCTGCCGGATAACCGACTGCGGCCAGGCCGGCATCTGCGGCTCGCTCGGCGCGGTGTTCTCCACCGTGGAGGGCTGCGAGATATCATACTGCCACTGGCGGAAGCCCTACAGCGGCGCGGAGATGGGCGGCATCAAGATCCACGCCGCCGTTGACTTCACCGTGGCCAACTGCCGCATCCACCACTGCGGCGAGACCGCCGGAATCTGGTTCGACTGGATGGGGCAGGGCGCGCGCGTGGTTGGCAACAGGCTATGGGCGAACAGGCGCGACCTGTTCTTCGAGGTCGACCACGGCCCGATACTCGTGGAGGGCAACGACCTGCTCTCCGACAACGCGCTGATGGCCTGCTCGCAGAACGCCGCCTTCGTGGGCAACCGCATCCGCGGCAAGTACGCATACTGGAACGACACCCGCCGCACTCCGGTGTTCAAGCCGCACTCCGTGACGCTCGACTCCCTCGACAAGGTGGAGTGCGGCCAGGGGGCGTTCGTCTTCATCAACAACATCCTCGCCCGCGATCCGCGCTTCGCGAAGGAGGCCCACCCCAGCCGCGTCGAGGACAACTGGATGATTCCCGCCAAGAACTGGAAGGTCGACGAGACGACGGGCGCTTGCACAATCACGCCGCCGCCCGACGCGACGAAGCCCGAATTCAAGCTGGTCGACGCGCAACGCCTCGGCAAGCCGCCGTTCGTCGACCAGGCATTCCCCGAACCTTCCCATTCATCGCCGGACGTGTCGGATGTGAAGTAATGTCGGTGCGGGGCGTACGGTGCCGGGCGCGGCGGCCGTCGCCTTGGCTGGTACTCCCCGCAGCCGCTCGTGAAGCTCACGGACGACGAGCGCCTGCGCATCCACCTGTGGATCGACCTCAACGTGCCATTCTGAGGTAATCGGCGCGTTCGAGTGACGCTGGAACGGCGGGATTTTT
>JAFWPM010000258.1 GCA_017509565.1 Kiritimatiellia bacterium | reverse complement strand
GTTGAGCTCCCAAGCCGGCGACGCGGCGCGGCACGCGAGAAATTCGCCCTTCGTGTCAAACCACCGGCTTCCGAAACCCTCGACAAGCAGGGCTCGGGGCGCCACTGCGGCAAGCAGCCAGTGCTGGTCGAAGGGCAGGGCTGCCCGCTGCGCTGCGCATGGTGCCACAACCCTGAGTCGCAGGCTTTCGAGCCGGAGCGCCGTGGACACCGGTGAACTCTGCGGCCGCAGGATGTCAGTCCGCGAGGTGATGGACGTGGCATTGCGCGACAAGGTCTTCTACGCGGCGTCCGGCGGCGGCCTGACCATCACCGGCGGCGAGCCGCTCGCGCAGCCGGAATTCACGGCGGCGCTGGCCGCCGCGGCGCTCGCAGAAGGCATAGGCGTCGCAATCGACACTTCTGGCTTCGCGCCGTGGGGCGCCTTTGAGCCTCTGTTGCCATACTGCGGCAACCCACTTGCGGGGTTGCGCCCGCTATTCCTCTATGACCTGAAGTGCATGGATGCGGGGAGGCACAGGGAACTCACGGGCGTGGACAATGCGCCAATCCTCGGCAACCTGCGCCGCCTTGACGAATCGGGCGCGCGCATTTGGGTGCGCTGCCCCCTTGTGCCGGGCGTAAACGACGGGGATTCCGACCTCGCGGCAATATGCGATTTTGTCAATGGCCTCCGCAACTGCGAAAGGGTTGACCTGCTGCCATATCATCCGCTTGGCATTGAAAAATATGCCAAATTTGGCAGAAAGGCGCCGCTGACGCCCACGGACAGCCCGTCCGCGGAGGAAATCGCCCGATGGCGCGCAAAGGTCGCGGGCGGGGCGCCAAATGTGCCAATATTCGCAAAATGATGTAGAATAGATACCCGCGATATGGCGCGCCTGCCAGCCTGCGTCCGGGATGGCAAATCGGCAAGCCCGCCTGCGGCGCCCATCACATCATACCATGACTGCAACCACCATACACCCAGTTCCAGGCCACGAGCCCAGCATGCTGCCCCAGGGGCGCGGCTTCAGGCTCGTCTGGCACGACGAATTCGACGGCGACGCGCTCGACGATTCAAAATGGGGCTACAGGGTGAACTTCTGGGGGAGGCCGGCGCATTGGTTCGCCGGACCCGGCGACGGCGCCGTGGAAATCCGCGACTCCATCTGCCGCCTCAAGCTGGTGAAGCGCCCGGACGGCCAGTTCGTCTCCCCGCAGCTCCAGACCGGGGAGCTGATGTGGGACATCCCGCGCCTGGAGCGCCCGGATGGGTTCTGGCCGCTTCCGAAGCGCCAGCCCCCGAAGTTCATGCACCGCTTCGGCTACTACGAATGCCGCTGCCGCACCCAGCGCATGCCCGGCTGGTGGTCCGCATTCTGGATGCAGGCGCCAATGCAGGGGTGTTCGCTCGACCCGCGCCGCGCCGGCATCGAGCACGACATAATGGAGGCCTTCGAGCCGGACAGCCACATCGTCCACTGCTTCCACTACAGCGGCTCCGGCGCCGACTACAGGCGCTTCAACGCCTTCCGCGCGCCATACACCCCAGGCGCGGACTCGGCCTTCAAGCTGAACTTCCCGCTTTCACCAGGCTTCCACACCTTCGGGATGCTCTGGGAGCCGGACGGGTACACGTTTTTCGTGGATGGCGTGCAGAGCGGCGTCAAGGTCGGCTCGCAGGGCGACGAGGCCGTTTCGCAGACCGAGGAGTTCATCCTGATAAGCACCGAAGCGAAGTGGTACCGCAGGGACCACATGACAGGCGCCGGCGTCCCCGAGCTGGAGGATGCGTGGAAGGCCGGGGACGCCTTTGAGGTGGACTACGTCCGCGTCTTCGACATCGAACCGTGACTGGGGGCTGGCGCAATGGCGAAGACAAGACTTGACCAACTCGTTGTCGCGCGCGGCCTGGCCGAATCGCGCGAGTCGGCGCAGCGCCTCATCCTGGCAGGCGAGGTCAGCGTCAATGGGCAGAAGGCGACCAAGGCCGGGCACCAGTTCCCGGACGACGCCGAGGTGACGCTGGCGGCGAAGCCTCGCTTCGTCAGCCGCGGCGGGGAGAAGCTGGAGGGGGCCTTCGCGCACTTCGGCTTTTCGGTCGAGGGCCTGGACTGCCTTGACGTCGGCGCATCCACGGGGGGCTTCACGGATTGCCTGCTCCAGCACGGCGCGGCGCGGGTCGCCTCCGTGGACGTCGGCCACGCGCAGTTCCACGAGCGCCTGAAGGGCGACCCGCGCGTCTGGTGGCGCGAGGGCTACAACGCCCGCTACATGAAGGCCGGGGACCTCCCGTTCGTCCCGCAGTTCGCCTGCACCGACGTCTCATTCATATCGCTGAAGCTCATCATGCCGCCCATGGCCGAAGTCCTTGCCGGCGGCGGCATGATGGTGACGCTGATCAAGCCGCAGTTCGAGGCCGGGCGCAGGGAGGTCGCCAGGGGGGGCGTGGTGAGCGACGAGGCCGTGCGCGAGCGCGTGGTCCGTGAAATCCAGCGCTTCGGGACCGGGGAACTCGGGCTGGAGTGGCTTGGCGTATGCACGTCGCCGATCAAGGGGCCTGCCGGGAACGTGGAGTTCACCGCGCTGTGGAGAAAGGCTGGCGGCCCGGAACGCCAGGCCGCCAATCCGTAAATGGGGATCCGGGCGGCGGCTTCGCGGGCATCCGCACCGGGGAAGATTCGGGCTTGCAATGGAAATTTCCGAAAAACTCAAGGAGACGGCGCTCTCGGTGGCGCCAATATCGACCGCCGTCCTGGCGCTTGGGCTGACAGTGGCGCGTATGCCGCTGGCGTTCATGGCGTGGTTCCTGGCGGGTTCGGCGCTGGTCGTGGCCGGGCTTACCGTTTTCCTGATGGGCGTCGAACTGGGCGTGAGCCGCATAGGCGAACGCTGCGGTGCGGCGCTGACGGAGCGGCGAAGCCTCTGGCTGATGGTCGTCGCCGCCCTGCTCATTGGCGTGACGGTGACGGCCGCCGAGCCTGACATCCAGGTTTTCGCCGACCAGGTGGCGCAGGGCTTCGCCGGCGTCGGCAAGGCGGGGATAGTCGCGTCCATCGCGGCCGGCGTCGGGCTTTTTCTGGCGTGCGGGATTCTCAGGATGGTCGTCGGGGTCAGGCTCAAGGTCGCGCTTGGGGTGGGGTATGCGGCGATACTCGGGATGATGGCGCTGGCCCCGCAGCCATTCGTCGGCGTCGCCTTCGATGCCGGCGGGGCCACGACGGGGCCGCTGACAGTCCCCTTCATCATGGCGCTTGGGCTTGGAGTCTCCACCGTGCGCGGAGGACGCGACGGCGGATTCGGCCTCACGGGAATCGCTTCCGTCGGGCCAGTGGCGGCGATGCTCGCATACGCGGTGATCACTGGCGGCGGGACTGCCGCCGGCGCGTCCGGCGCGGCCGACGGCGCCCATGCGGCGGGGCTGGACCTCGCGGCGCTGGCGGGGGTCGCGAAGGAGGTACTCGTCTCGACGATTCCGCTTTGCGCAATAGCCGTCGTCCTCCAGCTGTTCCTGCTCCGCATGACGCGGCGCCAGTTCGCCAGGGCGATGGTTGGGTTCGCGCTTGCCGCGGTGGGCCTGTTCGTATTCCTCTCCGGCGTCCACTGCGGCTTCATGGACGCCGGCCGCGCCGTAGGCCGCGCGCTTGGCGAACGCATGCAGGTCGGCGGGGCGCCCTGGTGCGCCGCATCGTCGCTGGCAGCATTCTTCCTTGGCGCGGTGGTGGTCTGCGCCGAGCCGGCCGTCTGGATACTCGGGGAACAGGTCGAGCGCGTTTCGGGCGGCATGATAGGGCGCAAGGCGCTCCTGGTGTTCCTGGCGGCCGCGACCGCCATTGCGGTCGCGGCCGCCTGCCTGCGATCTGCCTTCGGCTTCCCGCTGTGGTGCCTTCTCGTGCCGGGGTACCTGCTGGCCCTTGCCATGATGCCATTCACGCCGGGTATTTTCACGGGCATGGCATTCGATTCAGGCGGGGTCGCGTCGGGGCCGCTGACGACGGCCTTCGTGCTGCCATTCACGGTCGGCGTCGCCGAGGGCTGCGGACGCACCGGCGACACATTCGGGGTTATCGCGCTGGTGGCGATGATGCCGCTGGTGGCGATCCAGGCCATGGGGATCGCGATGGAGGCGCGCCGGCGCGGCGCCTCCGGCGGGAAAGGGAAATGAGATGGAACGGTGGAGGCTCATAATGTCGATAGTCCCGCGAGGCGCGGGCGAGAAGATCTCCAAGGCGGCGGTCGATGCCGGCGCCGGCGGCGGCACGGTGCTGCTTGGCAGGGGGACCGCCCCGAACTCCGTCATGCAGTTCCTCGGGCTTGGCGAGCGCGCCAAGGACATCGTGCTGAACATAGCGCCCGGCGCGGCTGCCGATGCAGTGTGCCGCGCGATTTCAGAGGCGGCCGGCGCGGCCGGCGCAAGGGGCGTGGCCTTCGCCGCCGAGACGGCGGCGTTCAGGAGAAGTGGCGAAAACGGCGGGACGGAATGGAGCGAATCTATGGAAAAGTCAGGTGAAAGCATGGCGGTGGTCGCAATTGTGAACCGCGACTACGCGGACGACGCCCTCGCGGCCGCGCGCAGGGCGGGGGCGACGGGCGGGACGATCCTGCAGGGCAGGGGGACGGCCAGGGAGGATGACGCGGCCTTTTTCGGCGTCAGGCTCGTCCCCGAAAAGGACATCCTCGTCATTCTTGCGCCGCGCGGGACGGCGCCTGCGATACTTGAGGCGATCCGCTCGGCGCCGTGCTTCGCGGAGAAGGGAAGCGGCATAGTGTTCGCCGTGGAGGCCGGCGGCTTCGCTACGCTCGGCGCGTAGCGGCGGAGGCGCGGACGAAGGCGTCCGCGCCGCTGGGCGATATTTCGTCCATTCGGAAATTGGCGGCCCCGCCAAGCGGGCTGTCGCCGATCACAATCGGCGCGACGACTGAAATCCATTCGTCCACAAGCCCCTCTGCGGCGAGGGAGCGCGCAAGGCCGAGCCCGCCCTCGCAGAGGACGTGCATGAAGCCGCGCCGGCCCAGGTCGGACAGGGCCTCGCGCGGCGAACGGTAGACAAGCGTCCGGCCGCGCGCCTCGTCGGTGAATATTTTTGCCTCGCGCGGCAGGTCGCCGCTCCCCGATACGACTGCGCGCCAGAGGCTGTCGTTTCGCCTGGTGTGGCAAAGGAGCGACGGGTTGTCCCTCCTGACCGTCTCGCCGCCGACCATCACCACGTCAACGCGCTCCCGCATCGCGCCCGTGCGCCTTAGCGAAGCCGGGCAGGAAATCCACTGCGACTTCCCGTTCAAGTCGCAGATTTTGCCGTCAAGGGAAATTGCCAGCTTCACGGTTACGAACGGCAGCCCGGACGTAACCAGCTTCGCGAATGGGGCGATGAGAGGCGCCGCCTCGGCGGCGCAGAGCCCGGAAGCCGTTTCGATGCCGGCGGCGCGGAGCCGCCGCGCAGCCTTGCCCCGGTTCACCGGGTTGGGGTCGCGGCATGCCCAGACGACGCGCGCAAGGCCCGCGGCCATGATCGCGTCGCAGCAGGCGCCGACGCGCCCCGGTTTGGAGCATGGCTCCAGCGTGACGTATGCCGTGGCGCCGCGCGGCGACTCGCGGCAGGACTTCAGCGCGGCGACTTCGGCGTGGTCGCCTCCGCAGACGCGGTGGCGGCCCTCGCCGATCACGCGGCCGTCCCTGACGATCACCGCCCCGACGGGCGGATTGGGGCGCGTGTGGCCCGCGGACTTCCACGCCAGCCCGATTGCGCGCCGCATGAATGCGGCCTCGGCTTCAGAAAATTTCACGATGCGCCTCCAGCGATGCCAAGCCAGCGTTCGGCGTTGCCGCCCATCAGGGCCTCCATGCGCGACTGCGGAAGCCCGCATCCTGCGAGAAATGGCAGTATCTTGGCGTGGTCGCTCCAGGGCCAGTCGCTTCCAAAGTAGATGCGGTCCCCGGGATGGCGCATGAGCATGTCGCGCAAAAGCGATGGCTCGCACATCCCGACCGTCATCGACATTTCAATGTCGATTGGCTGGCCGATGAGAATCCGCGCGGCCTCGTCCCAGTCTTGCCAGCCGCCGAGGTGCGTCACCATGAAGCGGAGCGACGGGACCTCCCCGATGACGCGGGCGACGCGGCGGGGTCCGCAGATTTCCTCGAAGGGGAAGCCGGCGTCGTAGCCGCAGTGGACTTCGGCGAAAAGCCCGGCGTCGGCGACGGCCCGGAAGTAGTCGAGCATGTCCGGCGAGTCGAGGGTGAAGTGCTGGAAGTACGGGTGGAGCTTCACGCCCTTGAAACCGCACCGGGCGACCTCGGCGAGCCGCGCGTGGCGCTCCGGGTCGGCCGGATGGACGGAGGGCAGGGGAATGATCATGCGCGCGGCGTCCTCGCCGAACTCGCCGGCGAGTATCGCCTTTGACCAGGCCATGATCGGGACGAAGTGCTCCGGCTTCGTCGCGATCTGGCAGAGGACGGCCCGGTCAAAGCCGTGGGCCCGCAGCTGCGACACGAGAGTCGAAAGGCGGCCGTCGAACTTGGTGAAATATTCGGCGGCCATGTGCGACATCAGGGAATCCAGCGCGTGGCGGGCGATCCCGTCCGCGAACGCGTGGGTGTGCATGTCGATTCTCATGGCGTGGCTGCGGGCGCCGGCTAGCGGCGCTTGAGGAGCACGTCGCGCTCGTAGGCGACAACCCCGTCTAGCCATTCGCCGTCGAGTGGGGCGCCCTGCCTGCGGCAGTACTCGGCCCAGACTTCGCCGAACGGCATCGTCTTGAGCTCCTCCTGGGCGACGAGAAGCCGCGTGAAGTCCTGCGAGTCCTGCATCGCCTTGAGGCCGGCGCAGGGCTGGAGCAGGGCGTAGAGGAGGGCCTTCTGCATGTTCCTGAAGCCGGTGGTCCAGGCCGCGATGCGGTTGATCGAGGCGTCGAAGTAGTCGAGCGCGATGAACACGCGGTCGAGGGCGTCGCAGCGGACGATCTCGCGGGCGATTTCGCGGGTCTCGTCGTCGAAGAGTACGACGTGGTCGCTGTCCCAGCGGACGGGGCGGGAGACGTGCAGCGCGATGTTTTTGTCGTAGACGAGGAGGGACGAAATCTTGTCCGAAATGACTTCTGTCGGGTGGTAGTGGCCGGAGTCCATCAGGGAAATCACGCCGCGGTCCTTGTTTTCGGCGGCGTACTTCAGGCAGAACTCGCTGCTGCCGACGGTGTAGGACTCTACGCCGATGCCGAAGAGCTTGGCCTCGACGGTGACGTAGACCTTGGACTTGTCGAAGGGCTCGGATATGATTTCGTCGAAGGACTTGCGGTAGCGGAGACGCGGCCCCAGGCGGTCGCCGGGGATGTCCTTGAGCCCGTCGCCGGCCCAGATGTTCATCACGCATGGCTGGCCGAGCTCCTCGGCGAGATACTGCGCGATGCGGATGCAGCGGCGCCCGTGTTCGACCCAGAAGCGGCGCGTGTCCTCGTTGGGGCTGGCGAGCGTGAGGGGGTCGCATTTGGGGTGGCCGAAGAATGTCGGGTTGAAGTCGGCGCCAAGGCCGCGCTCCTTGCAGAACTTCACCCACCGCGCGAAGTGCCGGGGTTCGATCTGGTCGCGGTCGGCCCACTCGCCGTTTTCGAAAATCGCGTAGCAGGCGTGGATGTTGATCTTCTTGGTGCCGGGGCAGAGCGCGAGGACCTTGTCGATGTCGGCCATCAGCTCCTCGGGGGTCCTGGCCTTGCCGGGGTGGTTGCCGGTCGTCTGGATGCCGCCGGATAGGGCGGCCTTGCGGTCAAAGCCCCCGACGTCGTCGCCCTGCCAGCAGTGGAGGGAGACGGGGACCTTGGCGAGAGCGGCGATTGCCGCCTCGGCGTCGATTCCGATTGAGGCGTATTTGTCCTTGGCTTCGTTGTAGCTCATGGTGTTTCCGTTCTGGTGTGTGGTGTCGGTGTTGGGATTGGGGGCGCGGCCGGCCCGGTGGCGCCGGCCGCGCGCGGCGCCTAGGTTCTGGCGACGCCCATGCGGTAGCCGGCGAATTCGCGGGTGTTGTAGGGCGGCTGGCCTTCGGGGATGTTGAGCCCGTTGGCGCGGCGGAGGTCGAGGAAGGCCTTGAGGTATTTTTCCGGGACCTGGTTCAGGCGCCCCTTGTGCAGCCCCGCGAGCAGCAGCATCTTGCAGTAGGCGTCGGCGTTCTCAAGGAACCATTCGGCCTCCTCGATGTCGTTTGCGCCCGCGACGACGCCGTGGTTCTCCATGAAGACCACGTTGGACTGCTTGGCCGCCTTGGCGACGGCCTTGGCGACTTCGACCGAGCCGGGTGTAGCGTATGGCGCGAGCGGGATCTGCCCGAGGAAGATGTCGGCCTCGGGGTTGATGCCGCTTGGCGGGACGAGGCCCGCGAACAGGAAGGCGTTGCAGCATGGCGGATGGGCGTGGATGCAGGCGTTCATGCCAGTCGCCTTCATCATCGCGATGTGCACCTTCACCTCGCTAGTGGCGGGGCGGTAGCCGCAGAGCTGCCCGGCCTTCATGTCCACGAGACAGATGTCGGCCTCGGACATGAAGCCCTTCGAGCAGAGCGTCGGCGAGCAGAGGACGAGATCGTGGCCGACGCGGACGGAGAGGTTGCCGCCGTTGCCGTCGACATAGCCGCGCTGGTACAGGCGGCGGCCCATCTCGACCATCTGCCGTTTGACGGCCGAGACCTCGGCCGACGAGAAGAAGGCGTCGAGCTCCTTGCGCGTCTTGGGGTTGTGGCGCTTCCAGTCAAAGGCGCGGTTGATTACAGGCGGCTTGATGTAGAGCGATTCGTATGACATTTCGCGGCCCCCGGACTACGCCTTCCTGAACGCGCCGGCCAGCCCGCCGAGACTGCCGAGGAGGGATGCCGCCTGGCGGCCCTTGCAAAGCGCCGCGACCGCCTCGACGAGCTTGCCCTGGTTGTCCGACGAGAGCTTTTCCCAGCATTCCTTTGCCGCAGGGACCATTTCCGCGGGGTTGATGAGTTTCGCGACGTCGATGCCGCCAAGGCCGATTCCTGAGACCTTCTCCTTGATGTAGTTGACTAGCGCGTCGTTCGCGAGCGAGAGTATGTCCATTTTCTTTGCCGTCCCTTCTTGAGGTTGTTGCGTAATTGAAGATAGAACATTCTATCATATTTTGGTATAATGTCCCCATGTACAAACCAGTGTCCAACAAAACAGACTTCCCAGGCATGGAGCGCGAAATCCTAGCGCGCTGGGAGGAGAACGCCACTTTCAAGAAAAGCCTTGAGAAGAACAAGGGCAAGGTCCCCTTCGTCTTCTACGACGGCCCGCCCTTC
>JAFWPM010000257.1 GCA_017509565.1 Kiritimatiellia bacterium | reverse complement strand
TCGTAGGTTCGAGTCCTACCAGGCCCACCAGTCCTGCGCCGGGCTTTTTCCCCCCAGCCAGGGCGCCGCCTAGAATTTTACCAGGATTTCCCAGCGCACGTAGTAGGCGGTGTGGTTGGAAGTGTAGTAGTCGCCCGGCTCAAGGATTTCAACCCGGAGGTGGCCGACTGTTTTGCCGCGGCCGCCCTGCGCGCCGTCGCAGATCGGGAAATTCACCTGCGCCATGTAGAGTTCGCCACGGTTGCGCCCGCCGCCGGCGCCGTTGCGCTCCTCGGCGCGCATGTCGCCGGCCGTGACGGTGAACGCGTAGCCCGACGGCGAGGACGTCCCGGCGGAGATGTGCGGGTAGATGAGGTTGTTCCAGTTGCCGGCGCCTTCGGTGTCGTAGCAGTAGATTGCCAGTTCGCTGAGGAAGGGGTAGCGCGAGAACAGCGGGTTGAAGGATTCGTTGCGCCCGGAATCGGGATCGTCGCCGGAGAGGTAGAGGCAGTTCGCGGCCACGAATGGCTTGAGCCCGCACGATGGCTCGGTGAATTTCACGGAGGCGAAGGCGAGCGAGGCGCTGATGCCGCCATCGTCGTTGGGGTCGAATTCGCGGGCGTATTCGAATTCGCCGGAGAAGCGCCCGGAGAATTTTGGCCGGAGCAGGGCGCCAAGCGTGTGTATGTCGGCGTTTCCAATGTCCGAGCCGTCCGCCGCGCGCGCCGAAGTCTCGTGCTTCCAAATGTAGTATATGCTCCCCGGAAGGGCCCCGTCGAGCGCTGATCCGTTCAGGAACAGCCCGACACCTGCCTCGTCGCGTCCGTCGGCCGTTGGCGAATAGCCGCGAATCTGGCGGTGCACGTTGCCGACTGCCAAGGGGTCCTCGTCTTCGTCGTAGACTGCCATGAGGTCCGCCGAGAAGTCGCCGCCAAGCGGCTGGTGGAGGAAGGCGCCGTCGAAGAAGGTGGTGCGCGAGGCGTCGAGCGGGGTCCCTTCGAACACTAGGCGGCCGGAGCCGAGGAAAATGTCCTGCCGGCCAAGGACGAGGCGCGAACCGTCGCCGGTGAGGCCGCGCAGTTCAATGTTGGCGTTGTCAACCACGAGTTCGTCCGGCCAGTCGAAGGACTTCGCCCCGGCTGTGACATCGTACAGCATGTTGGCGATGCGGATGTTTGCCGTCGCGCAGTCGGCGAAGTCGAATGCGGCGCCGACACGCGTCCTGAGGCGGAATGAATTGTTGTACCCGCCGCGCGTTACGTTCGGGCTGGCCGTCGGAATCGGGATGTAGTCCCACATCTCCTCTCTCAGGCGGATGTCGCCGTAGACCCGCGCCGCAGGCCTGGCGGCCTGGGTTTCGGCCATGGCGCCGGCCGCTAGAATGGCGGCTTCCGCCGCAATTGCGAACTGTAGCTTGCTCATCTGTCTTGCCTCCTGATTGCCGAGTGCCTGGACGGCGCCGGGCGAAGGCGCGGCGCCGCCCGCGCTTGTTGCTATGTATAGAAACACCGGCAACTATTATACCACATCCGCCAACGCGCGCAAGATGTTTTTTCTGCGTTTAGAAAAAAACTCTTGCCAACTTGCGAGGAAAAGAGTAGTCTTAAAGCAGTCGAAACATCTTACCTTAAGGAACTGAATCATGGGAAAAGTATTGCGGATACTGGTTGTCCTTATCGCCATTTTGGGCTTGGCGGCGGTTGTCTTCGCCTCGAAGAACTACTCCAAGCGCGAAGCGCTCAAGGGGCGCGCCGACGCCCTTGAGAATTCGATTGTTCGCATCGCGGCCACCTTGGAGGCCGAAGATCTGCCCGATGCCTCGGCGCAGAACTTCCCCGCCCGCGACGTGTCGCCCGTCACGAGCCGCGAGCTCGACAACCCGGAGCGCTCTTCGTTCTGGGACGACTACAAGGGCAGGCTCGAAGGCATGGGCGATCCGCCCCCGATGCTGAACTACGGCACGCAGGCGATGCGCCTCCAGCTTCGCTCCCTCTACAAGGTGGGGCCAGACGGCAAGTATGAGATCAACCCGCTGAACGGCAGGCCCTCCACCGAGGGCGCCGGCACCATGGACGAGCTGCTCAAGCGCGCCCAGGACCGCGCCAAGGCCCAGTACAACAACCTCGTCGCCACCCGCTCCGAGCTTGCGCGCCTCCGCGCCGAGCTCGTCGACACCATCGAGGACCTGAACCGCGTGAAGCAGAACGGGCGCACCGACAAGCGCGACCTTGAGAACGCCAAGGCCGAGGTCACGCGCCTCAATGGCGAGGTCCGCGCGAAGCAGAGCCAGCTTGACGCCGCCAACGAGAGCGTCGAGGCCGCCAACTCCGAGATTGACGAACTCAAGGACTCCAACGCGACCTTGCAGGAGCAGATCACCGAACTCACGGGACGCGTCGAGGAGCAGGAGCAGATCATACGCGAGCTCAAGGGCGCCGGCGGCGGCCTCAAGGTCGCGCAGGCCACGGAATCCGCCCTCCAGGAAGGCGTCCTCACGCCCGGCGACAAGGGCCGCATCGTCAGCGCCAACGACGAGTGGAAGTATGCCGTCATTGAGTTCTCGCCCGAATTCGTAACCGAGCTCATCGGGCCGGACCGCGACCGCCCCCTCCCGGCCTGCGAGGTCATGGTCCGGCGCGCCGGCGTCGAGGATACCGACGCCGCGTTCGTCACGCGCCTGAAGCTCCGCCAGATCCTGCGCGACAAGAACATCGTGATCGCCGACATCCTCAGCGACTGGCAGCAGAAGCCCGTCCTCGTCGGCGACATCGTATTCAACTAATGGTGCCTTCTATGCCGCGAGAAGCCACGGATCCACGGAAAGGGGCCGGCCGAATCCCGGCCCCCGTTCTCTTTGCGATTGCCTTTTTCGCCGTCGCCCTCCTTTCGGGATGCGTGGCCAACGACATGAACGAAATGCCGTGGGCCGCGCCTGACCCCAACGAGGCGAGCATCAATCTGCCTGGCCAGTTTTCGAGGCCGTAATGCGCGGGCGGGCCACGCTTGCAAGGCGTCTGCACACCCGGCTCGGGGAGCTCTGGTGGTGGACGCTTCTTCTTTTTTGTGCCCAGCGCCTGGGCGATTTGGTCAACTTCGCGACCGGCGCATTCATCGTCCCGCGGTTCGTGCCTGAGCATGACCTTGGCGCGGTGATGCCGCTCGCGCAGATAGCGGCGCTGGCCGCTTTCCCGCTGACAATCCTCCTCCTCCCTGTGGGGAAGTTCCTGAACGTGTTCGCCGTGCGCGGCGAGTACGGCAAGGTGAAGTCCCTCCTTGCGGATTCCGTGGCCGCCTCCGCGCTTTTCTCCCTCCTCGCCGGCGCCGCGCTGCTTGCCTGCGGTGATTGGATACTGCTTCGGCTGCATGTGGCCGACCGCCGCGTTTTCGCCGCCGTCGCCATTACGGTCATGGTCACCTGCCTTGAGCCGCTGGTGCAGAATTCACTCAAGTCCCTGAAATGTTTCAGGACGATATTCGCCACGGGTCTGGCCGCCCCTTTCATACGGCTCGGCGCCATGCTCCTGCTGCTGCCGCCGCTTGGCGCGCCTGGATACCTTTTCGCGCAGACGGCTTCGCCAGCCGCCGGCATCGCCGTCGGCCTGTTTGGCCTGTCGCTCGCGTTGCGCGGCGGCGGGCCGCGCGTCTCATGGCTTCCCGAGTGGCGCGAGATGGCCGCCTACGCCGCCCCGCTTGTTGCCGTTACGCTCGCCGGAAGCGTCCAGGGCCCTGCCGAGAGCTTCGTCATCCGCCAACGCCTCCCCGAGGAGGTCACCGCCGGATATTATTTCGCCTCGGTGTTCGGGGCGATTCCCGGTTATTTCGCCTCCGCCATGATGGTCATACTGTTCCCGCTGGTGTCGGACCGCTACGAGCGTGGTGAGCCGACGCGGGGGCTGTTTGTCCGGTCAATGGCCTTCACCCTGGCCTCCGGGCTTGCCGCGCTTGCGGCAATAGCCGCCATTAGCCCCCTCGTTTTCCGCCTGCCCGGCCCATGGAGGGCCTATGCAGGCTATTCCCCCTTTGTCTGGCAGGTCGGCCTTGTCATGCTCCTGAAGTCGCTCCAGGGGACTTTCATGACGCATGAAAGCGCTAGCAGGTCTTTCCGCTATGTGCGCTACATGGTGCCGCTGTATCTGCTGGAGGCCGCGTCAGCCTACATCCTCCCGGCGTGGAGCGTGGCCCGTCCATTCCTTCCGGAATGGCTCTGGGGGCTTGTTGACCGATGCTGGACCACCTCGCTCCAGTCTTTCCTGTGCCTGATAATAGGCTTCAACGCCCTGTTCGTCGTCGCCATGGCCATTGACTGGCGATGCGCCGAGAGGGCGAAGGGGCGCGCATTCCGCAGATTGAAAGGGTGAAAAGGCAGTTCGCCTCCGGTGCGGCCTTGCGTGGGGGCATTCCCCCCGGCGCATGTACGGGCCTTGCCGCGCGGTGGCGCGGCCGTCCTCCGCAGATCGCGGACTGGGTGTCCCGGCGCTTTGCGCATACCAAGTTTGTGAAGTTGGACTCAACCGCGATTTTCAGAAAAAAACACTAGCGTCCCACAAGTATTTTATCGCGGAGACGCTGAAAATTAGAACACTGACGCCACTTGACCATATCCTGAATGGGATGGTTTTACATGGCTTTTTGCAAACAATGCCAGAAACCCCTGCGTTGATTATTATATGGGATGACAATGAAAAAAACGCTTGACATATTGCCCCATTTGCCATAAACTTAATGGCAAATGGGAAAGAAATCATTCAAGAATCCGCCTTTCACGCTCGACCGCACCCGCTACGGGGATTTGCCCGCCCAGATTGCATCCGGCCTGCGCATGGCCATTGAAACTGGCTACTACGGGGCAGGGGACATCCTGCCGCCGGGCCGGGACCTTGCCGTGCTTCTCGGCGTGAGCAAGGGAATTGCCGAACAGGCGCTCGCGCTCGTCCGCGACGAGGGCCTCATCAGCCCACGCCCGCGCGTCGGCAGCGTCGTCTGCGCGCCGGACCGCCCACTCTGGAAGGGGCACGTAGTGACCGTGATTCCGCCGGGGGTGTACAACCCGTCGGACTCGGCCGTCCACGCGGTGCTGCGCGACCGCCTCACCGCCGCGGGCTATCTCGTGACGCCCGTCACGGTGGCGGAGACGCGCCCTCGCCGCTTCGACGACTTTTCCCTCCTCGACACGGTTCTGCGCCAGCAGACCGACCTCGTGGTGCAGCTGCACCGTCAGGAGAACATCACGCGCTGGCTCTCGAAGCGCGGCCTTCCGTTCGTGCGGCTGGCGAATGACGATGCGGCGCCGCCCAACTGCGTCGGCGTCGTGCGCCGCGACTTCGGCCGCGCGCTCCCGGACTTCGCCGCGCACTGCCGCGAGTCGGGCGTGAAGAGCGTGCTTCAGGTGGCGGATATCCTCCGCGCCGACGCGACGGAGCTTCTTGCCCGCGACGGAATCCGCGTCGAGACCCTCCGCACCCCCCGCGCGCTGGTGAACGGCCCCGGATACGACTTCGCGGACTGGGCGACGGTCGAGTTCACGAAGCGCCTCGCGAAGGGGCGCGGATGGCTGCCCGACCTGCTTTTCTTCCAGAACGACCACCTTGCTTCCGGCGCGCTCCAGGCGATGGGCTTCGCCGGCCTCTGCATCCCGGAGGACGTCCGCGTCGTCTCCTGGGCGAACCGCCGCTACGGCCCGTTCTTCTTCAAGCCGGTGACGCGCATGGAGATGGACAACGCCGCCGTCGGCGCCACGCTGGCGGACTGCGTGATGGAATACCTCAAGGGCGGCTCGTTCCCGGCGGACGTCGTTGTCGGGCCGGACTACATCCGAGGCGAAACCTTCTGACCCGTATTCTCCCCACCAACAACCAACAAACGAAAGAGACGCACCATGAAGAAACCGATCACCGTCGCGCTCTGCGCGCTGCCTTTGGCGATGGCCTTGGGCGACGACTACCAGTTCATCCGGACTCCGGGGTGGAATCCCGTTTCGGCATCCCTCCAAAATTCGTTTGCGGGCCGATCTGGCGGCGTCGCGCTTTCGACAGCCGGAAAAACCGCGAAAAGCCCCTCTTGCGGGCTTGAAGCCCGTTTCCGTTCATGGGACGAATCCGACGGAGTCGAATTGCGTTCTGACATCAATTTTCCGACGGTCCTGTTTGTGAGATAGCGACCGGGACTCCTGACTATACCCAACACACACCAACCACGCAACCAATGAACTCGAACATGAAAACTCTCGCCATCGCCGCCGTCGCGGCAACGACATCCACGGCACTGCGCGCCGCCGTGCCGGAAGTCTCCAATGTGACCATGACGCAGGATGACAACCGCCTCGTCACCATCGCCTACACCCTTGCGGAAGCGCCTGCGGTCGTCACGCTCGACGTGCAGACGAACGCCACCGCGAACGCCGCTACTGACGATCCGGGCTGGACGAGCATCGGCGGCGTTGCCGTCTGCAACGCGAAAGGCGACGTCTGGCAAGAGGTCGCGACTGGCTCGCACACAATCACCTGGCGCCCCGACCAGTCCTGGCCCGACCACCACGTGACGGACAACCGCGCCCGCGCCGTCGTGACCGCCTGGGCGCTCGACAACACGCCCGACTACATGGTGGTGGACCTCGCGACCGACAATACCGTGCGCTACTATCCGGCGGTGGACTTCCTGCCGGGTTCGGAACTTGGCCAGACGGGCACCATCACGAACAACGCCGCCTACAAGACCTCGAAACTCGTCATGCGCAAAATCATGGCAAAAGATGTGGAATGGACGATGGGCACCGCCGCCGGGGAGAAGCAGCGCTCTGCGGCCTGGGAGACTCCTCATGTCGTCTCCCTCGCGAACAACTACTACATCGGCGTCTTCGAGATCACGCAAGGGCAATGGAGCAACATCGCGACGAACTCCGCGCGCACGGCAAACTTCACGGCGAACGGGGCCATGCGCCCGATGGAGAATGTCACCTACAACGAAATCCGTGAAACCGTGGCGACTTCGGCAACCGGAAACACGACCCCCAACGCGGCCTACTACTGGCCAAACGATCCGAATCCGGCATCGTTCCTCGGCCTTCTCCGTTTGAAGACGGGAGTTGACTTTGAACTTCCTTCCGAGGCGCAGTGGGAATTCGCGGCGCGTTCCGGGAATGGCTCTGGATTCTGGGGCAACGGTTCGGACGTCAAAAACACCAGCCCCGACGCGAATCTCGACAATCTCGCACGCTATCTCGGCGACAATCCGGGCGGCAATGCGAACACCGCCACCCTAATGCCGTCGGAAGGCGGCACGGCGGTCGTCGGCTCCTATGCTCCGAGCAGCTGGGGACTCTACGACATGCACGGCAACGTGTTCGAGTGGTGCCTCGACTGGCACGAGGCGGACATCACTTCGTACGGTGGCGCCGTGAACATCGACCGAAGCAACCCCGGTGTGCCGCTGTCGGGAAATCCCAACAACAACACCAAATCCGATTACCGCGTTTCGCGCGGCGGTGCCTGGGCTTCCGGTTCGGGCGATTGCCGTGCGGGAGCACATTCTCGCGGGTACCATAACGCCGCCGGAAACAACCGCGGCTTCCGCGTTGTCTGCACGGCGGGACTTCAGTAACGCACTTAGCCGCTGCGGCGGCGCACGACAGGCGCGCCCCGCAGCCATGCGGCCAGAAGTCAGGGAGACCATCATGACAAGGAAGAACATTGCCACTTTTCTGGCGGTCGCTTCGGCCGCGGCGGCGCTGGCCGACCGCGCGGCATACACCCCCGTGGCACCCGCAACGGCCATCTCGGCAGACGCCACGGGCTTCTTCCGCGCGGAGCGAATCGACGGACGGGACTGGATCGTGGATCCCGCCGGACGCGCCATTCCCGTTCTCTCCGTCGATCACGTTCGGCCGTTCGCGTGGAAGGACCGGAACCTCGGCTACGACGTTTACAGGCGTTTCGTCGAAACGAACTATCCTTCCAAGAGCATCTGGGTGGACGAAACTCTGGGGCGGCTGCGCTCGTGGGGGTTCAACACGCTCGCCAACGACGACAAGGAAGCCCTTCTTCGCAATCGCGGCCTCGCCCACGCCGCAACGCTCTACCTCGGCGGCAAGTTCGCCACAGGCGACGATCCCGACCGGTGGATTGAGAAGTGGTCCGGCTGCTGCACGGGCTTTCCGAACGTGTTCCATCCCGACTTTGAGTCGTGCGTCCGGGAACGGGCGCGGGAACTCTGCGCCAAGGAGCGCGGCAATCCCTGGCTTCTCGGCTGGTTCCTCGACAACGAGCTGAAATGGTGGGGCCCGTCGCGAAACACGCGGAGCAGTCTCGCCCTTTTCGACGTCGTCCGCGCGCTGCCGGGGGAGCACTCCGCGAGAAAGGCGCTCGAAACGTTCGTCGCGGGACGGCCCGTGACGGATGCCATGCGCGAAGAGTTCCTGCGGATGGTCGCGGAACGGTATTTCTCCGTGCTGTGCCGCGCGGTGCGCGATGCCGATCCCGACCACATGATCCTGGGAGGACGCTTCGCGAGTCCCTTTCTCCGGATGCATCCTGTCGTCTGGGAAGCCTGCGGGCGGCATTGCGATGTCGTGTCGTTCAACTGCTATCCGTGGGTCGATTTGGACAGCGGCGCCGTCCTTGACGCCAAGAACGGGCGTCCGGTTCTCGACTGGTTCCGGGATTTCCACCTATGGGCCGGGAAACCTCTCATGGTCACAGAGTGGAGTTTTCCGTCCCTCGACTCGGGGCTTCCCTGCACCGGCGGCGCGGGACAGCGCGTCCACACGCAGGCCGAACGCGCGAAAGCGGCAGGGATTTTCGCCACGACCGTTCTTTCCCTTCCGTTCATGGCGGGATACAGCTTCTTCATGTTCCACGACATGCCGGCAAGCGGCATTTCCGCGTCGTTCGCCGAGGATTCGAACTACGGCCTGATCAACAACCTTGGGCGTCCCTACGAACCCCTCGTTTCGACGCTCTCCCAAATCCAGAACGAAGCGGTCGCCCTGCATGCGGGCGCCCCGTCCACATGGCACCCGGACGCCCTTGCGCCGGAAGCGGATTCGTTCCAGTTGTCCGAGCGCGAGCGCTTTTTCGATGCGGCACGCGTTCATCCGGCGCATTCGTCCTCTTCGGTTGCTTTTCACCGTTATGAAGACGGACATTGGGTCTTGTCCAATTCCGTCGTGCGCCTTTCCGGTCGAACTGGCTCCCGATTCATGGTCGATGAAATCGCATACGCCCGGAAGGAGGCTGCGCCCGCGGAACCGTTCTCCGCGGTTGGCCGATGGGGCGCCCTTCTGAAAGGAGAGAAGGACGGAGCGCCGTATTGGGTCGATGCCTCCTGCGTCGACTCGGTCGATTCGGAGCGCGACGGGACGACCGGCATCGTCTCGGTCGTGATTCGTGCAAATGGAAACGGGACCAAGGCGGTCGCGGATGGACGCCCGCCCGCCTCACTTGATTTCGCCATCACGCACCGGCTGTCCTTGGCGCCAGACCGTTCCGAAATCCTCGCGGAAACCGTATCGCTTGAAAACACCGGAACCGAACCCTTCCTCCTGACGCAACTGATGATGCGCCCGTTCGCCATCGAAAAGGATCCGGAGGAGACGCGCTACGCGCCCAACCTTTGGAAGGGGCCGGTGAAAGGGTATTGGCTCCTTTCCGACGGTTCGCGCTGGGGCGTCGAATCGTTCGATGCGGGTGTGCTTGGCGCCAGCCTGCTGCGCAATGGCGGAACGCAGCATCCCGACGTGCGCTGCATGGCCGGAGGCCCCTGCACCCTGGAACCCGGCCAAGTCTGGACGCCACCTCTCCCGATGGCCGCGCGAATCCGCCGCATTTCCACACGACCGTAAGGCAATGATCGACAGCACGCCCTCAAAACCAGTCATTTTCCGGCGGTTGGAAGTCCCCGTCGGCGCGGCGCGCCCATTTACGGCGCTACTGCTGGCGGACACGCACCTCACGCGGTGCGACGCGCGCGACGACGAACGCAGGAACGCCCTCGCCGCCGTCCGGCGGCAGGGGGAGTTCCGCGACGCGGAGCGGTTTTTGCGCGAGGCGCTGGCGCGGGCGCGCGAACGGCGTCCCGACCTGCTGCTCCATGCGGGCGACCTGATCGACTTCACGAGCGAGGCGAACTTCGACGCCGCAGCGGCCGTTTTCTCCGAAAATGACTTCTTCGCCTGTGTCGGGAACCACGAGTTTTCTCGCTACGTCGGCGAGGCGCGCGAGGACGCCGCATACAAGGCGGCGAGCGCGGAGCGCGTCGCGGCTGTCTGGCCGAACGACATTTCCTTCGCCTCCCGCGTCGTGAACGGCGTCAACTTCGTCGCCGCGGACAACGTCTACTACAACTTCACCGAAACGCAGCTCGCCCTCATGGAGAGGGAGGTCGCGAAGGGACTGCCCATCGTGCTCCTGTGCCACGTCCCCCTCTACGCGCCCGGGCACTACGCGGCGATGATGGAGGAGACGGGCGGCGTCTGCGCCTACCAGTGCGGCGTTCCAGACGAACTGGTCGCCACATGGAAGACGGAGCGCGACTTCCCGCCCGGCGAAGAATGGCGCGACCGGCGCGTGCAGCAGCGAGCCGACGCGCCGACGAAGGCGTTCGTGGAATACATCAAGGCCCAGCCTCTCCTGAAGGCCGTCCTCTGCGGCCACACGCACGCCTTCTGGCAGGAACGCCTCTCGCCCACCGCCGTGCAGATCGTCTGCCCCGGAACCTACCACGGCGAGGCGCTGGAACTACGGTTCGCCTAGATCCGGGCCGCCCAGCGGGCCGCCCAGCGGGCCGACTAGGGACAGGCCGTCTAGGGACAGACTCCGTTGCCCCACGATTTCGCGAGATTTGCAAAATGCGAATCGCGCCAGTCGGCGATTTTGCGTTTCTCCGCGCCTTTTGCTAGAATTGAAGCCGCAAACGCAAAGGGACGCGACATGTCAGAAATCGTCAACTACAGGATTCCGTACGGCATTTCGGATTTCAGGCGAATCCGAAACGAGGGGCTTTACTATGTGGACAAGACGGAATACCTCGCGAAGATGGAGGCGCTTGACAGCTTCGTCTTCTTCGTCCGCCCGCGCCGGTTCGGCAAGTCGCTCTTCATCTCCATGATGGAGAGCTACTACGACCTGAACCAGAAGAAGGACTTCCAAAAGCTCTTCGGCGGGCTCTGGCTCGGCGAGCATCCGACGGAATACGCCAACCGCTACATGGTGCTCAAGCTCGACTTCTCCAAGGTCGGCGGCAAGACCAACGACGAGCTGGAAAAGGCTTTCAACGAGCACGTTGGCAAGGCTCTTGACGAGATCGTGGCACGATATCCGGAAATCCTGGGCAAGCATCTGCCGGACGCCTTCTCGTCTCAAACGGCCACGGCAAAATTCGCCGATGTCGTGTCGGGAAGCCGGTTGTCCGGCATCCCGCTCTACCTGATCATCGACGAATACGACAACTTCACGAACCAGATGATTCGCGCGACGGGCGTGGAGGACTACCGCAACATCACGCACGGGGCGGGTTTCTACCGCAACTGGTTCAAGAAGTTCAAGGGCGACTTCGACCGGATCTTCATGACGGGCGTCTCGCCCGTCACGATGGACGACCTCACGAGCGGCTTCAACATCGCCTCGAACCTCTCGCAGGAGAGCGAATTCAACGCCATGCTCGGCTTCTCCGAGGCCGAGGTGGCGAAGATGTTCCACGACTACAAGGGTGTCGGCCGGTTCACGGAGGGCGACCCCGACGAAATCGTCCGTTCCATCCGCCCGTGGTACGACGGCTACTGCTTCGCGACGAAAAAGATCGGCAAGGAGAGCGTCTTCAATTCCGACATGGCGCTCTACTACCTCAAGCACCTCGTCGCCACCGGAGAACCGCCGGGAAACATGGTGGACGGCAACATCCGCACGGACTACGACAAGCTCAAGACGATCACGGACATCCAGCGCATGATCCGCGCCGGTTCCGAGGAGGACGTGCTGGACATCGTGGAGACGCTGGGCGGCGAGGGGGAGATACCGTTCGACCTCGTGGACTCCTTCCCGGCCGAGCAGATCGTCGCGCCGAAGAACTTCAAGTCGCTCTTCTTCTACTACGGCATCGTGACGATGTCCAAACGCCGCGAGGGCTACAGCTACTTCAAGGTGCCGAACGTATGCGTCCGGCGGCAGGTCCTCGACCACCTGCGCATGCTGAACTTCGAGCGCGGCTACCCGGACATGGACGAATGGGCGCGCGCGGCGAGCCGTATGGCGTATCGCGGCGAGTGGCGCCCGTTCTTCGACCTGATCGCGGCCAACTTCAAGAAGTCCGGCGCCGTGCGCGACGGCAAGAACTGCGAGGCGCGCGTGCAGGGCTACCACCAGGCGGAGTTCGCTCACCTCCAGTTCTACCTGGCGCGCCCGGAGATGGAGCTTTCGGGGGGATACTCCGACTTCTTCCTCTTCCCGAAGCGCGAGGGCGACGACGTCCCGACGCACAGCTACATCGTCGAGCTCAAGTATTCCGCCGCCGACGCTCCGGACTCAGAACTCGCCGCCAAGCGCGAGCAGGGCATCCGGCAGCTCCGCGAATACGCGGCCGATCCCGCCGTCCCGACCCTCGCCAAGGATACGACCCTGCGGCTCGTCCTGCTGCAGTGGAAGTTCCACGACATGGTGAACTGCGAACTCGTCGAAGAGCGCAAGATGTAGCGGATGCGACGGCTGCCGCTTCGCACCGGCATGAGCAAACGGCTGGCATTGGTTTACGACGGCCACCTCGACCCGGTTGTCGAAGGGGATGGATTCTTCGCGGCGACGGTGTCCTGCAGGAGGCCGCACCCCCAGCGCCGCCTCGGCGATGTCACGGGCCGGAATGTCGTTGGCCGCGAAGACCGCGCAGCGACTGGGCAGCGACGAAATCCAGGCGCGCAGGCGGGCGATGCGTTCGCCGTGGTCTTCCCAGGGGATGCCGTCGAATACATGGCACTGCCCTCCCGCATTGGCGCACAGGGCGCGGAAGGCATCGACGCGCTCCTGGCTCCAGCAGGGCATCGAGAGGCTCGGCACGGCGGCGAAGCAAGGTGGAAGCCCCGCCGACAGTTCGCGGAAGGCGGCCTTCGTGACCGCTACGTTGTCGCACACGACGGATGCCCCGTCGCATGGAGCTAGGGGATCTATCCACACCACCGGGGTGTCGCCGAAGACGTCCGGGGTGGAGTCGCGTCGAGGCCGGAGCACTCGACGATGCAGCCGACGGGCTTGTGCAGCGCAAGCAAGCCGCGCACTGATGCCGGGCGCGACCGTTCCGGCGGAACGGCCGCGACTCTCCAGCCGATGGCTTTCGCGAATCGACAGATGCCGGCAAACTTGCGCCTGTGGCGCTCCTCGTTGGCGTGGTAGTCGAAATAGATGATGGATGGGCTACACTGTTCCCTCATGCACTACATCTGCTCCTCGACGATCTCGTCGGCGCGGAGGAGGGTAGGCCCTTCTGCGCTATGTCCTCACTTCGCCTTGGCCTTTTGCTTCCACTCCCCAACAAGATCCGGGCCGATGACGACGCGGAAGCCGGTTCTGGCATCCTCTTTTTTCCGCGAGCGGAACAAACGCCTCAGAAAAATAACGTTTTTCGGCTTTTTGTCAGATTGACTGAAATGCAATCCGGCTTCAATGAAACTGCCAACGGCTTGATTTCCATCGTCCCAGAACAGGGGATCGACATCCATACCGTTCCAGTCAATCGTTTTCGGCAAGAAGGGACCACGACTATCCCACGGAATGGGTGTGCTGGCAGGAAATCTGTCCATCGTAAGTTCACCGGCATAGTTCCCCATCATATCGAACAAGCCCCACGGGTTCGGCGGCTTGGTTCCCGCTGCGACGGGCCAAAACGCGATCCTTTCGTCAGGAAGGGAAAGCCCTTTGCGTTTTGCCATCTCGCGCCTCTCTTCCAGTGTCACGAAGTGCTTTTCGAACTCTTCCCGCGAAATACGCCCATCTGTGTCTTGCATGGCGCAGATATCTTTTTCCGGGTCGCCGTTTGCGCGGCACGCATACTCCCACTCGGCCATTGTCGGGAGACGGAAGACGTAGCCCTGCGGAAGGAACCGCTTGAATTTCTGGTTCAACTGGTCCAGAAAACGATCAACATTGTCGGCGGCGCCGAAACACGCCATGGGGACGTTGTTCCCCCATGCCGAAACCCATTGTACGACATTTGGCGACAATTCGGACCGTTTCTCAAGGCATTCCCACTGCTCAAGGGTGACGGGGAACTTCCCCATCCAGAACGGACGGGTGATTGTAACCTGATGCGGGAAGAATGTGTGTTTCCAATATTCGGTCACGTTATCCCATCCCATTGTGAACTTGCCGGCGGGGATCGGCACAAGCTCCATTTCAACGCCCTTGCCCATGGGAATGACGATTGGCTTGCCCGTGTCCGCATCTGCGCCGCCGACTGCCGCAACCTCGCCAGTCTTCGCGACTTCGGCGATGCGCTTCTCGGCAAGCGTCTTCTTTAGGCCGGAGAGTTCGCCGCCATCGACCGCCGCCTGATACCATCCGGCGGCGTGGCCGCGCAGCGCTGCCGCGACCTCGGCGTCCCTGATGGCGTCGGCTTTCGCCCACCAGAACGCGGCCACGTCCGCCGCCGTCAGCGGTGAGTCGCCGGGTTCGGGGCGCGTGTTCTCCCACACCGCGACTTCGGCCAGCCTGCCGCCGGTCTGGGCGAACTCCTTCAGCGCCGCCTTCCAGTCGCCCAATGCGACGAGGCAGAGGCCGTATTTCTCGCGCAAGGCAACGTCGTCGGGGCTGCCGCGGAGGGCGGCCCGCAGATTGCGGGCCTCGTTTTTGCGGCGCTCCAGCCCGGCGAAGCGCCCAGCAACTGCGGCGAGGCGGGCGCCGCCGTTCTTCGCGGCGGACAGCTTGCGGAGGTTCGGCTGCAGCTGCTTGTAGAGCGCGGACGCCGACTCCGCGTCGCCGCTGTCGAAGGCGCGTTCAAGGAGAACCGCGAGGTCGTTTGCCTTGTCGCCCTTGGCGAGCGCCGCGACGAATGGCGCGCACCATGCGCCGAACGTTCCGGCGGGGACGTCTGAGACATTGGCGTCGAGAAGGGCGTATGCCTCGACGGCCTTGTCTGTGGCGCCGGCGAGCATCAACTGACGGAAGGCCTGGCGAATCAGAACGACCTTCGCCGCCTCGGTGTCGGCGTCTGCGAGGTAGCCGAGCATCGTCTCGGCGAACTGGCCGCGAGTCATCTTGCCGGCTTTCATGGCATTGAAGGCGTCGCGGGCCAGCTCCTCGATGACGGGCTGAACCTTCTCCATTTCCTGGTCGGTCGGCATGGCCATTGCGGTAGTGCATCCGATGATTGCCGCCAGTATCGCTGACAGTTTCCTCATGACGTTTTTCCTTATTTGTGGTGGCGTTTAAGTTTGACAAAAGTGATTATACCAAAAATTTGCTCTATCGTCATTTTTGGTGCGGGATGCCGGGTGCCGCGATGGAAATCTTCATGCGCCCCGTCGCTTCCGCCTTCGCTTTTCCTCCTCGCCGTCGCCATTCCCGTCTTGGCTGTGCGATGGCGCCTTGCCGACCCGTGATTCCCGGCTTGGCGTCCGGGGTGGGGCGAGACCTCCGGGCGAGCCGCCGCCAACAATTAAAGGGAGACACCTTTCTTAAATAAAGGTTGCGCGCGCGAAGAAAGCGCGAAGAAAGGAAGAAGGAAGGAAGAAGAGAAGAAGAAGAAGGAAGGACGCTCGCACGGCGCGGCGCCAGTCGCGGATGGGGAGTCCGGTGCGGCGCTTGAAAGGGTGCGCGGCTGTCTTGAAGCCGCAATTCCAAATCCGATCGCGAATCTGAAAATCCAGTATGCCGTTCAGCACTTCGCGCCACGAGGCGTTTAGGCTGATCAGCACCAGCACTTTCAACGGACGCAGCCCCTGCGTCCGTCGTCTTGCGTTTTTTCATGGCATCCAGACGCGAAGGTTGGGAATGTCTAGGAAATGCGAGTCGCGAGTGACAATGAGCGCGGCGTTTTCAAGTGCCTGAGACGCAATCCAAAGGTCGTTGTCTGGAATCTTGCGTCCGGCGCCTTTCAAGTAGCGGTGCAGCCCGGCGTAATACTCGGAGGTCGTTTCAGTGACGTGCGGCACTTCAACATACGGAAGTGACAGGAAGTCATCTAGCACGGCCTTTCTAGAACGGTCTTTTGCAGAATTGGAGAACCGGCGCAAACCTCCCCGATAACCATTGGCGAGAGGAGTATCCTGTCGGCCCCTGTGAGTTGCGACGCGGCCGATCGGATGCCGTTGAAAAGGTCTATGACTATGTTGGAATCCGGCAGGACCGTTTTCATCTCCAGGTTTCCTCGTTGACTGTTGAGAACGATTCGAGGTTTTTGCGGAGTTGGTTCGCCGTTTCATCGTCCCAGGCGCCGAAGAAGCGCTCCAAATCGGCGGAGTGGTCAGTGCGGCGCGGTGCGGAAAGGCCAAGTGCCGAGGCCAGCAGTTCCTTCGCGCTTTGATTGAGGCTCTTGTGCTCGCGCCGTGCGGCAAGGCCCGCCCCCGCGCCAGAGGGCAAGCCCCCGCGCAGGGACGCGCCATTGCCGTGCCCCATTGGGGCCTCCGCCTCTACGGACACAAAACGGACGTTGCCTGACACGAATTGACACAAAATTAGAGGGTCGCAGTTGCCGCGACGGCAGCCGCTCTTTTCGTGCAGGCCGCGTAGCGGCCGTTTTCGTGATGCCGTCAGGCTTTTCGTGTCCGGCCCGACGAAAGGCGCGAAGCGCGAGGCCGTGCATTTATGGCGGATGGGGAACTTGTTCACCAGACCGACAACAAGGCACGCCTGCAATCCGTCGAAGACGGTCTTTCGGCATGGCCGGCTTTCGTGTTTCGCCCGTAGGGCAAAATGTCGCGATTTGCAACTGCGCCATGATCATGAAGTAGCAGCGTTGGTTACTTGATTTTCGCCCGCATGAAGAACGAGTCCCCCGCATCCTCTTTCCGCACCGTGGTCTCCCAGACCTTGTTCACGCTGTTGGCGGCGTAAACCTTCGTTCCCGCATTCACGACAACTTGCATTGCCGTGAAAATTTGCCTCTTCCGAACTGACATTTTCGTGTGATTCAATTAAAATTCAACTTGCATTTTCGTGATTCGATATGGTATGATATATTCCGTTGAAATGGGGAAAGACTATGATCTTCAAGCGGAAAATCTACGACAGGCTCCTTGAATGGAAGCAACAATCAAACGGCGAGACGGCCTTGCTTGTCGAAGGAGCGAGGCGTGTCGGAAAGAGTTCCATTGTCGAGGAGTTCGCAAAGCGCGAATATGGCTCATACGTCATAATAGACTTCAACAGACCGAAGGAGGGAGTAGTCGATGCCATAGTGAAGCACCCGGATGACTTGGACGGACTCTTCAACCTGATAATGGTGTCGTATGGCAAGGTGCTGGAGCGACGCAAGAGCCTCATTGTGTTCGACGAAGTCCAGAGATGTCCCCAGGCGCGCCAGTTGATAAAATATCTTGTTGCGGATGGGCGCTACGACTACATCGAGACAGGTTCCCTTATTTCCATCAAAAAGAATGTGAAGGACATCACGATTCCGTCCGAGGAAGAGGCTGTCGGCATGTTCCCGATGGATTTCGAGGAGTTCTGCTGGGCGCTCGGCGACACCATGTCGGTTGATTTCGCCCGAAAGGCTTTCGACGGGATGCGGCCAATGGGAGAATCTGTCCACAAGGCCGTAATGAGGCGCTTCCGCGAGTATCTTCTGGTTGGCGGGATGCCGCAGGCTGTGGATGCCTACCGTAAAACCGGCGACTTCGGCAAGGTCGATCACGTCAAGCGCACCATACTGAAACTGTATGGTGACGACATATCGAAATATGCTGGGATAGACGCGCCGAAGGTTCGCGGCATCTACAACCAGTTGCCGGGGCAGCTGTCGAAGAAGGAGAAGAAGTATTTCCTGTCCGCAGTCAGCACCGATGCCCGGATGCGGGAATACGCCGAATCCTTCAGGTGGCTTGACGAATCCCGCATTGTAAGCATAGCCCGTAACGCCACAGACCCCGACATCGCGCTTGGCATAAGCGAGGATTACGAGACGCAGAAGCTCTATTCGTCGGACACAGGGCTGTTGATCGCCCAGGCGTTCGCCAGTCGCCCATACACCAAGAACGAACTCTATCGCGCACTGCTGCTGGACAAACTGTCCGTGAACGAAGGCATGGTGGCCGAGAACGCCGTGGCGCAGGCGCTCCGAACCAACGGTGTGGAGCTTTTCTTCTATTCCCGCCCAGACAAGGGGGATGGGGAGGGACGTATGGAAATCGACTTCCTCGTGCGGCGCGGCGACTACATTTGCCCGGTGGAAGTCAAGAGCGGGGCATACCAGCACCACGCCTCGCTCGACAAGTTCATGCGCAAGTTCAAAGGCAGACTGGGGGAAGCCTACATCCTCTACACCAAAGACGTGATGTTCAAAAACGGCATCCGCCACCTTCCACTTTACATGTCGATGTTCTTGTAACGGCTATAGCGCTATTGACGAATCTCAACCTTGACCTTGAAGAACCGATAAACCTGTTCCGCACCGTGTTCTTTGTGGCAAAATCTCTCCACGTTCCGGCGAAATCGTCGGCGTCAGGGGATGCGACTGGTGGTGCCGCCAGTTGGCGAGCGCCTGTTCAGGGCTGGCGTTGGCGTAGCAGTAGCGGCAGAGGTGTGGGCAGGTGTTGTATGCGCCGATGTCTTTCGATACGATGCACCCGCACGCCTTGCGCTGGCCCTTGTCCTTCTTCGATTTGGGGATATGCCAGCCGCTGAACATGTCATATTCCGCGCCAATGAAGTCCATGAGGGCGGAGTCGTCGTGGAAGAGGCGCATCATCAGTTCGTCATCGACGCATTTGTTGTGCCTGACGCCGAACGCGCCCAAATCGGCCTCCTCGCCGCACATGGCTAGTTCAAGGCCGAGTTCCCCGTTGAGTTCCGAAAGCCCCTTTGCGAAGCGGGTTTGCTCCTCCGGCGTGAACTCGCGGATGCCGAGGCCGGCAAGGTTGCGCTGCACCTTGCGATATGCCGAGATGTCGATGAAGCTGAAAACCAGTTTCTCCGTGTACCCCTTCAACTGGCGGCCGATGGCCGCGATTCGCTCCAGCAGGGTGTCGATGGAAATCTTGTCAGTCAGCATCAGCGGGTCAAAACGCCAGATTACGCGCTCCTTGCCGATGCGGTCGGCGAGACGGCGGAAAGTGTCGATGCGCTCCGCGACTGGCGGAACATTCGGCTCCAAACCTTCCGCCACATAGTCATTCAAGGTGAACTGGAAATAGTATTGGCGGAAGCCAAGGGCCTCGATCTCGTCCAGTCTTTCCAGCATGGGCTTCGGATTCTTCGACCAGAAGACAATCATCCGCGCCTTGTCGAAGGAAACCTTGTGGATGATGCCGCTATAGGTGTTCTTCCATCCGCACCACCCCTCGCGTAACCTTGACACGAACCAGTCGGCATAAAACGCCGGAATGTCCGTCTCGCGGCTGGCGGAAAGGATTACAGGTGTTAGGTTTTTTTCGCCCATTCAGTAGTCTTCAGCAAAGCCCCATGTCGCATCATGGGATTTCATGTCAAAAGTATAGTAAAACGTGGTAGTTTTGACAATGACATCTTCGCTACATTTCATCAAAACGATTCCATAGCCAACAGGAAAAGCCCAATCCTACAGTTCCAGCAACTGCGGGTTTCAGTCCAATGGCTAAAAGAACCCCGCTGAATGCGAAGCCAATCAAAATCGCGAGAAATCCTGAAAAAAAGTCACGAAGAGGTTTTCGGATGCGGTTCCTAGTTGTTGATTTCTTCTTTGCTCTCATAAAAAAAACTATTGTCTTATCCTAGATAAAAGACGTATCATCAAATTTGAAAGAATCATCGAGCACGTAATTCCTGGAGTCCTGTTAACAACGGCATTTCACGAAGTTCATTCGCAGGTTTGCACATGATGGAGGCGTAAACGACAATGGCGATGGCAATTGCAAAATAAGTCATGAGTAAGGATTTCCCGGTGAATACAGATTGGGTTTCCATGTCTTTTGCTTCAGCAAGCCCCCCGTTTCCAGCGCCAATTTTAACACTTGACGCAAGGCGCACAATCCACCACATTAGGACAAAAGATGCAGCATTAAGGACAATGCCGAAGTATGCAATGCCGCAAAGTTTATCGTAAATGCCGTGCAGCGTAGCAATTACAGCCACGCAAGCCGCAAACCAGAGAAACTTTTCGATTAGGCGTGGCGATTGAAGAATGCGCTTATAGAGAATCCAAAGACACGCAGCATCCACAACCGTGTAGATGGCATGAGAAGGGACGCATGCGAACCATCGGGTGAGCTGGCCTGAAAGTGAGTTATAATGAATATATTCTTCAATGGCATACTTCCAATTTGCAACGGCAGCGTTTATATTTCCTATCACTTTTGCAATTGCAGAGAGATAGTCCAATCCGGCCAATTCGCTGAAGATAATGGGCGAGGGTGCTAAACAATATTGGTAAGACAACGCCTCGGCGATTCCAAATCCCAAGCCCGAAAAGAAACCGAGCAACAGGAAGGTGCGAAACGAAAGTTTTATCTTGAGTGAAAGTTTATTACGGAAGGCGAGCAGAAGAAGGAGTGGAAGGAGCTTCACCGACTCTTCGCAGAAACCGACACTGACAATCCAGTCAAGGAAATTCCCCTGATTATTATTTACGGCATTATATGATTGTCCAATTATTCGGAGAATTGAATAAAAGAATCCCGCTTGTCCCTTTACTCTTATGTCGTGCCCGGCTGCGTAAGCTGCACCATATTGAACCTCAAAGAGCATCTTCATTCCTACGAATGCGGTGAATAGACAGACGGCGATTAAAATATCCCACTGGATTTTTTGCGGACGCAGGAAATGCCGGATTCCGCAGAAACTTCCAAATAGTGCCAATGCGCTTATGGGTAGTATCTGCCAGCGGTTAGACGCATAAAT
>JAFWPM010000256.1 GCA_017509565.1 Kiritimatiellia bacterium | reverse complement strand
GGGTTCTCGCCCCAGGAGAGGACCTTCAGCCTCTTCGGGAGGCGGCTGTCGCCGGTTGAAGAGTTGAAAGGTTGAATGGTTGAAAGGTTGGCGGATTCATTTCCTTTCAACTTTTCAACTTCGGTACTTTTCAACTCCTCCTCGGCGGCAGCCGAGGAGAGGGGCGTCACGACCGGCGCGGCCGCGAAAACGAATTTCGGCGAATTAAAGTGCTTGAAAACCATGCCATCCATTTTCGCATGGAAGGGAGAATTACGCGCGCGCGCGTGGGCGCGATGGGCCGAAATCGGCGCACATGCGCTGATTTCGCCCCCGGATGGCAAAAAAAAACTGCCTCATGTGAGGCAGTTTTCAGGGGCGGGACAAAAAAACCGTCTCACGTGAGACGGTTTTCTGACTATGCGTTCCTCAATAATAGCCGTTGTCGGGATATTTCCATTTGTTGAAATCAAACCGTCCCTCATCATCGAACGGGACTATCCATTGCCAGCGGAAAAGCGTTTTCACCGCAGACATGGCGATGCTTTGTAGTTCTTCCACGGGATTTCGGCCACGCACGGTGGACATAAGATCACCAGCCCTGTCACGGAGGTAGAAGGCAACTTGTATGCGGGTATATGTTATCGCAAGAAG
Source organism: Kiritimatiellia bacterium (assembly GCA_017509565.1). Taxonomy (GTDB): domain Bacteria; phylum Verrucomicrobiota; class Kiritimatiellia; order RFP12; family JAAYLN01; genus RGIG5952. The sequence goes on along the minus strand of JAFWPM010000256.1, from coordinate 14,586 downwards.
GACAATCCTGTCGTCGTCCATGTCCTCTGCAAGAAAGGCGGTGAATGCCGCCTGGTTTTTGAACTTTGGAAGTCGGATTGTCTCGTCCGCGAGCGCACGTATCCAGCGCTGCTGCCCGAAGGCAGACAGACAGTCGCTCACACGTTCCAATTCACCACAGAGTTTGTCAATTATCTCTGTCGGCACTGAAGACGCCCATGTGTGCGGATCAAGAAGGGAAAGTTCTCGCATTTTTATAAGCCTTGGTCATCAAAAAGTCTTGGCCCCTCAATCAATTGGCCAGTTGAGATTCTTACGGTCACATTGCCGATGGACGAAACTTCCTTCTGGTCAATCCTGTCGCAAGGCACATGAATGCAAAAAACATCACCACATGAAACGAGGCACGGAAGAAGTTTGTCATTGAGACTAGTATCCGGTTTCAATACAATTCTCAAATCAGAATTCAAAAAAGGGACAAACACTTCCATTATGCTGGTAGGACGCTTGCCAATGTTGCTGATGGTTACAACCTTGCCTGTTCTGCCATCAGTTGCCATAAAGCGAGCAACTTTCACCAAGAGGCGAATTTTATCATCCTTCCATTCTTTCCAGAGCGTATAAACTTCTCCGATGACACTCATTTCACCGCCTCCTGGAGTTCTTCAAATCCCTTAAGTGCATGGCCCAATGCCTTGTTCACGCGCTCTAGCTTCTTCTCGGCAACAATTGCTCTAGCTCGCCAGTCGCCCGTTGCTACTGCATTTGCAGGAGCAAGTCCCAGCAACCAGTCGGCAGAGCGTCCACATTTGGAGCAGACCGCAACAATCAATTCAACAGAGGGCTTGCGCTCTCCTTTCATGTAGAGATCCAGCGTTTTCTGGTTTAGTCCGAGGAAACGTGCAAACGCCGAAACGGACATTCCATTCCGGCAATCCTCCAAACGTTCTAAAAAATTCTGCATTTGCTCTTGACATCCTAGAACAATTGTAGTAAACTTATTCCTGTCTTTTACGGTAAAGACCTCTGAAAGAGTAGCAGAAACACAAGGAGTTGTCAACATGGTCAAAGTCAGGAAGGAAAGCTTCACGCGGCTCGTCGGCGTGACGGAACTGGCCCGCAGCACGGGCTACAGCGTGTGCCACATCAGCCTCGTGCTGCGCGGCGAGCGCGTCCCCTCGCGGACGCTGGCGGCGGCGCTGCGCCGCCGCGGGTACAAGGTCGGCGCGGGACCCCGCGAGTACAGGGCCCCCGCAAGGAAAGGCGGCGCGGAATGAAGCCGGCATTGGTTGTACTTTACATCCTCAACGCAGCGCTTTGCCTTTTCTTAAATTCCATCAGCACTCTCCATTTCGCCGCCTGCATGGGGTGGCTCATAGCCGCATTGTGGCTGGCGCGGGTCGCTTACCTAGAGAAAGGCAGCGCGGAATGAGCGACATCGCCGAAGCCATAGTCATAGTGGCGAACTTCGCCTTCGTAGCCGCCATCGTCTGGATGGTTACGCAAATCAACAAGTAGCGGCAAACGCCGCGCAACCTCAAACGAAAGGACAGGCACGATGAAACGGATCACGCTCAACCGAAACGGCCAGGAGGCCCCGAGGGTCATCGAGGAATCCGATCTCAAGGCGGGCCGCTTCCAGGTCGGCGAGCATGTCATGCTCGCAATCACCGGCGACTGCTGCTACCACCGGAAGGGCAATTACGAGGAGTTCGAGGTGGTCGGGGTCGAGCCCTGCGACCGCTTCGGCGGCGGTCGGGAGACGGTCACGTTCCGGCGCGTCGCGCGGGCCTCGAAGGGAGGCGCGGAATGATGTTCCTCGATCTCTCTGCGCGTCCAGGCGCGCCAGACGCCGTAAAAACGGCTGACGACATCATCGCCGAGAACAGCCATCTCCGCGACCTTGTTGGTCGGCTGGCGCAACGGCTGCAAATGGCGCGGCTCATGGGTTTCGGCCTACCAGAGCGCGATGAACTGCTTGACGAGGCCAAGAAGGCGCTGAAGAAAGGCGGCGCGGAATGAGCGCGCGCGTTGTCATAGACATCCTCGAAGACCGCAACGGCCGCGTGGACATCGTCTTCCATGCCGAGGGGCAAGGCACGACAGGCGCGGAGGCCGACGCCGCCAATGCCGTATTGGAGTTCACCGCCCTCGGCGTGAGGCTCGCCGCGCGGGAGCCCGGCGCGGCCCCGGCTGCCGGGACTGTCAGGGTCAGCGCCGGGAGGGAGGTGCCGGTATGAAGTTTTCCGACTGTATCCTGCTGCCCTTCCGGGCGCTGTGGATTCTGGCCCCGCTCCTGGGCTCCTACGCGCGCTACTGGCTCGACCGGCGCTTCCGCCGCGAGTGGGACCTCGAATGCGCGCTGGAGGACGAGGGCGAGGACGGCCCGACCGTCCGAGCGATACTCGCCGAAGGCGACTGACCCTTCACTTTTCAACCTTTCAACCATTCAACTTTTCAACTTCCGAAGGAAAGGACAAGCGCAATGAGCAATGCACCTAACCTGCAAACACCTTGCAACGCGACCGTCGCGGACATCATCGCGCGGCTGCCGGACAAGCCGCTCCTCACGGCCCGCGACCTCGCCGACGCGCTCTTCATGCAGACGTCCGCCGCCGTCGTGGCGGCGATCGACGACGGCTCCCTGCGGGCCGTCCGGGTCGGGACGCAGTACCGCGTTTCGCCGCGCGAGGCGCGGCGCTGGATAAGGAGCCTGGAGGCCTCGAAATGAAGGACGGAATCGCAAGGCGGGAGGCCGCACCCGCCGCAATCCAAAGCGGCAAGGTCGATTTCGCGGAGGTGGCGGGGGAGTCCTACCCGGTCAGGCCCGCCGACGTGGCGGGGCGGGTGAAGGCCCATCTCGCGGCGGCCGCGCTCTTCAGCCGCCTGTCGCTGGCCCACGCCATCGCGGCGGGGTGGCTGCTCTACAGCCACAAGCTCCACACGCCCCATGGCGGGTGGCAGGCCTGGTGCAGGGACGCGCTCGGCGTTTCGCACAAGACGGCGGACAACTACATCGGCCTGTTCATGGCGACGGTCGGCGCGGCGAGAAACATTGACGGAGTCCCGCTGGAGAATTCCGTCTCGCCGCGCGAACTCGAATTCGCGACCTGCGGCATGGAGGACAAGTCCGTGACGCGGGCGATGATCGACCTCGGCGTCGTCAAGCGCAAGGACAACTGGGGCGGGGACCGGCGCGAGGCGGCGGCGGCGAACGGCAACGCCGTCGGCCGCCGGGCGAAGGGTTCGCCGGCCGAGGTGGCGAAGGAGCTCGACGCGGCCGCGAACTCGGAGGCGCTGCTCTGGTCGGCGTCGCAGGGCGCCATCGGCACACTCCTCGGCCTAGACCGCGACAGGGACTTCCTGCGCCGCCTCACGGACGAGCACCTCGCCGTCGCCGCGCGCTCCCTCGCCGGCCTCTCGAGGAAGGCGGGCGAGCTCCTGGCGGCGCGGCTGGCGCGTAAGGACATGGGCCTCCACGGGGAGGAAATGGAGACCTCCGAGGCCGTCGCGGCCTTGGAAGGGGGCCTGTGATGGACGGCGCGAGACTGCTCCCGGCGGAGATCGACCGCCTCTTCGCGGCCATGCCGGGCGAGGAGGCGACGCGCGTGCTGGCCTTCGCGGACGCGCTGCGGGCCTTCGCGGACGCGGCGGACAAGAACGCGGCCGCGCTCGCGATCCGTGAGCGCTTCGCCCCGCTGGGGCTGAAGGGCCTCTCCGTGCCGAGCCTCTACCGCAAGCTGGCCGACTTCCGCGCGTCGGGCGTCTGGGCGCTGGTCCCGGCGAAGTGGTGCCGCGAGGCGGCGCGCGGGACGGCCGCGAACGCGGCGTTCGTGGAGCACTGGCAGTCGCTGGTGCTGTCGAACCGGCGCAAGATCCGCCCGGCCTGGTCGCGCCTGCTGCGCGACTTCCGCAACGGCGCGGAGATCCCCGGCGTGGGGACCTGGCGCGACCGCTACCTCGCCGAGCGTGGCTTCCTGCCCGCCGAGGGCGAGCCTTGCCCGTGGTCGGAGCGCAACCCGCCGCCGGGGTGGAGCCTGCGGTCGCTGAGGCGGCTCGTGCCGGACGGCTTCGCCATGCTGGCGGCGTCGCGCGGCATGGCGGCGGCCAAGGCGGAGTTCGGGCTGATGGTCCGCAAGACGCGCGTGGGGCTGCCGTGCTGCCGGGTCGTGGAGTTCGACGACATGTGGTACGAGCACAAGGTGGTCTTCCCAGGCAACCGCGAGCCGCAGAGGGTCGTGGAGTTCGCGGCGATGGACCGCCTGACGGCGCACGTGATATGCCGCCTCCCGAAGGCGATCCGCGAGCGGGACGACGGGACGCTCGAGACGCTGCGCTCCTCCTGGGCGAGGTGGCTCTACCACTACGTGCTCTGCGTGAGCGGGATACCGGCTGAGGGCTGCGTGATGCGCGGCGAGCGCGGCACGGCGAAGGCCGACGCGACGTTCCTGGAGGCGCTGGCGCTCGTCAACGCCTGGCGCGAGGCCAAGGGCCTGGGCGCGGTGGCCTTCGAGGCCGGCGCGCTCGCCAACGAGCCGCTCGCGAAGGGCCTCCACGACGGCGCGGCCAAGGGCAACCCGAGGCACAAGGGCATGATCGAGCAGATGCACGCGACGCTGAAGAACGAGATGGGCGCCGTGCTGGGCGAGGTCGGCGGCGGCAGGGGCGTCCAGCCGGAGGAGGCCGGCGCGATGGTCGCGGAGGCGAGGTCGCTGATGGCGATCGCGCGCGCCAGGGGCCTCGACGTGGAGGCCGTGTCGGCGCCCTTCCTCTCCTGGACGCGCTTCGTCCAGGCCGCCGACGAGGCCCACCGCCGCATGGACGGGCGCCAGGTCCACGGCCTGGAGGGCTGGGAGGAGTGCGGCTTCGTCGCGGGCGAGTTCCGGATGAAGTCCGAGGCCTCGTGGAGGAGCGTCCCGCCGGCGTCGGAGATGTCGCCGGAGGAGGCGGGCGCGATCGCGGCCCTTGTGAAGGCCGGGGTGGCGGAGTACCGCGAGAGGCGGCTTTCGCCGCGCGAGGCCTGGGAGAAATCGAAGGGCGCGCTGCGGACGGTGCCGGAATACTTCTCGCCGCAGATACTGGGGCCGGACCTCTGCGCCGTGGCCAGGGTGAACGACCACATGGAGATCGCCTTCGCCGACCAGAACACGGGGACGCGGATGGCCGTCGCCGCCGTCGCCGGGAACAGGCTGCTCGAACGCGGGCGCGAGTACCGCGTCTGGGTCAACCCGCTCGACGCCGGAAAGGCCTACGTATGCGACATGCGGGGCACCTACATCGGCGCCGCGAAGGTCCTGCGGGCCGTCCGCGCCGACGCCACGCCCGAAGACCTCGCCGCCCAGCTCGGCATGCGCCGGAAGGTGCTGGCCGAGGAGGCGCGGAGGGTTGCCCCGGTCGCCCGGAGGCGCCTCCGGGAGGCGAACGAGAGGGCCGCCGCGAACCTCGCCGCCTTCGGCCTCGAAGACCCCGTGGTGGCCGGGGCGCTCGCGGCGGCCGCCGGGCCCCGCGAACCATTTTCCGACGAGGACGACGCCGACGGCGTCGCAAGCTTCCTCGACGGCATAACCGCGCAGTAGCGCAAACCAGAAAGGACAAGCACAATGCAGGACAACGACAACGCGGCGGTGCAGCCGCTCAACAACGCCCAGACGACGGGCAATCCAGCGCAAGCTGACGATGTGGCGGGCCGCGACCCGCAGGAAGGGCTGGCCGCGGCGCCGGCCGACGGAATCAAGATACCGGGCGACCGCCTGGAGAGGTGCGTCCAGTCGCTCGTGCGTGACGGGAAGGTCACCGACGAGCAGGGCGACGTAGTCAGGTGGTTCTACCAGTGGGCGCAGGGCGGGGGCATGAGCCTGTCGGCGGCGGCGAGGGCGGTCGAGATTTCGCCGACGAGCCTCTACCGGCTCTTCACGGCGTCCTACGCGGCGTCATACGACGGCCTCGTGGCGAAGCTGGAGAAGTTCCGCCGCGTCGAGGAGCGGCGCGCCAGGCGCATGGACGTCGGCTTCGTGGAGACGTCCACATGGCGGAAGATCGACGCCGTCTGCACGCAGGCGCTCACCATGCAGATGCCAGCCTTCATCTACGGCCCGAGCCAGATGGGCAAGAGCAAGTGCCTCGAGGAGTTCGCCAGGCGCAACAACCACGGCACGACCAAGTACATCCGCATGCCGTGCGCGCCCTCCTTCTCCTACTTCGTCAAGACGATCGGGCGGGCCTGCTTCATAGGCTACTCGTCGGAGAACATCGACCACATCCGCGACAGGGTCTGCAACGCGCTCACCTCGCGGAACCTGCTGATAGTGGACGAGTTCCACCAGGCGATGGTCACCGCCAACGAGAAGGTCTCCGTCAAGGTCATGGAGTTCATCCGGGAAATCTACGACCGCACCGGCTGCGGCATAGTCCTCTGCGCCACCGACGTCGGGCGCGCCGAGGTCGAGCAGGGCAGGAACGCCGGCACCTACGACCAGCTCCGCCGCCGCGGCATGGTCAAGCTCGTGCTTCCCGCGATGCCGCCGTTCTCGGACATCCGGAAGATCGCCGCCGCCTTCGGCCTCCCCGCGCCGGAGGGCCGCGCGCTTGACACGATCCGCGCCATTATCAAGACTTCCGGCCTCGGCAAGTTCGTCAAGTACCTGCAGGCCGCGTCCGTCCACGCCGGCAACCGAAGGGAGAAGCTTTCGTGGGACTCCTTCGCCGAAGTCTGCGACGGCATGGCCGCCCTCGCCAACCCCTGAAAGAGAAAGGAAGGTAGAGATTCATGGCAACACAGCACAAAATCTGGATCGACGGTCGCGGGCAGGAGGTCCCGGCCAGCTACGTCAAGGCCTACGACAAGGCGCGGGACCGCGCAGTGAGGCGCATACACGCCGGCGCGCTGAAACTCCGCGCGCAGATGGAGGCGTTCATGGCCGACGCAATCAAGACCATGAGCGACCTCGCGGATGTCAAGGACAGTCTCGGCAAGCGCGGCAACTTCTCGGCGCGCTCGTTCGACGCGCTCATGCAGGTGTCGATCTGCCAGCGTTGGCACATCCGCTTCGACGAGCGCGTCGCCAAGGCGCGGGAACTGATGCTCGACTACGCGAACCGGGAGCTGGAGCGGGCTGGCGACGGCGCGTATCTGCTTTCGCAGATGATCGAGGCGGCGTTCAAGGTCGACCGCCTAGGATTCCTCCCGCGCGGGGAAGTCGCGAAGCTGCTCTCCTACAAGGTCGACGACGCCAGCTGGAACGCCGGTGCGGACATCCTGCGCCAGGCCCAGACAACGGAGAAAGGCAAGCGCTACCTCTCCGTAGAGGAGCGCGGCAGCCTCCAGGACGACTTCAGTCCGATACGCCTCGACATCGCCGACTGCTGGCCCAGGGAGAGGGAGGTGCGGCCATGACGCGCGCCCAGCTCAAGCCCTACTGGCGCGCCGTCGGGCGCGCCGCCTCCGCCCTGGGACTCGTCGGCCACGAGGCCGTCGAGGAGTATCGCCACGCCGTCATGATGGAGGAGGTCGGTGCCGAACACGCCCGCGACGTGGATCCCGCCAACGGCTTCGACAGGGTGATGTACCGCCTCGCCGTCGACGCCGGCGACTGGTCCGCCGCCGCGCGCTTCGCCACCGGCGAGGAGCGTCGCATGGCGCACCTCGTCGAGCAGTGCGCCCGGCAGGTGATCGAGCTCAAGATGGTCGAGGAGGACTATCCTCCGCGAGGCGACACCCGCGAGGAGGCGATTGCCTACGTCGTCGGCTGCCTCAGGCAGGCGCACATGCCCGTCGTGTGCGCCGGTGCCGACTGGTGGCTGGACATTACAGGCGGCATGGCGTTCCAGGTCTTCCGAATGCTCGACACCCATCGGAGGCGGCTGCTTCGCCGTCTGGGCTGGTCCGGCCCGCTGTCGTTCGACGCCGACGCCTCATGGTACGTCGACAACTGCATCGTCGCCGTCGGCCATGTGTCCGCCGACGTCCACCTAGACATCCACGTCGGGAGGGTGCCGGCATGACGCGCGACGACCTCATCGCCCGGCTCCGCAAGATCGCCGCCCTCGCCGCGAACGGCGTCGGCGGCGAGGCGGCCAACGCCGTGGCCTTGCTCGATTCGATAGCCGCCGAGCACGGCATCGACCTCAACGACCTCGGCAGCGAGCGCAAATCCATGCACACCTATCGCACGGGCCGCGAGCAATGGAGGCGGAATCTGTTCTGTCAGATTCTCTGGCGTCTCGACAAAAATATACCCTGCTACAACGCAATGGTCCCTGCCAGCCCGGCGAAAGTGCGGCGGCGCGCTCGCCGTAAGGGCAGGGCGTCCGGCGTCAGCCGGAAGGCATTCGACGCCGTCCGGGCTGAGTGCACCGACAGCCAGTTCGTCGAGGCCGTCGCAAAGTTCGAGGTGCTGCAGCGCGACTACGCACGGCAGCTAAAGGCGTTCCACAGGGCGTTCCTTCTCGCCAACGACCTGCTGTGCGACTACGATCCGGCTTCGCCCGAGCCGACCGACGAGCAAAAGAGCCTCAGCGCAGACGCGATGCGCCTGTCCCAGGGCATCTTCGAATCGCAGCTCCATCCACAGATATTCGGGTAGGATGCGCGCTCGTTTCAAGGCCGCTGCACGATTCGTGCAACGGCCCTTTTTTATACGATTCAGGCCCCCTGCAAGGTCATTGCAGGGGGCCGTCATTTTTCAAGCTGGTTTATCAACTTCTTGATTATTTGCCGGGTTCCGGGTCGTTTCGGCCGGTCAGATTCTCAACTCCAAAATCCCGCGTCAATTTCGCGTAAAAGTCGCCTTTTCACGGCATATATCGGCTTTTCTCGCATTTCTCAGCCTTCACGGCACGCATCACCGGCGTTCTTGTTCCCTGCGACTATGCGTTGAACTATAATTGGATGCTAGGGATGGCACAATTTGCTATAATTGACGCAAAAAGATGCGAGGCAAAATGGCTGGAACACATAATCTGATTGAAAGGCTGCTGGCGGCGACGGGGCTTGTGTCGGAGGAGCAGGCCGCGCGCGTGGTGGCGGCGGCCCCCGACACCGACGGCGGCGTCGTCGGCGCTGCTGTGTCCGTCGCAGGCGCCAGCGAGGAGGCGCTGCTGCGCAAGCTGGCGCCCGCGCTCGGCATGGACTACGTTGACCTTTTGGAGAAAAAGCCGGACAAGGACGCGATTGCGGCCCTGCCTGCGCGCGCCGTATTCCAGTACGGAGTCGCGCCAGTCGAAATTTCCGGCGGGCGGCTTGTCGTTGCGACCTCCGACCCGTTCAGCACTGGGATGGCCGACGGCCTGCGCCTTGCGGTTGAAATGCCTGTCCGCCTCGTGCTCGCGCCGCGCCGCGACATCGAAAAGTGCGCGCGCAAGTTCTACGGCGTCGGCGCGGACACCCTTGACGCGATTGAGAAGGAGGGGGGCATCCTGGACATCGACGCCGATAGCGACTTCTCGAAGAACGACATCTCGCAGCTTGGGCAGGAAGCCTCCATCGTCAAGTTCGTCAACCAGATCATCGCCGAAGCGGACAGGCAGGGCGCCACGGACATCCACTTCGAGCCGATGGAGGACGAACTCCGCATCCGCTACCGCATCGACGGCATACTGCACAAGGTTGACATGCCGCCGCAGCTCAACCGCCTCCAGGCGGCAATAACGTCGCGCCTGAAGGTCATGGCGAACCTTGACATCGCGGAGAAAAGGATGCCGATGGACGGGCGCATCGGCATCCGCGTGAACGGCGAGGACATAGACATCCGCGTTTCGACGATGCCGACGGCATACGGAGAAAGCGTATCCCTGCGACTCTTGCAGAAGAGCGGGTCGATGGTCAAGCTCCGCGACCTTGGGATGCAGCCCGACGACGAGGCGCTGATCACGAAGCTCCTACACCGCCCCAACGGCATCATACTCGTGACAGGGCCGACCGGAAGCGGCAAATCAACGTCGCTCTACGCCTTCCTCCAGGAAATAAACAGGATGGACGTGAGAATACTCACGGCCGAAGACCCAATCGAATATGAAATGCCTGGAATCAACCAGGTGGCCGTGAAGAGCGACATCGGGCTCACCTTCGCCAGGATACTCCGCGCCTTCCTGCGCCAGGACCCGGACATCTGCATGGTCGGCGAAATCCGCGACGCGGAGACGGCCGAAATAGCCATCAACGCCTCGCTGACGGGCCACCTGGTGCTAAGCACCCTCCACACCAACGACTCCGCCGGCGCCTTCGCGCGCCTCATCGACATGGGTGTGGAGCCGTTCCTCGTCGCGTCCGCCGTTTCCGGAGTGCTGGCCCAGCGCCTGGTGCGCCGCCTTTGCAGGGACTGCCGCCGTCCGGCCAAGGTGGCATCCCGCGAATGGCGCGGAATGCGGCTCCCCGACATCCTCCCCGTGGGCGCGACAATCCACGAGGCGGCAGGGTGCGAACGCTGCGGCGGCACGGGATACAGGGGCCGGGGCGGCATCTTCGAACTCCTGCATGTCACCGAGGCGGTGGAGTCGCTGATCATCGGGCGCCGCCCGTCGGCCGACATCCGCCGTCTCGCGATGGAGCAGGGGATGCACACGCTTCGCGACGACGGCTTCCGCAACGTGCTCAACGGCGTCACGACGCTTGAGGAGGTCATGCGCGTTACGGAGGACAGCGAGTGATTGCCGCCACCTCGCAGGCGATGGCCGCCTACGGCTTCTACGTTGCGAAAATGGACTCGCGCAGTGCCTTCCCCTACGCCTACCGGGCGGACACGAACGCCGTCTACCGCAAGGAGGGGGTGCTGTTCTTCGACCGCACGGCAGAGCGCATCATCGAACAGAACTTCCCGGCAGACGATGAATATTTCATTTTCCGTGCAAGGACGGCCACCAACGCCGAAGGGCGCGTGACGAGCGCCCACTACGGGCGCATCGGCGAAACGCCCGGCCACATGTCCGGTCTCAAGGCCGCAGTCTGGTTCAACCAGGACGAAAACGACACCAACCTTGAGGACGGCTGGCATTAACGACACAAGCAAATGCGGCGGAACGCGCCCAGGCCATACCGCCGGGGGCGAGCTGCGGACAAAACCAACACAATTCAGACATGGCATCCTTCGAATACAAGGCGGTTGACCGCTCCGGCAACAGGAGCGAGGGAGTCATCGACGCAACCGACAGGCGAACGGCGCAGCGCATGCTTGAGCGCCAGGGGCGGATACCGATATCGCTCAGGGAGTCCGCCAAAAAGGAATCGTCGGCCAAGGGCGAGTGGTGGAAACTCACAGCGTCGACGGGCACGAAGATGTCGCAGCGCGAGGTGATGCTTTTCACCGAGGAGCTTGCGGACCTCATTTCCGCCGGCATGACCCTGGGAAACGCGCTCAACTCGCTCGCCGGCGACGCCACGCCGACGGGCCGCACCGCGGCGGACCTCCGCGACCGCATCATCAGGGGCGAATCCCTTTCCGACGCCGTCAGGGCGCATCCCGAGACATTCCCGCCGCTCTACGGCAACCTGGTCAAGGCCGGCGAGGCGTCTGGCGCGCTGTCGGAGGTCCTCCAGCGCCTGATCGAGCATTACGAGCGCATGCACTCCATGCGCGGCAAAATCACGCAGGCACTGACGTACCCGGTGATTGTCCTCTTACTGGGCATTGTCACGGTCATATTCGCGATGGTGAAGATAGTCCCGCAGTTCATCTCCGTATTCGCGAACATGAACGTCGCGCTCCCGGCGTCCACGCGGTTCCTCATAGCGGCGAGCGACTTCTTCCGGCACAACGGGCTGCTGGTGGCGGCCGGCGCAGCCTGCCTTGGGGTCCTCGTCTCGCGCTTCGCGAAAACGGATCGCGGAATGCGCGTGATAGACCGGCTCAAGCTCCGAATGCCGCTTGTCAAGGGAATAGTTGCCAACGGCATCTACGCGTCCTTTGCGCGGACGCTCCAGACCCTGCTCTCGAACGGCGTTTCCGTAATCAATGCGCTGCGGATAACGGAGGAGACGGTCGGAAACAGCGTCATTGCGGACGAACTGCGCCATGTCCGGGAGCGCGTGACGGACGGCACGACGATATCCGGCCCCCTCGCGGCCGGAGGCGTATTCCCGAAGATGATGACGGACCTGCTCGCCATAGGGGAGCAGACCGGCGACATGCCATCGGCGCTTGGGCACATCGGGCGGCGCTACGAGAGCGAGATGGACAAGAACATCAAGGTCTTCACGGCCGCGCTGGAGCCGATTCTCATCGTCTTCGTGGCCGCGATTGTCGGATTCATCGCGATTTCGATTCTCTCGGCCGTGTTCAAGGTTTCGAGCGGAATCGGCCGGTAGCGCCGCGGCGGGCCGCCGTCGCCTCAGAGTGAGGCGAGCAGCCCGCCGGCAAGGATTGTCCTGCGCTCCCGCGGCGAGAGGTCGGCGCGGACTGTGAACTCGAAACCGCCGGTGACGTCGCGGAGGACGATGTCGGAGCCGCCTTCAAGCGCCTGCCTGACGCCTGACGCGGATATTTCGTCGCCCATGCCAATCCTGTCGTAGTCCTTCTGGTCGGCGAAGGTGCATGGGATTATGCCGAAGTTCACGAGATTGGCCTTGTGGATTCGCTCGATTGACTTCGCGACGACGAGACGGACGCCTAGGTACATCGGGCACATCGCCGCATGTTCGCGGCTTGAGCCCTGCCCGTAGCTTTCGCCTGCGACGATGACGTTGACCTTGCCGGTCTCCTTGGATGCGAGGGCGCGGTCGTGGAAAGTCGGATCCACCGGCTCGAACACGTATTTGGCGTATTGCGGGACGTTGGAGCGGAATTTCAGGCGCGCGCCGGCCGGCATGATGTGGTCGGTCGTGACCTTGTCGCCGACCTTGATTGCGGCGACGGCATCGAAGGCGTCGGGGAAGGGGGTGCCGGCCGGGACCTTGCCGATGTTCGGGCCGCGGACGATCTCGGCGCCCGGCACGCCGACGCCGGCGGTGTCGCGGTAGAGGAACATGGAGTCGTCGATCGGGAAGCGTTCCGGCATCGCGACGGGGGCGACGGCGACGGGACGCGGGTCCGCGACGACACCGGCGATGGCCGACGCGGCCGCCGTCTCCGGGCTTACCAGGTAGACCTGCGCGCTCTTCGTCCCGCTGCGCGCCTCGAAGTTCCTGTTGTTCGTCCTGAGGCTGACGGCGTTGGTGGAAGGGGACATGTGGGCGCCGATGCAGAACCCGCACGCGTTTTCGAGGATGCGGCACCCGGCCGCGATGAGCGTGGACAGCAGCCCCTCGTCGGCGAGCATCTTGAATACCTGGCGCGATCCGCAGGCGATCCCCACCTCGACGTCCTGGGCGACGCGCCGCCCCTCCAGCATCTTCGCGACGGTCTTGATGTCACGGTATGACGAGTTGGTGCAGGAGCCGATCATTATCTGGTTGACCTTCATCCCGGCGATCGAGGAGACGGAAACGATGTTGCCGGGGGAGTGCGGCGCGGCGGCAAGCGGCTCAAGCGCCGAAAGGTCGATCTCGAAGACGTCGCAGTATCCGGAGTCCCCGTCCGGCGCAAGCGGGGACCAGTCCCCGCCGCGCCCCTGGGCCTCAAGGAAGAGGCGCGTGGTCTCATCGGACGGGAAGAGCGACGAGGTCACGCCGAGTTCCGCGCCCATGTTGCAGATGGTCGCGCGCGACGGGACGTCCAGTGTCGCGACGCCCGGGCCGAAGTATTCCACGACCTTGCCGACGTTGCCCTTGGTGCCGTAGCGCGCTAGGACCTTGAGGATGACGTCCTTTGCGGATACGCCTGGGCGGAGCGAGCCGACGAGCCTCACGCCGATGGTCTCGGGCCATTTGATGTAGAACGGGCCGCCGCCCATGGCCACGGCGACGTCTATCCCGCCGGCGCCCATTGCGAGCATGCCAATCCCGCCGCCGGTCGGGGTGTGGGAGTCGGAGCCGATCAATGTCTTGCCCGGGACGCCGAAGCGCTCCAGGTGCAGCTGGTGGCAGATCCCGTTCCCGGGCTTGGAGTAGATTGCGCCGTAGCGTTTGGCGACCGACTGCAGGTAGTCGTGGTCGTCGGCGTTTTCGAAGCCGACCTGGACGGTGTTGTGGTCAACGTAGCTGACGGCCAGTTCCGCCTTGACGCGGTCAAGCCCCATGCTTTCGAACTGGAGGTAGGCCATCGTGCCGGTGGCGTCCTGCGTCAGGCACTGGTCGATTCGTATGGCCACTTCCTCCCCGGGGCCGTTGCCTCCGGAGACGCGGTGCGCGGAAATGATTTTGTCGACGATGTTCATGGAAGGTGAAAGCTGGGAGTTCAAGGTCAGGCCTTGGGGATGAGGTCGTTGAAGCCGATGTCGGTCCCGACCATCTGGATGCCGACGACGACGCCGTCGCCGCGCTCGACCTTGAGGCGGATGGAGCCTGCCGGCGGCTTGCCGCCGGTTATCTTCGAGAGCGTCGCGAGAGCGTTCTGCTCGGCGGTCTGCCCCCATGCGCAGACGGTGACGCCTTCGCAGGAAAGGCGCGTCGGATAGGCCTTTGGGGTGTATATCGAAGGTTCCGTGGAGTCCGATGAAATCGCGGCGTTGCGCCCGGCGATGCGGCCCTGCTCGATTGCGGCCATAACCGACGAGCGTGTGGCGGAGCCGAACTGGATG
>JAFWPM010000255.1 GCA_017509565.1 Kiritimatiellia bacterium | reverse complement strand
GGGAGTCCACTCTTCGTCGGCATGGGGGAGCCTGCGCTTTGACCTCACGCCGAAACAGCTCACCGCGATTCGTCGGAAACTTCTCTTCTCGACCTTCCGCTCCTACGCCAACGTCAGCTATCCGCCGTCGGCGACGATGAACCTCTTCGACTTCTGGAAGGACCCCGCCGTCGGCAATCCGGAGTTCTACGACAAGTACCTGCGTCCGCTACAGCAGGAGCTGGCGGGCTACGCCTCCCGCGTCCGCGAGGACATGACGGACGCCGAGGTCGACGACCTCTATCTCCGCGGCCTGAGGGAGCTGCGCGCGCGCGGCCTCGACAGGCCGCTGCCGGACAGGGGGGCGCAATGAACCCGGCAACCGCAATCAAGGTCGGGAAAACGGCAATCAAGGTGGCTAAAAAAATGAAGGAACTCTACGACATCGACCAGCGCAAGCGCGTGGTTTTCAACAAGGACTTCTTCTCCGGGACTTTCCGCGAGAAGGTCATGATCAACGGCCAGGAGCGCGTCGTGCCCGACTTCAGGAACGACGACTTCCAGATCATCGACCGGCGCGTGACCATCTTCGCCACCGGCGACCGCGATCCGTTCTGCGACGCCTCGTCGTTCTCCCCGGAAAAAATACTGACAATCGACCTGATGCGCGCCTCCGCGACGCACGACGCCATCTACCAGTACCAGGAGGATATCGCCAAGGCGTGGGGATGGCCAGTCGAGGACGTGCGCGAGCTGGCCGACCACGCGCACGGCAACGAACTTCAGCACGAGGCCAGGAAGCAGTCGAGCGCGCCCATGCGCATCCTGGGCGAGGTCGTGGCGCACGTCGCGCACTTCTGCACGCGCACCTTCGGCGGCATCTACCACCGCACCCACGCTGGCCGGAACGCCGTTGTCGCGGCCCTGGTGCTGTGCGCCGCCGGATGCGCGGAGATACCGCAAGTGTTCGACCCGTCGGACGAGCGGCCGGACTACGAAATTCACTTCACGGCGTCCGGGCCGTCGGCGGCGGGGGCCGCCGGCGGTGGCCGCGACAGGGCGGGGGCCTCAATTGGGGGAGCGCTCGCGGAGCAGGACTCGGGGCGTGCTACGGAAATCAGCGCCCCGGCCAAGACGACCGCCGACGCCGTGGAGTTTTCCTTGCTGCAATGGGCCTGGGGCGGTTTCGACGGCGCGGGCGCGCGGCCCGTGGACGGATGCCGGATAGGCGGACTTTCCGTCGGCTCGCATGGCATGGGCTGCGCCTGGGAGGCGGGCGGCTGCGAAATGCTGGGCGCGTCGTCGCGCTCCGATGCCGCGTGCCTTGCCTGCCTGTTCGTGCGCGGCGCGGACGGCGCCTGGCGCGGCGGCAAGTTCGACTGGATTTCGACAAGCCGCACCACGCGCGATTTCAAGAACATCGGGGCCGGCTACGGCGGATGGCCGAAGGACGCAGTCGGGACGGCGCGGGAGTTCGCCTTCGTGATAGTAAGCGAAGACGGACGGCGGCGCTCCAACGTCATAACGTGCGGGAGGTAGCGGCAAGATGGCGATGACGCAGAAAACCCGGAACCGGCTGGAGGAGACGGTTGCGGAGCTCAAGGCCGCCAAGCACCTGTCGCTCGGCGACCGCGACGACTACATCGAACTCCTCACCGAGGCTGCCGAGGGGACCAACGGCCTCACCGTCGAGGAGAAGGTGCAGGCCAATTCGGTGAACACCTTCAACCTTTGCTATCTCATGCTGCGGGGGCGTCTCGACGCCGCGCGCGCGGCCGGCTTCTGGCCCGCGCTCTTCGGCCTGATCGAGCGGTGTCGCTGGCAGATCACGATAATCTCGCTCGGCGCGTTTATCCTGCTCGGCTACCGCCCGCAGATAATAGAGGCCCTCGAACGCATCTCGCAATGATATATACCCCGGCCCGAGCGCTAAAGCCGGGCCATTTTTTTTGTTTGTCATCCGCCTCCCGCGCCAATAGCCGCCAAGACGGCTATTTTTCATGCGTCCGACGGTCGCATAGTCAATCCAAAATTTGTCCAAAGTTCACACCCGCGATTTGGACAGCATCAAAAGGCGAAACCCCGCAACCGTTTGGGCTGCGGGGTTTTGGAAGATGGAGCCAACTCAGGGATTCGGACCCAGGACCTGCGCATTACGAATGCGCTGCTCTACCAGCTGAGCTAAGTTGGCTTGAACAACACATGGTGACTGCCGCCACCAAAAAATCATGATTATATTATACCACAAGCCCCTCGGCAAATGGAAGTTTTTTTTCATTGCCATGCCGTTGAAATTAAACCACAGGGAGGACAAGGCAATTCCACGGAAAAATGATAGTCGCCATCCCCATCATGTTCATGCACTGCGCCTCTATGTTTAAACCACCATGCATGTGGCGCTGGCGGTTTTTTCATGGGACCCGGACTCGGACCGATTTGGTATAATTAAGAATTAAGAACTCATGCGACGCCACATGGATTTCGGTCCAGGTCAGGCCGACATGGAGGCTGTCGCCGCATTGCTCCAATCACATGACTTCCTACCAGCAAACCAGCGATCTTTTCCCGCAACGTGATCCTTCCGCCGTCTGGGATCTGCCGCACCTTCGTGAAACGCCGCATGTCCGTGAGTGGCAGCGCGAATTCATTGGCGAGGCGACGCCAATCATGATCGAGGGCGAACCATGGCATGGCCGCGAAACAATGTGCTTCGCCTTCTACGGGGTGCCGGAGTGGGCATCGCCGATGAATCCCGCTCCCGGCATCGTCCTTGTCCATGGCGGATTGGGCACAGCCTATCCGGAATGGGTCCGGATGTGGGTGCGCCGTGGCTACGCGGCCGTCTGCGTGGATACCTGCGGGGCGCTTCCCGTGAGAACGGGCAACGGCGAATGGATGGCCAATCCTGAGGGCGGGCCACGCGGGTGGGGCCGCATCGACCTGGCCGACGAGCCTGAGCGGGAGCAGTGGGTTTACCATGCCGTCGCGGCGGTCATGCGCAGCCATTCCTTTTTGCGCTCCCTGCCCAATGTCGATACCCGCAGCATTGGCCTGACCGGCATTTCCTGGGGCGGTTTCCTCGCCTGCGTCGCGGCCGCCGCCGACGACCGCTTCGCATATGCCGTCCCAGTCTATGGATGCGGCTTCAATTATGAACACCCCCATTGGATTGACGGCAACACCGAGGACATGCTCCGGAAGTGGGCGTCGCTCTGGGATCCAAGCGTGTATCTGCCATTTGTCAGGTGCCCGATGCTTTGGGTGGACGGAACCAACGACTTCGCGTTCGCGCTTGACCGCGTCCGGCGCAGCGCGGCTCTTGCCCCGGTGCGGCATTGCTTTTCGACACACTTGAGGATGGTCCATGGCCATGGCGCCCCAGGTGAGTCCCCGCGTGAAATTTTGGCTTTCGCCGACCATTACGCGCGCGGGGGCAGGGACGTGGTCCGCATCGGCGAATGCCGCGTCGCGGACGCGAAGATCTCAGCCGACTTTGATTCAGGCGGAAGGCAGGTCGTCGACGCCGAACTGCTTTGGACGACCGACGGGGCCGACGTGAAGTGGTGCAACCGCTACTGGCGCAATTGCGGCGTCGCCGGGTTCGATTCGGCGTCGGGCAACGTCACAGCGCCGCTTCCCCCTGATGCCTACGCCTGGATGTTCAACCTTGTCACTGACGACGGACTCGTCTTTTCGACTCCATACTGCCAGCGCGACCGCATGTGAAGTCGCTGGGTCTCATTGCCCCTCGAGTTTCATTCGCCGCCATTCCCGCATCGGCATTCCGTACCTTTTGCGGAATGCGGCCCGCAATGCGTTCTCGGTCTTCCATCCGCATAGCGAGGCGATCGCGTCAATGGCCCGGTAGCGGTCGCGTAACAGCAGCTCGACATTCTCGAATCGGACGCGCTCAATCTCATCGTATATTGAGCGCCCCGTGAAACGTCGGAATTCTATTTCGGCCTTGCGCCGCGAGCCGGGAAGCAGCGCGGCCACCTCCGCGACGCCGATGCCGTCGCAGGCGTGTTCGCGGATGTACGCCAGCGCCCCGGTGATGCGTGGCGGGACCCCGGCGCCGGCCTGGGTCGAGCCGCGACGGGCTATGCCAAGCGCTGGGTAGGTCTCGCGGATTGCTGGGATGCCAGGGTTGCGGACGATTGTGTCGAGAATCTCGGACGCCCTATAGCCTGCCCATTCGAAGTCAAGCGCAACGCTTGTAAGCGTCGGAATCGCGTTCTCGCATAGCTTGCTGTCATTGTCAACGCCAATTACGGAAATCTCACGGGGGACTGCCAAGCCAATGCGGCGGGCAACGTCGAGCGCCTCCGCAGCGGCGTAGTCGTTTTCGGCGAAGATGCCGCATGGCTTTTCCAGCGATGAAAGCCATTCCGACAGCGCCGTGGCCCGCGACTGGAAGGATGATTTCCCATTGTCTGCGAACGTCGCGCATTCGAAGCCGTGGAGTCGCACCGTCTCGGCGAATTCCAGCCGGCGGTCCCGGCTCCAGAACGCTTCCCCAGCTGTGGCTATGAAGCCGAAAGAGGCAAGCCCGGCCCTAAGGAATTCCCTTGCCGCGGCGGCGCCGACCCCCTTCGCGGCCGGCGCGACGAATGACGCCGTTTTGGGCAACGTGGCCGGGTCGCTGCCAAGGAATACCGTCGGCAGCCTGCGGAAGAGCCGCGGCGTAAGCAGGTCGCCGCCGCGCCCGGAGCATTCGGCAATGCAGCCAATGGGCGCCCAGAACTCGGCAAGGCGCTTCACCTCCGGCGCAGAACCGTCGTCCGGCGGCTCCACTACCTGGATGCGCCAGCCCCTGGCCCGCGCAAAGCGGTAGGCGCCGGCCAGTTCGCGCCGCCAGGCCTCCCTCTGCGAGGTGTGGAAGAATATGATAGTGTCCATGTCAACAACCTTGGGAATTATAGCAAAAGACGCCATATTTCGCAAAATTGCCGAAATTTTTTTTCGCATTGTTGCCTGTATTTTGCCTGGATGATGGCATACTGGTTTAAATCAAGGAACACTATTTCATGGACAAGTCAGAACTTCAATCCCGCATCGGCAAGTACCGCTCACTCCTCCTCGACGACGTCCTGCCATTCTGGCAGAAGCACGCGCCCGACACGAAGCACGGCGGCTTCTACAACTACCTTGGCCGCGACGGCAAGGTGCTTTTCACTGACAAGAACGTGCGCCAGCAGGGCCGTCTGGTCCTTCTCTTCGCCCGCGCCTACAACGAGCTGGAGAAGCGGCGGGAGTGGCTCGACCTCGCGCTTCAGGGCATCAAGTTCATCGAGGACCACTGCTTCGACGAGCGCGACGGCCGCACCTACTACGACGTCACCGAGGACGGCCGCCCCGTGCGCAAGCGCCGCTACGTGGTGACCGAGCACTACACGGTGATGTCCTACATCGAACTCTTCAAGGCCACCGGCAACCCCGAGTGGAAGGCCAAGGCCGAAAAGCTCTACAAGACGATCATGATGTATTACTACAACCCGGAGCTGCTGCCGCCGAAGTTCTACCCGGCGCGCAAGGTCCGGGCGCACAACATCCCGATGATCATCTCCTGCACGTCGATCATGATGCGCGACCTCGGCGGCGACACCTCGCTCTACGACCGCACGATCAAGACCTGCCTCGGCGAAGTCTTCGGCGACTTCCTCGACTACGACAAGAAGGCGCTGCGCGAAATCGTCAACGCCGACGGCACCCCATGCGAGACTCCGGAGGGCCGCACGATCAACCCCGGCCACTCCATCGAGACTTCCTGGTTCACGATGACGGAGGCCGCGTTCCAGAAGGACGACGAACTGCTCAAGAAGGCGCTGACCGTCCTCGACTGGTCGCTCGACTGGGGCTGGGACGAAGTGCAGGGCGGCGGCGGCATCATCTACTTCCGCAACGTGGACGAGGCCGAGGGCCATGAGCCCGACCAATACGAGCACGAGCTCAAGCTCTGGTGGCCGCAGAACGAGGCGATCTACGCCACATTCCTCGCCTGGACGCTCACGCGCGACCCGAAGTATCTCGACTGGTTCCGCAAGATCGAGAAGTGGTTCTTCGACCACTTCATGGACCCCGAGTACGGCGAGATCATCAAGTACCTGCGCCGCGACGGAACGCCTTCCTGCACGATGAAGGGCACCCGCTGGGCCGGCGCCTTCCACTATCCGCGCATGCTCTTCAACCTGATCAAGCTGATGGAAGCCGAAAAGTTGAAAGATTGAAAGGTTGAAAGTCGCTTGTCGCCACCTCCCCATTCCTCACTGATGTCGGCTGTCGAATGTCGCACAACTGCGAAAAAGCTGTAATCATGGAGCTCGACGCATCTTTTACCGAACGCAACGAACTCGTGGAAATCACCGTCGGGGGCGTGGTCTTCGCCACGGGCGGCGGCGACCTCTGGACGGCGGAGTTCGCAGATTCCGGGGACCTGACGCGCCGCGTCGAGGTCCGCGCGGGCGAGGCCGCCGCCTTTGAGCGCGAAGAGCGCGCCGGAGGGGCGGAGTCCCCATCCCTTCTCCTTCGCTGGCGCGACATCCCGCTCGGCGGCGAACGAGGCGTCCTTGACGCCACGGTCGAAATCGGGCCGCAACCGGACGGCGCGCAGCGCTGGCGACTGTCCTTCGACAACCGTTCGGCGAAGTGGGCGCTGTTCGAGACGTCCTTCCCGCGCCTGAACCGCGTCCTGCGCGATGGCGAGGGCGACGCCATGCTGCCGTGGAAGGACCACGGCGCGCGGCTCTTCAAGGCCCGCCGCGCCCAGCCCGCGCCCCAGCGCTTCGACTATCTCGGCCACTTTCCGATGGTCGCCGCCTTCTTCGTCGGCGAGACGGGACTCTACGTCGCCGCCGAAGACCCGGAGGCGCGGATCAAGCACATGGTCGTCGAGGGCGAGCAGTGCGTCCGCTTCGTTACGCCGGCCGAACTCGGCGCCGAAGGCCCGCGCCACACCGTGACGCTCGCGCCGCTCGCGGGCGACTGGTGGAGCGCCGCACGCCGCTACCGGGACTTCGCAATGCGCCAGAAGTGGACGGCAAAGGGGCCGATCAAGGACATCTCCTCCTATCCCCGTCGCATCTGTGAAATCCCGCTTTGGATCAACATCCACGGCGGCCCCGACGTGGCGAGGGACGTCCTGTCGCGCGCCAAGGGAATCTTCCCGGACTTCCCGGTCGGCATCCACTGGCACCTCTGGCAGCATTCCGGCCACGACGTGAACTACCCGGAATACTTCCCGGAGCAGCCCGGGACGAAGGCGTGCGTCGCGGACTGCCGCGCCGACGGGCAGGAACCCATGCCCTACACCAACGGGAGGCTCTGGACCGCCACGACAAGCGGCTTCATCCTGGCCGAGCCCCACGCGGTGATGAACCCCGACGGCACACGCTACATCGAAAAGTACGCGCCCTGGACGCCACCCTTTGCCGTGATGTGCCCCTCGCGCCCGGAGTGGCACCGCGTCATGCGCGCCTTCACGGGACGCATCCTGGACGAAATCGGCGCCGGGTCAATCTTCATCGACCAGATCGGCGCCGCCGAGGGGTGCGCCTGCTACGACCCGTCCCACGGCCACCCGCGCGGCGGCGGCGCCTGGTGGTTCGACGGCTACGAAAAGGCGCTCGCGCCCATCCGCGCCGCCTACAACGCCAAGGGGGCCTTCGTCACGACCGAAGGCGCCGGCGAGGCATACGTCGGCATGGTGGACGGCTACCTCCAGGTTGTGGAGCGCACGCCGGAAGACGTGCCGTTCCACAACGCCGTCTATTCGGGCTTCACGACCTACTTCGGCAGCCCGGAGAACAACGACGACGCCCCCGCCGCCTTTCGCGCCCTCCAGACGCGGGAAATGCTCTGGGGCAACGCGCTGGGCTGGTTCCTCTGGGACGTTCTCGACAGGCCGGACAAAGTCGAAATCCTCCGCGACCTCTGCGCCTTCCGCCAGGCCAACCTCGACGCCCTCGCCTACGGGACGCTCCTCGACGAACTGCGTTTCGCCGAGCCGGTGCCGACGCAGACCTACGAATGGCTCGGGCGGCGGCCGCACTACCGGCTCTTCGACAAGGACTACAAACTCCCGCCGTCGTCGTTCGCGACGATGCCCGACGTCATCGGCGCATGGTGGCGGACCGCCGACGGCGAAACCGTGCTGCTCGCCGCCAACCTCGCGGACGAGGAGCGCACAGTCCGCTACCGCGTATTCGCCCGTGACGGCGAAGGCGCCGTCGCCGCAATTACCCTCGCCCCGCACGAATTGCGGAGGGTTGATTCACGTCAAACTCCGTAATGCAGTGCCAGATTTGAAAAACCAAAGGGATGCGGTAGCATTATGCGCGGTTTCCGGGCTGATGTCTTGACTAAAGGGCATGGACCTCGTACAATATCACCATGGTGACTGGGGATTGTAAATCAATCATTTT
>JAFWPM010000254.1 GCA_017509565.1 Kiritimatiellia bacterium | reverse complement strand
CCCTGCGCAGCGCCTTCACCGCCTGGCACCCGGAATAGTCGAATTCGCACCCTTGCCCTATGACTATCGGGCCGGAGCCGATTACCATTATCTTCTTCAAGTCAGTGCGTTTCATGAGACCCCATGCGGCAATATTTTCACGAAGCGCGGCCGGGCGTTCGCCCAGTCGCCAAGCAAGCTCCGGGCCTTGCGCGAACCCGTCCGGGCGGCGTGTTCCGCGAGAAGGGCCTTTAGCGTAGCCTCATCGTCGGAACCATCCTCGACGGGGAAGAGGTCCACGTAGTCGAGATTGCAGTTCAGGTCCAAGTCGCCGGTCTCGTCCAGGACGTATGCCACGCCACCGGTCATCCCGGCTGCGAAATTCACTCCTACCGGGCCGAGAACAGCCGCAACGCCGCCCGTCATGTATTCGCAGCCATGGTCGCCGACGCCCTCCACGACGAGCGTGGCGCCTGAGTTGCGGATGCCGAACCGTTCTCCGGCCTGTCCATTTATGTAGATTGCCCCGGATGTCGCGCCATAGGCGATTACATTGCCCGCGATTACGTTTTCCCCGGGGCTGAAGGTCGCAGGCTGCGAGGACGGAGGCATGATGGCTATGACGCCCCCCGACAGCGATTTTCCGACATAGTCGTTCGCTTCGCCGGAGAGTTCGAAGGTGACCCCGCGCGCCAGAAACGCCCCGAAGGACTGCCCCGCGACGCCGGCGAAGCGGCATGTCACAGGCCTGCCACCCCCGCCGGCTGCCAGCCAGCCCGACAGCGCCGCACCGACGGAGCGGTCGCAGTTGGAGATGGTGCGGGAAAGCGTGGCTTCGCCGCGTTCGACGGCCGGGATCAGCTCGCGGCAGTCGTACGGAATGGGCGCTTCCGCCGTGCCCGACGCGGCGGCGTCCGATTGCGCCCGGCCGGCGTCGTTTGCGGCCGTTTGCAGAACTTCACCGAAGTCAAGTCGGGAGCCCGGTTTGGCCGCCAGCAGGTCGGCGTGGCCGCGCGCCTCGGCGAGCGACTTCAGCCCGAGCGCTGCAAGATGCCCGCGCACCTCCTCCGCGAGAAAGCGGAAGTAGGTTTGCAGATGTTCCGGCCTGCCTGCGAACTTCGCCCGCAGC
Source organism: Kiritimatiellia bacterium (assembly GCA_017509565.1). GTDB lineage: Bacteria > Verrucomicrobiota > Kiritimatiellia > RFP12 > JAAYLN01 > RGIG5952. Next base: position 59,292 of record JAFWPM010000254.1, on the reverse strand, counting down.
TCCTCCTTTTGCGTCGCGATGCCTACTGGGCAGCAGTTGAGGTTGCAGTTGCGGCACTGCACGCAGCCAAGCGAAACCAGCATCGAGGTGCCGAATGCGAACTCGTCGGCGCCCAGCATCGCGGCTATCACTATGTCGCGGCCGGTGCGGAGCTGCCCGTCAACCTGGAGCTTCACCCGGTGGCGCAGGTTGTTCTTGACGAGTGTCTGGTGCGCCTCGGCGAGTCCAAGTTCCCATGGGAGGCCGGCGTGCTTGACGGAGGTCGCCGGGGCCGCGCCCGTCCCCCCGTCGAACCCGGAAATGACGACAACGTCGGCATGGGCCTTCGCGACTCCCGCCGCAATTGTCCCGACACCCGCCTCGGAGACGAGCTTTACCGAGACGCGCGCATTGGGATTGGCGCATTTGAGGTCGTATATCAGCTGCGCCAAATCCTCAATTGAGTAGATGTCGTGGTGCGGGGGAGGCGATATTAGCGCCGTTCCGGGCTTGGCGTGGCGCAGGCGCGCGACGAACGGGTTGACCTTGTGGGCCGGGAGGTGGCCGCCCTCGCCGGGCTTGGCGCCCTGCGCGAGTTTGATCTGCAGGTCCTTCGCGGAGCGCAGATATTCGATTGTCACGCCGAAGCGGCCGGATGCGACCTGCTTGATGGCGCTGTTCCGGTCGGTCCCGTAGCGTTCGGGGTTCTCGCCGCCCTCCCCGGAGTTCGACATCGTGCCGAGGCCGTTCAGCGCAAGCGCGATGGTTTCATGTGCCTCCGGCGAGAGGGAGCCGAGCGACATCGCCCCGCCGACGAAGTGCTTCACTATTGAATCTGCGGGCTCGACAGGCGTTGCCATCGCGAGATTGCCGCCAGCTCCATTTTCAAGTTCCGAATTGGCGGCATTCGCAAATTCCAGCTGCGAACGCAGGGTGACATGGCTGTTCCGGTCGATGTCGTCCGTGTAGCGCCTGAAACGCCCGTAGTCGTTGTGCCGCACTGACTCGCGGAAGTCTGTCAAACGCTGCGGGTTCCACAGGTGTTCCTCCCCGCCTTTGCGGAAGCGGTACTCCCCGCCGGGGGGAAGTCCCTCTGCGCCTCTGCGCGAGACAATGCTTTCGATCTCCTCCAGCTCCAGTCCTCCGACCGGGGAGGCGATTCCTGCAAAGTATTCGCTCACAATCTTCGGCCCGAGCCCGACGGCTTCGAAAATCCGCGCCGAGCGGTATGAGCGCAGTGTCGATATCCCCATCTTGGACATGATCTTCATGAGCCCCCTGCAGGTGGCCGCGACGTAGTTGGCCGTCGCCTTCACCGCGTCGGCCCTGCCGATCTCCGCCACCGTTTCGAGGGCGAGCCAGGGGTTCACCGCCGTCGCGCCAAAGCCGAGCAGGACGGCGAAGTGGTGGACTTCAAGCACTTCGCCGGACTCGACGACGATTCCCACCGACGGCCTGGCGCCAGATTCGGCGAGAGCCTTGTTCACCGCCGCCACGGCAAGTAGCGATGGGATGCGGGGGCAGGAGGCGTCGGATTGACAGTTGACGCCAGGCGCGAGACGCGATGTCCCGTCTCTCGTCCCATGCCGCGCGTCCATCTCCTTGTCGCTCAGCACGAGGATCTTCGCGCCTCCCTTCGCGGCGGCGAGCGCGGTGGCCGCTAGGCCGTCGAGCGCGGCCTTCAGCCCTTCCGCGCCGAAGAACAGCGGCAGCGTCGCGGCCGGGAAGTCGGGGATGTTGCGCAGCCGGGAGAGTTCGTCGTCCGTCAGCACGGGACGCGTCATCTTCACGAGCCGCGCGTGGCCCGGAGTCTCGTCGAGGATGTTGCCCTGATTGCCGATGTAGGTCATGATCGACATGACCAGTTCCTCGCGGATGGGGTCTATCGGCGGGTTTGTAACCTGCGCGAAAAGCTGGTGGAAGAAATCGAAGAGCGACACTCCCGGCCTGCGACCTTCGACCTTCTGACCTTCGACCTTCCTCAGGCACGCGAGCGCGGCGTCGTTGCCCATCGCGCCGACAGGCTCCTGCCCGGTCTCCGCCATGGGGCGGAGAATCTGTTCGACATCTTCAAGCGTGTAGCCGAAGGCCGCCTGCCGCCCCTTGAGGCCGTCGGCCGGCCGCGAAGGCGCGATTTCCGTGAAAAGCCCCGTGACCGGGATGTGGTTTTCCTTGACCCAGCGGCGGTACGGGCGCCGCCGCGCGTAAAAGGCCTTCAGCTCGGAGTCCTCGACTAGGCGGTGTTTCCCAAGGTCCAGCCAGAGAATTGAACCGGGTTTAAGGCGGCCGCGGCGCCGGACGTCCCCCGGGGCGATGTCCAATACGCCGGTTTCGGACGCCAGGACGAAGAGCCCGTCCGCGGTAAGCGTCCATCGCGCTGGGCGCAACCCGTTGCGGTCGAGCGCCGCGCCTAGCCCGATGCCGTCGGTGAAGGCCACGGCGGCCGGGCCGTCCCAGGGCTCCATCAGGGCGGAGTGGTATTCGTAGAAGGCCCTGACGTCGTGGCCCATGTGGTATTTGGCGCCCCATGCCTGCGGAATGAGCATCATCATGGCGTGGGGGGCGTCGCGCCCCGCTGCGACGAGCAGTTCGAAGACGTTGTCGAGTGAGGCCGAGTCCGACTGCCCGCCTCGCGCCACGGGCAGCACCTTCCGCAGGTCGTCGCCGAATAGCGGCGACGCAAGCGAGGCTTCGCGCGCGGCGAGCGCGTTGAGGTTCCCCTTCAGGGCGTTGATCTCACCGTTGTGGGCGATGCAGCGGAAGGGGTGCGCCAGCTCCCACGTCGGGAATGTGTTTGTGGAGTAGCGCTGGTGGACGATGGCAAATGGCGAGATGAAGTCGGGATCGGAAAGGTCAGGGTAGAATTTCTCAATCTGCGTCGCAAGGAGGAGGCCCTTGTAAACGACGGTTCGCGACGAGCAGGAGCAGACATAGGCCGACGGGGCCGCCTTTTCGATCTGCCGCCGCACAATGTAGAGGCGCCGTTCAAAGGATGCCTCGTCGGCGCAGTCGTCGGCTGGGCCGATGAAAAGCTGCCAGATGCGCGGCATTGCCGCGCGGGCGTCGCGGCCTATCGCGGCGGGGACCGTCGGCACGTCGCGCCAGGCAAGGACCCTGCATCCCTCGGCGCGGACGGCGTCGCCAATAGCCTCCTCCTCGCCCTTGCCGCCGAAAATCACGGCAATGCCGAACCTCCCCTGCAGGACGGGGACGGTTTTCCTGAAAAAGCCCTGCGGTATTTTAAGCAGAAGCCCGGCGCCGTCGCCAGTCTCGGGATCGTTGCCCGTGGCGCCGCGGTGCATCAGGCGCTTCAGGACCGTGATGCCCTTGACCACGATGCCATGGCTGGCCTCGCCCGAGAGGTCGGCCACCATCCCGACGCCGCATGCGTCGCGTTCGTATTCGCTTCTGTAGAGGCTGCGGCTTTCGCGGCCTTCGTTTGCTTGGAGATTCATCGCTGCCACCCGTTCAATAGAGTCCAATGCCCTTGCCGTCCGCTATCGCCCTAACCACGAGCGACGCCCCGTTTGCGCAGTCGCCAACGCAATATACGCCGCGGCCGGGATCCGGGACAAGTGCCGTGCGCGGCGTCTGGGCGAGCCCGAGCTGCGCGACCAGCGGCGTGTCCGGGGGAACGCCGGTGAAGCCCATGGCCAGGAATACCATGTCGGCCGCAATCGTCTCCCCGCTGCCCGGGACCGGCTTGAACTTCATCGGCCTGCCCTGCGGCGAAAACTCCCATTCGACAGTCTCGACCTCCACGCCGGCGACCATATTCCCTTCGCCTGTGAACTTCAGCGAATTGAGACTCCAGCGGCGTTCGCACCCCTCCTTGTGGCTGGAGCTCGTGCGCAGCATGTATGGCCAGAGGGGCCAAGGCGTGGACGCATCCCGGTTCTCTGGCGGCCTGGGCATGATTTCGATTTGCGTGACGCTTGCCGCGCCTTGGCGTATGGCCGTCCCTACGCAATCGGAGCCGGTGTCCCCGCCCCCGATCACCAGGACGCGCCTGCCCCTGGCGTCAATCGGGGCTTGCGGTATTTCACCAGTCAAATGGCGGTTTTGCCCTTCGAGGAGTTCAAGGGCCAGGTGGATGCCGCCGAGTTCGCGCCCCGGTATCTTCAGGTCGCGCGCGGCGGGCGTCCCGATGGCGACGACTACGGCGTCGTGGCGGCGCGCCAGCCATTCCGCGGAGATGTCCTTGCCGATTTCACAGCCCGTCACGAAGCGGATGCCCTCGGCCTCCAATATTTTCCTGCGCCGGTCTATCAGCCCCTTGTCGAGCTTGAAGCATGGTATCCCGTAGCGGAGCAGGCCGCCGATGTCCGCCCGCCTCTCGTACACCGTCACGCCCCATCCTCGCCTGCGAAGCGTCACGGCGGCCGACAGCCCGGACGGCCCCGCGCCAATTACGGCCACGCGGCGCCCGTTTTCACGGGCCGGCGGCCGCGGCACGACCCAGCCGCTGGCGAAGGCCGTCTCTGTGATGCGCTTCTCGAATTGCCGCACCATGACGGGCTCCTCGTCGAGGTTATGGACGCAACTCGCCTCGCACAGCGCGGGGCAGACCCGCGAGGTGAATTCGGGGAAGTCTGAATTCGCCGAAAGGAGCGCGTATGCGCGCCTCCAGTCGCCTTGGGAGACGGCGCGGTTCTGGTCCGGCACGAGATTGCCGAGAGGACATCCGTAGGCGTGGCAGAATGGCATGCCGCAGTTCATGCAGCGCCCGGCCTGCCCGGTCAGTTCGCAATCCGAAAGCAGGCGCTCGACCTCGCGCCAGTCGCGCCTGCGTTCGCCCGTTTCCCGGTATATGTCTGCTATCCTTTGCATGAAAGTGAAAGGTAGCACAGGCCATGCCAATGCGATTCCGTGCCAATCCGACGGGCGTATCTTTACATCGGCGGTCCAACATCCGTTCCCCGGCGACAAGAAAATGTAAAAGTGGGCGCGCCACGACGCCCGCAGGAACGCCCTTCGCCACGGCGCGGCGCCCCGTCACGTCCGCGCGGCGCAAAACCGGCGCTTGCCGCGGTGAACTGTGATTTGGTATATTGGAAAGGTCGCATTTTAAACAAAGGAATCTGGGAAATGAAGAAAATAGGAGTTGCGATTGTAGGCTTCGGGACCGTAGGCGCGGGTGTCGCCGAAATCCTGACGAAGAACCACGACCTGCTCGTCGCCAGAACGGGCCTTGACATCTCACTTGCCAAGATAGCCGACCTTGACATCACCACGGACCGCGGCGTGAAGGTCGATCCGGCAATACTTTGCACCGATGCCTTCGCGGCGATATCGGACCCCTCCGTTGACATTGTAGTGGAGCTCATCGGCGGGATTGGCATAGCGCGGAAGGTCATCCTCGCCGCAATAGATGCCGGCAAGGCCGTCGTCACGGCAAACAAGAAACTCCTTGCCGAGTGCGGCGCCGAAATATTCGGGCGTGCGGCCGACAAGGGCGTTGACATATACTTCGGAGCCTCGGTCGGAGGCGGCATCCCTATCATCCGAGTCCTGCGCGAGGGCCTTGTCGGCAACGCCGTGCGGCGCATAAACGGCATCCTCAACGGCACCTGCAACTACATCCTCACGCGCATGGAGGAAGAGGGCCTTCCGTTCGACGATGTCCTCGCCGACGCCCAGAGGCTCGGCTACGCGGAGGCCAATCCGTCGCTTGACATCGACGGGTTCGACACGGCCCACAAGGCGCTGATCCTCGCGGCGCTTTCGTATGGCGTCCAGATCCCCCTCGACTCGATACTCGTCGAGGGCATACGCGGGCTGGACGGCCGTGACGTCCGCTACGCCGGGGAGCTTGGCTTCAAGATCAAGCTTCTCGCGACCATCGCGCGCGAGGATGACGGCATCAAGGTATTCGTCGCCCCGACGCTCGTGCCGAAGACGAACATGCTCGCATCCGTTTCCGGCGTGTTCAACGCCGCGCTGGTCAGCTGCGACATGGCCGACGACACCCTTTATTACGGGCGCGGCGCAGGGCGTTTCCCGACGGCAAGCACGGTTGTAGGCGACATCGCCGACATCGCCATGAACCTCGCCGCCGGCGAGGTCCGGCACCGGAATGTCATCCCCAAGACGGGCGAGGCCTCCGCGCTGGTGCCCGCAAGCGAAATGCGCAACGCCTTCTACGCGCGCCTTTCGGTGATTGACAAGCCCGGCTCCCTTGGCAAGTTCGCCACGATACTTGGCAACCACGGCGTAAGCATAGCCGCCGCGATGCAGAAGCAGGGCGACGACAAGCCCGGCGCGGTTCCCGTTGTGGTCATCACCGGCAAGGCCCGCGAGGCCGGCGTCAAGGAGGCGCTTGCGGAAATCCTGGCCGCCGGAGTCGTCGCCGAACCGCCAGTCGCCTACCGCATCCTCAAGGACTAGCGATGTTCTGGCCGCGCTACATTTCCGCCCTGGCCCTAGGCACTGCGGCTGTGTATTTTCTCGCGCCCCCCGTTTGGGAGCGGCTGCGCCAGCCTTCGCCGGAACCATTGTTCGGGGAAGACTACGCCGAGGACTTCCCCTCCGGCGACGCCCTGCCGTTCCAGCCCGTCCCGGCCGTCCATGACACCCGCTCCTTCGGCGGTGTCAGGAAAATCACGGCGCGGCCGCGGCGCCAGCCTGCTCCGGCGCCCGCGCAGTCCGGGGCAACGGCGGCCTGCCCGCAGCCAAGCGAGGCGCAGGAGGACGAGCCGCTTTCGCTCGACTCCATCCCCCAGTCGTCGCCAGTCGTCATGCGCTGGGGCGTGCTGACCGTCAACGGGCCGGTCTACAAGAAGGACGGCAAGAAGCTCCAGGGCAAGGCCCCAGGGGGCTTCCTCGTGGAAATCGCCAAGACCGTGTTTACTTCCAGGGGCGATGAAATGGCCCTTTGCTCGGTCTGGAGCGGCGGCAAGTGGTCCGCCCAGTGCCTCGTGCCCACAAGCAACATCGCCATGTTCGAGGGGACGCGCGATGGCCTTTATGCGTCGGATGTCGCCAACCTGATGGAATATTTCCGGCTCAACTCCGCGCTGGCTGAGCGCAAGGCGCGCATGGAGGGCGACGCCCTCAGGGCAAACCCCTATTCCGCAAGGCTGCTTGAGCTGAACGCGGAAAACCGGCGGATGGCGGCAAGGGCCGAAGAACTTGTGAAAAGGCGCGACGCCGCGACCGGCCCTGAACGGAACCGGCTGGCCGACGAACTTCGGCGCATGGAAAAGGATTCCGCAAGGATTTCCGGCGACCTGAAGAGGCAGCTGGAACTCTACGAGAACTGGAAGACGGAGCATGGCGTCAAGCCTGTCATCGTTGAGGACGATCCCGAATGCAGGGACATCCTGGCGAAGATTCGCGCCGCCGAACCGGGCGTGGCGATGTTTGGGCTGCACCGCTGAGGCTGGACATGGCGCTGGACTGCGAAAAAGGGGCCGGACGCGGCGCGTTTCGCGCCGCGGCGGCTTTGGCCGCGCCCTACCTGCTCTGGATCGCCTTCATCCTGGCCTTCCAGGTCGCCGGGGCAATGTCGGTCAACGTCCCGAGGGCGGCCGCGCCGGTTGCATACGCCATCAAGACGGCTCTGTGCGCCGCGCTGATTTTCGCGCTCCGCCCGTGGCGCGTTGCGGCGGCGGGGCAGGGGAATGGCGCGGCCGCCGGACGCAGTGCCCTCCGCGATGTCGCCGCCGGGCTGGCCGTTGGCCTGGCCGTGGCCGTGGCGTGGATACTTCCGGAGACTCCGTGGGCCTACGCGAAATTGCGGGCCTTCTCGCTTTTCTCCAACAAATGGCTGATAATGCCGCTTGGCGCATGGCCGGAATACTTCGACCCCGCCCTGTTCCCGGCGGTTCCCCAAACGTCGTCCGGGTTGGCCTTTTCCCCGGCCGAGGCCGGATGGCCGCTTGCCGTTGCGAGGCTGTGCGGATCCGCCTTCGTGATCTCCGCCGCGGAGGAGTTCTTCTTCCGCGGCTTCCTGTACAGGTGGCTCCAGAGCCGCGACTGGCGCTCGGTGCCGCTGTCCGCATTCGACGCGCAGGCATTCTGGACCGTTGTGGCCGTGTTCGCGTTCGAACACGACCGCTGGTTCATGGGCGCCGTCGCCGGCGCGGCCTACGGTATGCTGGCGGTCAGGACCGGCGGCCTGCGCGCGCCAACTATCGCGCACGCCGTGACAAACCTGACGCTCGGCCTTTACGTGTTGGCGTCCGGGCAGTATGGCTTCTGGTGACTGGGCCAGGCGTCCCGGCGCATCGCCAGGCCGCGCCGGCGAAGCCGGTCCACCGTCCAGACGCGGTACGAACTTGGCCATGACACCAGCAGGTCGTTGAAGTAGCCGGGTTCGACATCGGGGCGGTACTTGTTGAAGCGGGCCTGGAAGAACGCCTCGTTCTGCGAGCCGATCGGGCGCTGCGTTTCGTGGATGAAATCCCCGAGCTTCCTCGTTATGCCCTGAAGCGAGTTCGCCCACATCAGACCGGCAATCTGGCGGAAGGCGCCGTTCCCAGTGAGGTCGGCCAGTTCTAGCAGTTCGGGCGGGAGTATGCCGCCCCATGGGTCGATGACCTGGTGCTCTATGCTGACAGACGTGCCGCCGGTTGTGTGGTAGCCGTAGCGCGCGAAGTCGGTTTCGGGGCCGACGACGGTGTCGAAGAAGAACATCCAGCTTGTGAAATACCAGGCGGCCTTCTCGGCGCGCTCCAGGTGGATGCTGCCGCCCGTGATGCGGTGAAGGGCGAGTTCGCTCCAGATGAAGGGGTAGGCCGTTTCCTTGTCGATGCACTGGCAGTCGATCGCCCCCGCCGTGCAGATGAAGTCGTCCAGGTCGCGTCTGAAGTAGAAGTCCTCGGCGCGCAGCGCCCCGTCCAGGTACTTGCGCTCCCCGCACTCGTCGTAGAGTTCAATCAGCGCCGGGACGATGAACCCGCCGATTGCGCCGCCGGTCGAGACCGGGGTCCCGTCGAGCAGCCACGATTTGCCGAAGCCGTATTCGTCCGACCAGTGGTCCAGGAAGAAGTCGCACAGCTTGCGCGAGAATTCGACCAGCTCAGGCTTGTCGATTCCGTGCGCGCGGAGAAGCCGCGCCATGCGGACGGCCTCGGCGGCGCCCCATCCGAGATTGCAGGTGTCGGTCGCGCGGTTCGGGTCGCCCCCGTCGGAATTCCAGTTCCAGCGCGGGAAAAGCAGGCCGTTTGGGCGCTGCGTGGCGATGAATGCGTCGAAGACGCCAATGCACTTTTCAAGGAGCGACCGGTCGCGCGGTTCGGCGCCGAGGGCCTTCGCCGCGAGGAGTCGCGCGTTGAGGAAGTTCTGGCCCGTGAAGCCAAGCTCGAAGCCGTTCCCGAAGGTGGCGATGTCCGTCCACCATTCCCATTTCATGCGTTCGCGCATTTCCTCCCGCGTGATTCTGGCCGCGTGCTGGTCTCCGAACATCCGCTGCTTGCGGTTGGTCGCGAGGAGCCAGGTTTTGCCGTCGCCCGCGATGCAGAAGAGGGAGCGGATGTAGCGGGTTCCAAGTTCGTATGCCTCGTCGTCGGCCATGCATGGGTCGAGTGACGGCCTTAGCAGGCGAAGGGCGTGCCCCATCATCGGCACCGCCGCGTAGTTGCGCCATTTCGGCGGGCAGATGCAGACGTAGGTGGTGGCGGTGAACTTTTCGCCCGGCGCGAGGGTTATGCGGCTCTCGTAGCGTGGGCCGAAGACTCCCTTGTTCTCGTATGTCTTGGGGGATTCCACGACTGGGCGGATGAGGACGTGGTCGTAGCGCGCGGCATTGTCGCCCCCCCCAGACCGGCGCTCCAGCGAGCAGGAGCAGACGAGCGACTCATGCGTGTCGTTGGCGGCGAACACCGCTATCCCAGTCGTGGCGTTTTCGGTGAGGGTGCATCCTGGGACGCCCGTGCGCTCGTAGGAGAAGACCCAGGGGTCGCCGTCGAGCGAGAGCCCGGTCGGAGTCTTGACTGCGCCCATGGAGCGGCCGTTGTAGATGTTCTCCTCGCCGCCGAAGCCATTCCCGTTGTAGTTTACGCATGGGATGAGGTAGTGGGTGGCGTCGAAGAGGTCCTTGACGCGGAATTCGTCCTGGAACGAGACTGGCGCGGACCCTGCGTTGACGATGGCGCGGGTGACGGCGAAGGCGCCTTCGCCCAGGTCAACGGCCGACTCGTCGGCGAGGCGCAGCGCCGGATCTGGCGCGCTCCAGGGGATGATTTCGGCTAGGGACGATGGCGATTGGGAATTGGATATTCCGTCGGTTCCGATGAAGAGGCGTGTTTCCATGGCGGGGTGTCCGTTATTCTTTCGTTTTGGCGGGGAAGCAGGCGTCTGGGATCCGGGTCGAGCCGGCGCCCATCCAGCCGCCGTTGCGGTCCATCATGCCGCCGTTAATTGTCCAGGGGCCGCCGACGGCGGGGTTCACGGGGCGGATCTGCCCGCCCCAGCCGCGGCATTCGGTGATTGAGCTGTCGCCGAGCCAAGGAAGCTGGTTTTCACGCTTTGCGCCCTCTACGAGGTATGGGCCCTCGATCATCGGGGCGGGGGCGGTGTGCCACTCCGGCGAGCCTGCGAACTTTACGCCGTATTCGACGCCGTTCCCGCCTGCGGCGGTCAGGAAGCCGCGGCGGCCTGACTTCTCCATGCCGAGAAGCAGCGCGCGGCTTGCAGCCTGGCCGAAGTTGTGCGTGAAGCGGTTTGTGCCGGCGAAGTATTCCAGGAGGTCACGGGAGTTGGGGCAGCGTAGCGCCCACGGGGTGATCGCGCGCGTGAAGAGCGCGTCGATCGCCGTTTGCGAGGAATGGAGTTCGTCGCCCATGCGCCGCGCTTCGGCGAAGAGCGCCTTCATCGGGAATCCACCTTCGGCGCGCAGGAGCGCCGCAAGCGGCGGGAAGAGCGTGTCGCGCATCCATGCCAGGTTCGCGGCGATTTCCGGCGAGTATACGCCCCAGCCGCAGAAGCCGCCGCCGAAGCGCCCCTCGGCGGGGAAAAGCCCGGCGCGGAAATTCCAGTCGCGGTCCTCGACTACGAGCATGGGGACGGAGCGGGTTATGATGCCGTAGCCGGAGCCGTCGGTCGGCCAGTCGCATGCGGGCTGGATGTCAATGGCGCCGCTTTCAAGAAGTTTTGCGGCCTCCTCCGGCGTTTTCGCCCAGCCTTCCAGCAGGCAGGCGTTCACGAGGCCGCGGCGGTGGCCCTCGCACATCCGGTCGTAGCCTATCGGCGGTCCGGCGTGCAGGATGGTCTTGTCTGGCAGCCCGAGGAAGTCGCCGGCGCTCTGGACATCGACCCAGTATGGGTTTCCGGCATCGCGAAGGGCCGCGGCGGAATTCTGGAGGGCCATGTCCACATGGCTGTCGCGCTGGCAAGAACCGCCCCGAGCCGTCCCGGCCTCTCCCTGAATTTGCCTCAGGTGCTCGCAGACAGTGTGCAGCGCCATGAAAAGCATCTCGGGCATTCCACAGCCTACTTCGCCTATCAGGCGGCGCGCGAGCGAGACGGGTTCATCCTCGACGGGGACGCCATCGGCAATGTATTCTTCAATCTTCCCGCGGTAGACGCCGGGGCGTTCGGCGCAGTATTTCAGCGCGCGCCCGACGGCCTCCTTGCCGCGCACAATGTCGCCGATTCCGGCATAGTCGTGGCCGCAGGCGAGATTTTCAATGTCTTCGGCCATCAGCCGGTCGAGTGTCGCGCGGTAGGCCGGCAGGCTGCGGTAGAAGGCGACGCCCTGCGTGGGGGTGCCGTTGGCCTGGATGGAGTCGCCGGTGAAGGCCGTGCGGGTGGCGGTGTCGAGCCAGACAATGCAGTCGTCGTCGTGGCCGGGGGCGGGAATCGCCCTGAAGCGGCCTTCAAGGAGTTCGCCAGCGCCGACAAGCGCGTCCGGCTCGATGCCCTTTAGAAACGACTGCGGCGGCGGCGAGTTCTTCGGGAAGCGCGTCCTGACGCGGATCGCGACCGAAACGGGGTCGCGGAGGGCGTCCGCGGACGTGTCCAGCGTCGCCGCCTTGATCCCGTATCCCGTGTGCAGGGCGTAGTGGCCGCCGATGTGGTCGCCATGCACATGCGTGCAGAGGAGCCAGTCGATGTCGCCTGGTTCCAGCCCAAGGTCGCCCAGTGCGGGGATGAGGTATTGCTCCGGCGGAAGATGCGAGGAGTCAATCAGGAAATTGGAACTCCCCCTTACGAGGTATACGCCCGTCCACACCGGGCCGAATGGGACGCGGAGCAGGAATGTCCCGGGGAGGACCTCCTCGAATTCCGGGCGCTTGCGGAAGGCGCGGCCGGTTTTGATGTCGAGGAATTCGGAGTTGGCGCGTGAGGTGTCCGCGTTTTCGGCGACGAGAACCCGCGCGTCGGGCGAAACGAGGATGTGGTGCCAGATGCCGGCCCTGACATTGTAGTATTTCAGGGGCTCCATCTCAATCTCGCGGGCATCCCTGCCAATCAGCAGGGTGGCCTTCCCGGCAAGCAGCACGAAAGTCTCGTCGGTGAGGATGTGGCGTTCCAGTTCGCAGAGGTTGCGCCTGTCAAAGCGACTTGCGTAGTTGAGGGTGGCCACGGTCCACTTTGCGCCGGCCACGAGGCGGCGGTAACCTTCACCGCCGTATTCGACAATGTCCAAACCTTCCATAAATCCTAAATCCTGTGATTCATCATACCATAACCGCTACCCGAGCGCATGATGGAAACGAATTGAAAAGGAAACCAAAGCGAAATATTGTCAATTGAAGGGAGACACCCTTCTTAATTAGGTATGGGTGCAACCAAGGGAGTGAACAACGTTAAGGGAGACACCCTTCTTTATATGGGTTCCAATCGTGGTAAAATGGAAGGGTGCCTTTTTAGGCTGCTTTATTTGGGTTATAGACATGGACAGGGCTTATTTCGTTTCCGGCATTGACACGGATGTCGGCAAAACCGTCGCGACTGGGATGATGGCCAGGTGGCTCGCGGGGAAGGGTGTGGATGCCATCACCTTCAAGCTTGTGCAGACGGGCAATTGCGGGTTTTCCGAGGACATCGCCGTCCATCGCGCCATTTGCGGCGGCGTCCGCTTCCCGGAGGACGAAGCCGGGCTGACTGCGCCCCAGATTTTCAAATTCCCGTCTTCGCCAATGCTCGCGGCTTCCCTGGAGGGGCGGACCGTTGACCTGGATGCAATCACGTCCGCGGCGGAGAAGGTGATCGCGCGGCATGGCGTGACTCTCGTCGAGTCGGCCGGGGGCATGGACGTGCCACTCGCGGGTGACACCCTCTCGTCCGACTACGCCGCCGCGCGCGGCTGGCCGCTCGTTCTTGTCACGTGCGGGCGCCTGGGTTCGATAAACCACACGCTGCTGTCGATCGAGGCGGCGCTCAGGCGCGGGATGCGCGTCGCCGGCGTTGTCCATAACTGGTGCGCCAAGGCAGACCCCGTGATAGACGAGGATGCCGTGGAGACCGTGCGGCGCCGCCTGCGGGCATGGGGCTGCCCCCCCGCCGTGGTGAGGATGCCGCGGATAGACTTCGGCGGCGCGCTGCCCGACATCGACTTCTCGGAGATTTTCGCATGACGCCGCTTGATTACGACAGGGCGCGGATCTGGCACCCCTACGCGGCCTTGGGCGAATCCGCGCCACCGGTGCGGCTTGCCGCCCGCGGCGAAGGGCTGGATATTGTCCTTGCGGACGGAAGGCGCCTGATAGACGCCGTGTCGAGCTGGTGGTGCGTCGCGCATGGCCACTGCCGCCCGGAAATAGTCGATGCCATCCGCCGCCAGGCGGGTATTCTGCCGCATGTGATGTTCGGCGGCTTCACGCACTTCCCCGCAATCGAACTTGCCGAGCGTCTTGCCGGGATGGCCCCGCCCTGGCTGGACCGCGTATTCTTTGCCGATTCGGGGTCGATTTCGGTTGAGGTCGCGGCCAAAATGGCAGTCCAGTACCAGACGGCGCTGGGCCACCCTGAAAAAAACAAGCTGCTTGCGCTGAAGGGCGGGTACCACGGCGACACCTCGCTCTGCATGGCCATATCCGACCCGGACGGGATGCATACGCTCTTCCGCGGAATCATGACGCGCCACTATTTTGCGGACAAGCCGGCGCTGCCACCTGGCGGCGAGTGGCGCGACGAGGCCGCCGAGTCGCTGCGCCGGGAGATGGCGCTGCACGGGGGCGAAATCGCGGCCGTGATATGCGAGCCGGTGTTCCAGGCGGCGAACGCGATGAACTTCTACCACTGCAACTACCTGCGCGAGATGCGGAGGCTGTGCGACGAATACGGGGCGCTGCTTGTGTTCGACGAAATCGCGGCCGGGTTCCACAGGACCGGGCCGCTGTGGGCGCATGGCCGCGCAGGCGTGGAACCCGACATCATGACTGTCGGCAAGGCCCTCACGGGCGGGCATGTCTCCCTTGCGGCGACGCTTGCCTCAGCGAAGGTTGCCGATGCCATTTCGGCGGGCAGTCCAAACGCCTTCATGCACGGGCCGACGTACATGGCCAACCCCATCGCGTGCGCGGCCGCGATTGCCTCGCTTGATTTGTTCGCGAAAGGCGGATACGGGGAGCGGGTCGCGGAAATAGAGGATGGCTTCCGGCGCGGGTTGGCCGGCGTCGAGTCACTCCCGAATGTCGCCGATGTAAGGATCCTCGGCGCGGTTGCAGTCGTTGAACTCAGGGGAATGCCGTCGCGGCCCGATGTCGATGGCGTCATCGACAGCCACGGCGTATGGCTGCGCCCATTCGGCAAATTCGCTTACGCGATGCCGCCGCTCGTTTCGGATGCGAAAGCGGTTTCGCGGATTTGCGGGGCGCTTGGCGACATCGCATCGCGCGAGGCCGCCCCGGTGCAGGAGGCCGGAGACTTCCATGAGTGACCGCCCCCTCTATTCGGTGAAGATGCGCGCCTCGCGCGACGGCGCCCACATCTCGGGCGCGGAGAGAATCGTCGCCGGCAAGGCCGCGCCGGAGACGGCGGCGGCGCTTGTGCGCCGCGCAATGGCGCATCCCAAGGGCACCCCTGACTCAATTTCGCTTAAGGTCGTGGAGACTTCCGGGATTTTGCACATTCCGGCGCTTCCTGTCTCAACCGAGGTGGCCGCGACGCCCGAGGATGGGCTCGCAGTCGCGGAGTCCCTTCTTCGCAAGGCCGGCATAGCGCGGGCGTCCGAAATAGTCGCCATGCTGAAGGGCTCGCGGCCGATGAGGGGCGCCATGCTTGTCGATGCCGACAGCCTTGTCCGGCTTGAGCCCGACCATGAGCGTGGCGTCCGCGCCACATGCATGGATGCGGCCGGAGCCCAGGGGCGCCTTCCGCCCACGGCCAAAAACCACTACGCCGAGGCAATTGTCCTCGCTTCAAAGGTCGCCGCCGCGCCCGGAATTGTCGCGGAGATTTGCATCTCCGACGACCCAGACTACGTTACCGGATATGTCGCGTCGCCTGGAATCGGCTACCGCAGGATCACGCGCATGAAGGAGCCCGGCGACCCGCACGGCGGGCGCATCTTCATTTGCCGAGGCATATCATCTAGCCCGGACGAGACTATCCGCTTCCTTGAGGAGACGCCTGTCCTTGTCGAGGGCGCAACCCCGCTGAGCGGCGTTGGGGACTCCTGCTGGCGCGACTCGATCGACAGCGAGCTGAAAACCATGCGCGGGCGCGGCCTCTGGCGGTCCACGCGCGTTCTTGGCGGACTGCCTGGCACGGTCGCAAGCCTCGCCGGCCGCAATGTCGCTGTGCTTTCATCCAATGGCTACCTGGGCCTGGCCGAGGACGCGCGCGTCAGGCGCGCGGCGGCCGACGCGGCCATGCAGTACGGCGCGGGCACCGCCGGGGCGCGCCTGACAACCGGGACTTTCCCGATCCACGCCGAACTGGAGGAGCGCCTTGCGGAGTTCTTCGGCGCCGAGGCCGCCCTGTCCTTCGCCACAGGGTACATGGCCAATGTCGGCGCAATATCGGCCATTGCGGGGAAGGGGGATTTGATCCTTTCCGACGAGCTCAACCATGCGTCGATCATCGATGGATGCAGGCTCTCGGGGGCCGACGTCTCCGTCTACCGGCACTGCGACATGGGCGACCTCCGCGGCAAGCTGTCGCAGGCCGGCGGCTATCGCCGGCGGCTCGTCGTCTCCGATGGCGTATTCTCAATGGACGGCGACCTCGCCCCCCTGCCTGAACTTATCGCGCTCTGCCGCGAATACGGCGCGATTTCATACATTGACGACGCCCACGCCGTGGGCGTCGTCGGCCATGGCGGACGCGGGCTTGCCGAGCATTTCGGATGCGACAGGGCCGACATCACCATCGGGACGCTCTCTAAGTCGCTTGGCTCGGAGGGTGGATTCGTATGCGCAAGCCGCAGGGTAATCGACTACCTCGTGAACAGGTCACGCCCATTCATCTTTTCCACGGCACCCTCGCCCACGGCCGTCGCGGCCGCCATCGCGGCGCTGCAAATCCTCGAAGACGAACCGTGGCGCGTAGGGAAGCTGCGGGGGAACGTTGAGTTTTTCACTGCCTCGCTGGCACGGCGCGGTATCCCAGCCGGCACTGATTCGGCAATTGTCCCGCTGATTCTCGGAGATGAGAAAATCGCCGCCGAAGCCTCGGCGCGCCTCATGGAGCGGAATTTCATGATCCCGGCAATAAGGTACCCGACCGTCCCGATGGGCGCGGCGAGACTGCGCGTCGCGGTTTCTGCCGCGCACGGACGCGACATGCTCGCCGCGGCCGCGGAGGCGATCGCCGACGTCCTTGCGGCAATGCGATGATTTCATGAAAGTTTCCTTTTGCATTTCATCATTGTTGCCACGATGGCGTGGCAATGGAGTATAATCTTAGTTGTCGGCGGTTATTGACGACCGCATCACTTTGGAGAATTACCGATGAGCAGGACTTCCGGCAAACGCAATGGGCCATGGACTAAGAAGCGCGCCTGGGCGTGGTATGACACCATGCCCTGGATGAGGGGCTGCAACTACATGCCCGCGAGCTGCGCCAACCGCGTTGACCAGTGGCAGGCGCTTGGATGCGAGGAGCGCTTCGCGGAAATGGACCGCGAACTCGCCGTCGCGGAGTCCATCGGGTTCAATACGCTCCGCATTCTCGTCGAACTCCAGGGCTTCGGCGTGTGGCTGGAGGACCCCGACGGCTTCATGGAGCGCTTCGAGCGGACGCTCTCCATCATGGCAAGCCACGGGATGCGCGCGATAGTCGTCCTCGGCAACGACTGTATGCGCCCGAAGTCGATCTGGAAGCTCCCCAAGCCCGGGCCGCAGACCTTCGACATCGGCTACCACGGCGGCCGCAAGCTTAGCCAGCACGGGAGCTTCCCCGGCGAAATCGGCTTCTCCCAGGTCGATGACCCGGTGCTCAAGCCAAAGTTCTTCTCGATGTGCGAGGAACTCATGGGAAAGTACAGGAACGACGACCGCGTCGCCTTCTGGAACCTCTGGAACGAGCCGGGCAACTCCGGACGCGGCGAGGCGAGCCTCGGCCCGCTCCGCGAAATGTTCGAGCTGGCCTGGTCAATCAACCCGGCGCAGCCGCTCGCGGCCGACCTCTGGAGCGCAGACTACGGATGCGACCCGGCCTCGCCGAACAAGGCGCAGGTCCTCGCCGGCGAACTCTCCGACATCGTCTCCTACCACTGCTACCAGACATACGAGAACCAGATAAGGACCATCCGCGACTTGCGCCGCCACTACGGCCGCCCGATGGTGAATACGGAGTGGCTCGCCCGCATCCGGGGCAACGACGTCTTCTCCGCCTACCCGCTCTACTACATCGAGCGCATCGGCTGCACCTGCTGGGGGTTCGTCGCCGGCAAGTACCAGACCTTCGAGCCGTGGGAGTCGATGTGGCGCGACCTCGACGCCGACACCCCGGAGAGCCGCACATGGGACATGACCAAGTGGTTCCACGACCTCTACCGCCCGTCCCTCCGCCCCTACGACCCGCGCGAAACCGCGCTGATCAGGCGCTTCAACGACCTCGCGGACGAGGATTTCAGTCGTCCACGGGGCTTCGCATAGCAGCTGCGGCCGCCACTTGTTAAATTTTCAAGCCGGGTTTGATTTTTCCACGGTATTTCGCTATGATTGTCTTATTCGACTGCGTCCAGTCGAAAGTCGCTCCAGGCGATTTTTCCAGACAGTGAAGCGAACCATCCTATATTTGAATGCTGAATCTGGCGACCGCATCCATGGGGCGACGCTATCGGGATTGCGCCGCTACTGCGTGGCGCGTGGGTGGGATGCTGAGATTGTCCCGAAGAAGGGGCTGAAGCCGAAGCGCCTGGCGGCGCTTCTCGCCGCGCGCCACAAGGTCGCCGGGTGCGTCGTCGAGAATTCCGATGACGAAGTGCGCCTTCCGCCACGGCTCTTCGGCGACGTCCCGGTGGTCTATCTGCATCCGCCGCCCGCGCTGCGCGCCGGGGGCGCCGCCTTTGTCGCGGCCGACAACGAGGCCATAGCGCGCGCCGCCTTCCGCGAACTGTCCGCCGGCCGTCCCGCCGCCTACGCCGTAATTGGCGTCTGCCCGGACTATTCATGGTCGCATCTCCGATTGCAGGTGTTCCGCGCCCTGTGCGAGAGTTCCGGAATGACATGCCATGTTTTTAACAGGCCTGGCGAAAAATGGCCGTCATTCATCGGGCGGCTTCCGTCCTGGTTGGCCGCGCTGCCCCGTCATTGCGCCGTATTCGCCGTCAATGACTTCTTGGCCTACTATGCCGTAGCCGCCGCGCGCGCCGCCCGCATCAGCATTCCGCATGACTTGACGCTCCTCGGCGTCGATAACAACGAGGCGATATGCGAGACGACCGTCCCGACGATTTCAAGCATCCAGCTCGACCATGAGCGCGCCGGCTTCCTCGCGGCGAAATTGATTGGGGAAAAAATCTCACATAGATGCGGTCCTGAGACCCCGTGTGATGGAAACGCATACACCGTTGGCCCGCTGATGGCGGTGCGTCGCAAATCGACAGGCGGGCGCGGACGCCATGAGAAGTTCGTTCTTGAGGCGATAGACATGATCCGCCGCGAGGCGTGCGACGGCCTCACAGCCGAGAAACTGGCGGCCCGGTTCGAATGTTCGCGCTGGCTCTTCGAAATGCGCTTCCGCGAAGCCACCGGGCATTCCGTCCTGAACGAAATCCAGCACATCCGCCTTGAAAAGGTATTTACTCTCCTGGCCCAGACGGACACCGCCATCGGCGCCATATCCTCCTTCTGCGGCTGGAAGACCGATTTGGCGCTGCAGAAATTCTTCCGCTCCAGAACTGGCATGACCATGCGCGATTGGCGCAGGCTCAATCGCAAATAGTGCGCGCCAGCGACGCCGGGGCAGGCTTAAAACTTTTGGCAAAAGTAAGTATTTCTGCGCGGAATTGAAGATATAATTGTTGACTGTCACAATCAACCCAGCCTTTCAGGAGGAGGCAAATGAACAAACTACTACTGCCACTCGGCTTTGCGGCGCTTTCGCTTGCGCTTCTGGCATCGCAGGCGTTCGCCTACCAGTTCATCATCTCGGGCAACCCCGTTGCGGCGGCCACGGAAGGCAGTTGCTCCGTCGCCTCGGCCGGAATCGCGCTCGGGACTGGCACCATCTCAGCAGCTGCCGTCCCTGACGCCCCGCTGGAACTGCGCTACCGCACCAGCGGGGAGTCCGACGGCATCGCGCTCCGCACTGACAAGGCCATCTTCTTCACACTCATCATCCGCTAACATCGACCCAGACTGACCAATCATGAAAACATCGGCAATTCTTCTCTCATTCGCAACCGCCGCCGCCCTTGCGGCGCAGGCCTCGACCCCGGAAGTCTCCGGCGTCGTGATGTCCCAGGACGCCTCCAGCCGCCTTGTCACCGTCACCTACACGCTCGCTGACGCCCCGGCGGTAGTGACGCTCGACGTCCAGACGAACGCCGTGGTGAACGGCGAAACGGTCTGGGCGAGCATCGGCGGCGAGGCGGTCTGCAACGCGCAGGGCGACGTCTGGCGGAAAGTGACGGGCGACGGCCAGCACACCATCACCTGGCGCCCCGACCTCTCGTGGCCCGACCACAAGATCCCGGCAGGCGGCGCGCGCGCCGTCGTGACGGCGTGGGCGCCCGACAACACTCCCGACTACATGGTGGTCGACATCTCCGCCGCCGCCCAGCCAGACACGCAGAAATACTATCCGGCGGTAGAGTTCCTTCCCGGCGGCATCCTCGGCAACCCTGACTACCGGACCACCAAGCTTGTCATGCGCAAAATCATGGCCAAAGACGTGGAGTGGACGATGGGCTCGACGACGCTGGAGACGAAACGAAACGCGACGCGCGAGGCGACGCACCAGGTGACGCTCACGAATAACTACTACATCGGCGTGTTCCCCGTCACCCAGGCGCAATGGGACCTGGTGCAGCCGAGCCGCCCCGCACCGTCATACTTCTACAACCCGGCCGACCGCGCGATGCGCCCGGTGGAGCAGGTGTGCTACAACGAGATCCGCAACTCCAGCAATTCGGCGGAGGACGCGACCTACAACTGGCCCGCCGCCCCGAACCCGGTTTCCTTCCTGGGAAAACTGAAAGCCAGGACGGGCATTTTGTTCGACCTCCCCTCCGAGGCCCAGTGGGAGTTCGCGGCCCGCGCGGGAAACGGCGACACGAAGTGGGGCGACGGGTCGGGCATCCTGAACACCGACGCGGACGCGAACCTCAACCTGCATGGGCGCTACCAGCGCAACGGCGGGCAGGTTCTGAACGGGACTTCCTACGTCAACCCCGAGCCGTCGTGCGGAGCGACAGGCGGCACGGCCATCGTTGGAAGCTATCTTCCGAACGCCTGGGGCGTATACGACATGTTCGGCAACGTGTGGGAGTGGTGCCTTGACTTTTACGCGGACAACATCAACGCATACGGCGGCGCGGTGAACATCGACCCCTCCGCCCCTGCGAAGACCCTCTCCGGTGCGGCGGGCGCGAACCGCGTGAGGCGGGGCGGGGGCTGGCGCAACGTGGCGGGCGACTGCCGGCCGGCGTATCGCGACGGCAGCGCGGTGTCGGACCGCTACTACCACATCGGCTTCCGCGTCGTCTGCTCCGCCGGGCTGAAGTAACCGCACATGGCAAACACCCATTCAGCCGCGCCGGCCCGCCGCGCCGTTGCGCGCATGGCCGGCGCGGTCTTCACTGTCCCGCTGGGCCCATACGCGCCAGAAACGCGCTGCCACGAGGGAATTCCGTCGCTTGCTGCATCGCCTTCCGGCGGACGCCTTTGGGCGACGTGGTACGCCAGCGCCACCGGGTGCGAGGTCGCGGACAACTACCTGATCCTTTCGACAAGCGCCGACGGCGGATCGACATGGCGTGAAGTCCTCGTTTACGATCCCGACCCCGGCGGCCCCGTCCGCGCGTTCGATCCGGAACTCTGGGTGTCGCCGGACGGCGTATTGCGCTGGACGTGGACGGAGCGGACCTGTCCGCCAGCCGCCGATCCATCCGACAAATACGCCGGATGTCGTTGCGACCCGTCGAACGACAGGCTCATGATGGCCGAACTCGACCCGGAGGCCGTGCCGGACATAGATGCGCTTGCCGGCTCGCAGTGCTTCAGGCAAATCGCGCGTGGCGTGATGATGTGCAAGCCGACGGTCGTTTCTG
Organism: Kiritimatiellia bacterium; assembly: GCA_017509565.1. GTDB lineage: Bacteria > Verrucomicrobiota > Kiritimatiellia > RFP12 > JAAYLN01 > RGIG5952. The sequence continues at coordinate 37,703 of JAFWPM010000254.1, read as the reverse complement.
ATGGCACGTGGCTCTTCCCCGTGGCGCACTGGAAGGAGGCGCCCAGCGCGTGCGTGTACGCCTCGACCGACGGCGGCGGAACCTTCGTTGAGCGCGGCGGGGCCACTCTTCCGGAAAACGAGCGGACGTTCGACGAGCACCAGATCGTTGAACTCGCGGGCGGGCGGCTGCGACTCTACATCCGCGCGGCAACCGGGCCAAACGCCCTATGGGAGGCCGAATCGGCGGATGGCGGATGGACGTGGACCGAACCCAGGCCATCCGCCCTGCCGCACACAAGTTCGCGGTTCTTCGTCCGGCGGCTCGCTTCCGGCAACCTCCTCCTCGTGAAGAACGGACTCCCCGGCGAATCCGGAAACGGACGCCGCGACATGACGGCGTATCTCTCCGAAGACGACGGCGCGACATGGCCTTGGGCGCTGCCTTTGGACACTGGGCGCGAGAATGTCTCCTATCCCGACGGCCAGCAGCTCCCCGACGGCCGCATCGCCGTCGTTTACGACCACGACCGCACTGGTACGCGGCAGATCCTTTTCGCCGCCTTCCGGGAAGATGACATCAGAAATGGGCGCTTCCGCGTCCCGGCTTCCTGCGCAGTTTCAACAAGGAAACCATCATGAAAATGCTTGCCTGCATTGCCGCGTGGCTTTTCGCAGTCGCGTTCGGCGCGGCGGAGGAGTCGCTGCCATTTGCCGTGGAAAAATCCGTTGGCGGTGGCCGCCCATGCCTTTGCATAGCGCCACCGCATGGCATCGGGGCGTGGGACCTTTCCGGCGTAGGCGAGGTGCGCGTCGCCTTGAGCAACGCGACCGATCAGGCGCAGCGTGTTCGCGTCGCCGTCTTCGGCGACGGGATGTCCTCGGACGGGGATGGCCGGTTGAAAGCCCCGTGGCGCGCGACCCGCATCCCGCCCGGCGGCGTTCGCATGATCGTCGTCCCGCTCAACGACACTCCCTACGCCACCGACTCCCCCGTGGACTTGGAGGGAATGCTGGGCAAGGTGCCATCGTTGGGCGACCTCCCCGATTTCTCAAGGACGGGGCGGATCGAGGTGTCCGCCGATGTGGCCCCATCGCCGTCGGTGCAGGTCGCCGCTGGCCGCATCCTTCCCGTCGTCCTGGGCGTTGACACCGCGTTTGTCGCCCTGAGGCCGAAGGTGATCCCCTCCGGAACTTTCTTCCCGTTCGTTGACCGCTATGGGCAATTCCGCCACGACGAGTGGCCGGGCAAGATTCACTCCGACGCCGAATTGGCCGAGGCGCGCGACGCAGAGGAGGCCTGGCTTGCCGCCAACGCCGCCGGCCCGGTCCCCAATGCCGACAGATTCGGCGGCTGGGCGGATGGCCCGCAACTCGCGGCGACCGGCTTCTTCCGCACGGAAAAGGTTGATGGCCGCTGGTGGTTCGTCAATCCCGACGGGCATTTGTTTTGGTCCCTCGGCGTGTGCAGCGTCTATCCGGGACTGCCTACGCGCGTTGCCGGGCGCGAGTCTTTCTTCGAATGCAGGTCGGATGCTGCGGAAGCGTGGCCATTGCGCGAAAACCTCAAACGCAAATACGGCGACGGCTGGAGGGCGCGCCATGCCGGGGCCGTGCACCGCCGCTTCAGGGCATGGGGCCTCAACACCATCGGCAACTGGAACCACGACTGCGTTTGGGAGTCGCGCCGCACACCGTATTGCGCCTGCATCGACTTCTCGTCGCGAACCGTGCTCCCGACATGGAACGGAAGCAAGGCCCACGGGCGTGCCGTCCCTGACGTGTTCTCACCAAGGTTCGCCGAAGACATCGCGGCGGCGGCCGCGATTCTTGCCGCGAAAATCAAGGATGACCCCTGGTGCCTGGGCGTATTCGTCGATAACGAACTCGGCTGGGACGGCTGCGGGACGAATGTCGCCGCCGTGGCGGAGGCCTATTACTCGACCATCCGCGCCGCACTCAAGGAGGCCCTTCCGAATCACCTCTACCTTGGCTCGCGCATCCACAACGACTTCGGGGAGATTGACTCGGTGTGGCTTGCGGCGGCACGCCATTGCGATGTCGTAAGCGCAAACCACTACGACTTGGAGCCTTCCTGCGACTTGCCGCGGGGCGCGCCGGACAAGCCGCTCCTGATTGGCGAGTTCCACTTCTGCACGGGCGGGCGTGGGCAGTTCTCCCACGGTCTGGTACACGCCTTCGGGGCCGAGGACCGTGCGGCGCGTTTCCGCCACTACGTTGAAACATGCCTGGACGATCCGCGCTACGTCGGCTGCCACTGGTTCCAGTACCAGGACCAGCCGCTCACCGGTCGCTTTGACGGTGAGAACTTCCCATGCGGCTTTGTCTCAATCTGCGACGTGCCGTATCCCGAGCTTGTCGGCGCCTGCCGCGAAACCGCCGCCGCGATGTACCAGCGCCACTCGGAGTCTTCAGCGGAAGGGCTCTTCAAGTAAACCTTGCCTTCGGTTCCTTCCACGTCGAAAAGGCGGGAATCCTGCATAAAAGTTGCTATTTTGCGTTCATTATAGTTCGCATCTGCCAGGAGCCAGGTGGTATAATCTTAACGTATGAAAAACACCCCAATTTTCCGCGAAGACTCCATAGTCCTCCCGACATACGCCCCAGGCGGATACGACAAGACGCCGATTTTCTACACCGGTCGCGTCTACCAGGGCGCCCAGGGCCGCGTCTACCCGTACCCGATGCAGGATGTCCTGCATGACGGGCGCGCCGATGAAACCTACAAGTACCTGACCCTGGAAAACAAGTGGTTCCACCTCGGCCTTCTTCCGGAACATGGCGGACACCTGCTCAATTTCACCGACAAGCAGACCGGCTACGAGACCTTCTACCGCCAGCATGTCGTGAAGCCCGCACTCATAGGCATGCTGGGCGCGTGGATCTCCGGCGGCGTCGAATGGAACTTCCCGCACCACCACCGCGCGACTACCGCCATGCCAATCGACTGGCGCACGACGACAGCCCCGGACGGCACCCCGACGGTCTGGATCGGAGAGACCGAGCTGCGCCGCCGCCTCAAATGGACAATCGGGCTTTCGCTCCTCCCCGATCGCGCCGTCCTGCGCGCCCGGAACATCTTCATGAACCGCGGGCCGTGGATCGAGTCGATGATCTACTGGGCGAACGTCTCCGTCCACTGCGGCGACGACTACCAGATTCTCTTCCCGCCGTCGATGCACCTCGGCTTCGACCACCACAAGAACTACTGGACGCACTATCCCATAGGCCCGCGCAAGGAGGAGCTGGAGCTGCTGCCCTCGCAGCGCTCGAAGTACGCCAACGACATCGAGGGGGACATGGACCTCTCGTGGTGGCGCAACTTCACAATCGAGTCGCGCTCCATCTTCGGCATGGACCCCGACAACGCCTTCATGGCCGGCTACGACCACGGCAGGCAGTGCGGCACAGTCCATGTCTCCAACCGCCACATCACCGTCGGCAAGAAGTTCTTCCTCTGGGGCAACTTCCCCGAGGCCCATGTCTGGGACAAGGTCCTTACCGACAACGACGGCCCGTACCTTGAGCTCATGGTCGGCTGCTGGAGCGACAACCAGCCGGACTATTCCTGGATCGCCCCCTACGAGACGCGCAAGGTCGAGCAGTTCTGGTTCCCGGTCAAGGGCATTGGCGGCGTCAAGAACGTGACGGTCGACGGCGCCGTGAACGTTGACCGCCAAAAGGACGGCTCGCTCCTCGTCGGCTTCCACTCAACGCGCGAACTTGAAGGCTGCACAGTCCGCCTCTTCCGCGACCGCGACTGCGTCTTCGAGGAGCAGGGCGTTTCAATCGGTCCCGACAACCCCTGGCGAGAAATCATCCCGGCGGACACGGAAACGGCCGACCAGCGCTACACCGCCGCGATTTTCGACGCCTCCGGCCACGAGTTCCTCTCCTACACGCCCGTCGGCCCAGACCCGCGCGACCCGCTTCCTCCCAAGGTCGCCAATCCGAAGCCGCCGAAGGAATACACAAGCGCCGAACTCGCCTACGAGACGGGGCTCAGGCTCGACCAGTTCCACAACGGCCTCGTCGATCCCGTCCCCTACTACGAACGCGCACTTGAAATCGACCCGGACTACACCCGCGCCAACCTCGCAATGGGCGTCCGCCTCGCGAAGGAGGGCTCCTTCGTCGCGGCGAAGCCATATCTTGAGCGCGCCGTCGCCCGCGCCACGCAGAACCACACGCGCGCCCTCGACGCCGCCCCGGAGTACTACCTCGCCCTCGTCGAGCGCCACCTCGGGAACCTCAAGCGCGCCGAGGATCTATTCTGGCGCTGCACCTGGCGCCTCACGCACAAGAAGGAGTCCTTCGTGGAGCTCGCCCGAATCGCCTCGCTGCGCGGCGATTTCGCGGAAGCCCTCGTCCGAATCGACGACGCCCTCGCGCTGGGACAGGACGAAGCCAAACTCTGGACGATGAAGGGGATTTTCCTGCGCCGCGCCGGAAACGGCGCGGATGAGTGCTTCGACCGCGCCCTTGCCTGCGACCCGCTTGAAGTCTGGGCCATCGCCGAGCGTGACGGCGCAGCCGCCGCGCTGGCGAACCGCGGAATCAAGGCGCAGCAGCTCCTTGAGGCGGTCTCCGACTACTGGGGCGTCGGCCTGTGGGACGACGTAATCCGCCTTTGCGATGCCGCGCTTGCTGGCGCCGCCTCCGAAAAGCCCTTCCGCACCGGCCCCGAAGCCCTCCCGCTGTCCGAGACAATCGCGGCCTGCGATTCGCTCCGCAACGCCCTCTTCGGCGTCTTCAAGGGCGCGGCCCTCGCGAAGAAGGGCGACATCCCCGCCGCCCTAGCCGCATGGCGCGACGCCGAGGCCATGCCGACCGACTATGTCTTCCCGAACCGCCTCGAAGAGGAGGAGGCCCTGCGCATCGCGCTCGCCACGCCCGCTTCGGCTTCTGCCCAGTGCGCCGCCGCCTCGGCTTCTGTCCAGTGCGGCGGAGGGAACTCCGCCGTTCTCCCGGCCTTCCCCAACCTCCACTACTACCTAGGTTGCTGCGAATGGAACCACGACCGCAAGGACGCCGCGCTCGAAGACTGGAGGAAGTGCGTCGCCCTCGCGCCGCGCCATGCCCTCGCGCTGCGCTGCATAGCCTTCGGCCTCTCGCATCCCGGCACCTACTTCACGAATACCGGCGTCCCGTCCGGAATCGCCAGCCGCGAGGCATACGATGTCTACCTGCGCGCCCTCGAAGCCGATCCGCTGAATTTCCGCACCCTCGACGAAGCCTCCAAGCTCGCCGAAAAACTTGACATTCCGGCAGCGGAGCGCGTGGCCCTTCTCGAAAAATACCGCGCGGCGGCGGAGTCATACGACCCATGCATGCTCCGCCTTGCCTACGCCCTCAACGCCGTCGGCCGCTTCGCCGAAGCCCATGCAATCCTCACAGGCCGCCGCTTCCATGTCTGGGAAGGCGCAGACGGCCTTCTGGCCCCATTTGTCGATGCCTGCCTCGGCCTCGGCACCGAGGCGATGGGGCGCGGCGACTTCGCAAAGGCTCTCGCTTTCTTCGAGGAGTCTACGACCTACCCCGAAAACCTCCAGGCCGGCCGCCCCGGCGACGCCGGAACCGAGCCTAAGAGCCGCTACTTCATGGCGCAGTGCCGCAAGGCGCTCGGCGACGAGGCGGGATGCCGCGCCGAACTCGAAAACGCGCTCAAGGGCTGGATCCATGCCGGCGAAATGGACTACTGGCGCGCTAAGGCCCTGCGCCAGCTCGGGCGCGATTCGGAATGCGCGCCCCTTCTCGCCGAACTCCGGCAGGCCATAGCGGAACTTGAGACGCCTGCGCCTGAAGTCATAAACGCCTATGCCAAGTTCGCCGGCGACAATTCGGCCATGGAGCGCGCCGCCAAGGCCAGAAGCAAGGCCGGCGAACTGCGCCGCCTCCTTGCGGAACTGCAATCCTGATTCTGGCGCAGGCTGGGACAATGACCGACACGCTGTCAAGGGAGCGGCGAAGCTGGACCATGAGCCGCATCAGGAGCCGCGACACGAAACCCGAACTTGTCGTGCGCCGCTTCCTTTTCGCGCATGGCCTGCGGTTTCGCGTGAATGTCGCGCGTCTTCCAGGCCATCCGGACATTGTTCTCCGCAAGTTCAATGCCATCGTTGAGGTGCGCGGGTGCTTCTGGCATCGCCACAGCGGGTGCAAGGTCGCCACTACCCCGAAAAGCCATGTCCGCTTCTGGAAGGAGAAGTTCAGGCGCAACGTCGAGCGCGACCGCCTCCACGAGTCCATGTGGGCCGAATCGGGGTGGCGCGTCTTCGTCGTCTGGGAATGCGAGCTCCGGCCTTCCGTCCGGGCGGCAACGCTTGACCGCCTCTATTCAGGAATCACCGCCTCCAGTGAAGTGGCCTTCTCCTACGGCGCCGCCGATGGCGGCGAATTGCCGGCAGCCGCCGAAGGCCCCGGTGGCGTCTACGTCACCGCGGAAAAGTAGTCGCAGTGAATGGCGGCGCTTGCAGGCCGCGATGCGGCACTGCCGTTGCCGTGCGCCATCCCGGGTCTTGACGGCGTCCAGCCCGGCCAACTTGCCAATTCCTCCTCAAAAAAAAAGGAACTGGCCGGATTTCCGGCCAGTTCCAATCTGTAGCCTGCAAACTTGTATTGGGGAATCTTTGCTACTCTGCATCGAAAATCGGGAAGTCGCGGCCCTCGTATTCGGGCGGGACATACCCGTGCTCGGAACCCTGCACCCAGTGGATTTCGCGGTTGCCTGGGTGAATGGCGTTCCAAAGCTTTGCCAGGCCCATCGGCGGACAGGTGTAGTCGCCTATCCCCGCGCGGGTTATGTTGACATGGCAGTTCTGGGGAATGCGCTTTGCCCACGTCACCGCGTCGTAGTATCCAAGGGCGTCGACCCAGGGGATGTACCAGCCGTTGCGCTTGGCGTTCCATGGAAGATCGCAGCACCATGTGATGCCGCTGTCGGCGCGGGTAACACCCTCGCCGCAGCCGGCGGCCCAGATCGTCTGGAGCCCGCCCTGGCTTCCTCCGGAGGCGATGAGGTCCGCGCCGTTCCAGCCCTCGACGGTCTTGAGAAACTGGAGGGCGCGCTTGACGCGAAGCACCATGCCGTTGAAATAGGCCGTTTCAGGATCCTTGTTCTGCTCGGGGTCGAACGCATAGTCGCGCCCGCCGGAGCGGATTTCCCAGCGAAGCGCCTTCGTATCCGCTTCCGTTGCTCCGAATTCGACGAGCTTGAGGCCGTGCGCGTTGATGTTGAGGACAATCTCGTTGTCGCGCCCCCAGCCCGGCCTGCCGTGGGTGCAGCGGTTGCCGCTGTAGCCGTGCGTTTCGAGACGGGCGGGGAAGGTTGCGCCATTCTCAACGTCCTTCGGCACGGAGAGGTAGCCCGTCACCGGGCGAAGGCCGGCGCAGTCGATGCGGACCGCGTAGAGCCTCGCCTTCGGCTGCGGGCTTTCGATCTCGATGCGGTCGGCCTTGATCGGGACGAGGTCGAGCCTCGCGAACTGCCTGGCCCAGAACTCGTCGAAGTCGGCAGGCTCTTCGGGCGGGGCAAGGAGGTCGGGACGCACGGCGGCGCCGCCGTCGAAGAAAACGTTCTTTTTCTGCTTCTCGAACCTGTTCATTGCCTCGCGGCCTTCGGGGGTCGTGGAGTCTCCTGTGAACTTCTTGACATAACGCTTCCCGTCTTTGTCGAGGACGTAGGCCTGAAGGCGGACGAACCCCGGCTGGTCAAGGCTTGTCCTGAAAGTGAACGGCTCGGTGGAGAAGGGGACGCGGCCGGATTCATTGCGGCCGAAGTCATCGGAAAGAATCCATTCCAGCGAGTATTCCCCATCTTGGATGTCGCCTTCAACGCCAACTGGCTCGATGGTGAAAACCATCTCTTCGCCCGGTTCATAGGACAGGGGTGGCTTGTCGGTTGTCCCCTTGAGCCAGGCGTTGTCCAATGGCGCCGACTCCGCCATGTTTGCTAGAAGGAATGCGGCCGCGGCAACTGCGCCAACCTTGGCGAAAATGAATGATGGAGTGTTCATGAAACTATTCTACCAAAAATTGCCTTGAAAACCACCCTCTTTTTTGATAAATTATAATTGAAGGTAATTGAAGGGAGACACCCTTCTTTAATGAGGAGTAGCACAACATGAGAAGAGCCAGAGTCAAGGTTGAAGGTAACGCCCACTATCACGTGATGAGTAGGTGCGCATTGCAGCATTTCCTTCTGACAGACGATGTCAAAGGCATGTTCCTGAAGATGCTGAGACGCGCGGAGTATTTCTCCGGCGTGAAAATCGTGAACTACTGCATCATGGATAATCATTTCCATTTGCTGGTGCATGTGCCGGAGAAGCGGGAGGTCAGCCGAGACGAACTCGATGACAGGATTTCCGTCCTCTATGGAGAAAAAAAGGCCAGCAGGATACAGGCCCGGTGGAGGGCGCTTCAGGAGACGGGGGCCGGTGCAATCGCCGAAAGTGAGACCGCGGCTTTCCGCAGGAGGATGTTCGACATCTCGGAGTTCATGAAAACCTTCAAGCAGCGGTTTTCCCTGTGGTATTGCTCAAACCATGGAAACCTCGAAGGGACAATCTGGCAGGGGCCATTCCACAGTGTACTTGTTGAAGGTTCGCATGATGCCCTAGGCGCAATCTCGACATATATAACGATGAATCCGGTTCGGGCCGGCATTGTCAAGGATCCGGGCCGATATGCGTGGAGCGGGTATGGCGCCGCCTGCCAGGGTGACTATGACGCAAAGAATGCGCTTCTGTCAGCTGTCCAGTCAAATGCAACCAAGGCTGCCAAGTGGAAGGAGCATGTGGAGATTATTCGTCGTACGCTGATTGAGGATGAAGCCGGCGAATCCCAAGCTGGGGAAGCGGTCGGAAGCGAAGGCGCTGCCGTGGCAAGGGCAACGGGTAAGGGCAACTGCGCTGAGAATGCCGGCGCGGGTGGCGGCGATGGCAAAAGCCAGGGGAAACTCGTATTGGCGACTACTGCGGCGGCAATGAAACGGCGGGAGCAGGCGGTGTCGCGAGGAGTCGCATTTGGCTCGGAGGTGTTCGTCAGGAAGGCGATTGCCGATGCGAGCACGTGCCAGGAGATACTGACATATCCCAAGGAGTTCTGCGTTGGAGGGAATACGCTTCTTTTCTGCGCCGGACGGCGCAGGGCATAAATCAACAAGGCAAGAAGGCAAGGGCAAGGAGGCTGAAAGTGGGTACGCGCGTTATAAAAGAAGGGTGTCTCCCTTCAAGGTTCAGGCCAATCGTGGGGACGCTGGCGTTCATCAGGGACGGGGAAAGGGTGCTGATGGTGCACCGAACGTTCAAGGAAGGTGACGAGAACAAGGGGAAGTGGAACGGAATCGGCGGGAAGGTCGAATTCGGGGAGAGCGTCGATGAGGGGATGCGACGCGAAATCATGGAGGAAACGGGGCTGAATGTAATTGAAATGAGCCTGAGGGGGACAATCGTCTGGCAGGATTTCGGGCCGAAAAAGGAGCACTGGCTCGCCTTCGTGTTCATTGTTGACAAGTTCTCCGGCCGCCCGTTCGACGCCAGCGACGAGGGCCGCCTTTCCTGGATTGACATAGGCAGCATTCCTTCGCTGCCGATGTGGAAGGGCGACGCGCTTTTCCTGCCTCTGGTTTTCGATGGCGACCCACGCCCATTCCATGGCTTCATGCGGTACGAGGGAGACGAACCGGTGGAATGGCGATATTCAAGGTAGGCGGAGCTGTTGATGACAATGGCAGGCACTTTTGAAAAACTGGTCCTGAGGGACAGGCTGACTTCGGCAATGCGCGACTGGTTCCACGCGCGTGCCTACATCGAGGTTACGACGCCGGTCTGGATTGCGGCCCCGGCCCCGGAGCCCCACATAGACTGTCCGCAGTGCGGTCATGGCTGGCTGCGCGCATCCCCCGAATTGCAGATGAAGAAGCTGGTGGGCGGCGGCGCCGAAAGGATTTTCCAGATTGGGCCATGCTTCCGCGCCGGCGAGAGGGGGCGCATCCACAACCCGGAATTCACGATGCTCGAATGGTACCGCCGCGGCGCTTCGGCGCTTGACATCCTGGATGAGATGCGAGACCTTGCGAGATACGCCGCGGCCAAGTCCCGCGGGGGGCTTGAGGTCGAATACCGCGGGAGGAAATGCGACCTTGGCGCGGAGTGGCGCGTGATTCCCGTCCGCGACGCCTACAGGGAATTTGCGGGCTGGGATCCGCTGGAATCGTTTGACCAGGACCGCTTCGACGAGGACATGGCGCTGAAGGTCGAACCGGGACTGCCGAAGGATGTGCCGTGCGTGCTTTACGGGTATCCGCGCGAGGCGGCGTCACTTTCAAGGCTTAGCACGGCGGACCCGCGCGTCGCTGAGCGCTGGGAGCTGTATGTCTGCGGAATAGAGCTTGCAAACGCCTTTGGCGAATTGACCGATGGCGCGGAGCAGCGGCGGCGCTTTGAGGCCGCGCGGGCCGAGCGGCGGGCCATTGGCGAGGACGACTACCCGCTCGACGAGGACTTCCTAGGCATGCTGGAGCGGGGGGAGTTTCCTGAATGCGGCGGGATCGCGGTTGGCATCGACAGGCTCGCGATGCTGCTGGCCGGGGCCGACGCGATTTGCGAAGTGATGGCCTGACGGCTGCGCGCGCGGAATTGCGCGCCGCCATTGGGCGATGCGGCTTCAGGCGCGTCAGACTGAGTTGGCTCCGGGCTTGAGTGCGACGGTTGAGCCTGCGTATTCGAAAGTGCCGGGGATTCCGGCCGGGAGGGTGATGGTGCCAGAGGCCCTTCCATTGTCGAATGCAAGGTCGACGTCGATGAACCCGCGCGGGTGCGGGACGCGTGACTTGATGAAGCGGAGCGAACCGGGCTGGGGCGCCACGCGGACGGTGGAGAAGAATGGCGAGGCCGGCATGACGCCGGCGACGCCGGACTGAAGCCAGAAGATGGGATGGGAACCCCAGGCGTGGCAGTCGCTGCGGGCCTCGCGCTGCCCGTTCTTGCCGCCCTCGGGGGCCTCAAGCGGCGTGCGGAGGCCGAGAGCGACGTAGTGGCGCCAGAGGTCGAGGCGCCTTAGGAAGAGGTCGCCGCGCCCAATCAGGAAATATGCCTCGAAGAGGTAGTGGGAGAAGTAGACTGACGCGCGGGAAAGGCGTTTCTCCCCAAGGAGCGCGCGAGAGGCGAGCGCGCGTTGCTCCGGCGGGAGGATGTCGGCGACGATGGCGAGTGAGAGCGCGTGTTCGGAGAAGCTGTCGAAGGCGTCGGAATCGGCGATCATTCCATGCTCGGCGCTCCAGAAGATGCGGATTACCGAATCGGCGGTGCGCCGGGCCTTGGCCCTCCAGTAGTCGCCCATCATGGTGTCGCCGAGGGCGGTTTCGACATCGGCCGCGCCCTTGAGGGCGATGATCCAGAGAAGACTGAAGATCGAGCCGCGCGAGGTGTCCCCCTCAAGCGATCCAGGGGCCCAGGATCCGTTGCGGTGGGGCGAATTGGCGATCCAGTCGAGGAAGTTCCAGCCCGGGAGGTTGCGCAGGATTCCGTCGGGATCCTCGTATGCGGCGATTCCGGACAGTGTGTGGCGCATGGCCGGGAGCTGGGCGCGGAGCCATTCGGGGTTGTCATGGAAGTAGAGGAAGTCGCGGAACATCAGGAGCCAGCAGAGCGTGTAGGTGGCGCCCTCCTGGATGTTGCGGGATGGGAAGTTGAAGGGGACCATGCCGTCGTCGCGGGCGCTTTTGGCGAAGATTTCGATGGCGCGGCGGGCCATGCGGTCGTCGCGCGTAAGTGCGGATAGGACGAGGAGCTGGATGCGGGTGTCGCCGGGATACATCTGCTGTTCGAAGAAGGGACAGTCGAAAATCATTTCGTGGCAGCACATCTGCATCCCGCGAAGGCATATCTTCTGGACTGGCCCGAGCGTGGGGTCGTCGCAGTCGAACGCCCCTTCGCGTTCGAGTGGGTATCTGGACTCCACGAGGGAGAGCCCGATCAGGGTGACAGGCGACGCGTCGGTTGAAACCTCGATTTCCGCCCAGCGGCCGGCGCGCCACCACAGCGGGGTGAAGGTGGAAGGCTGGCCTGGCGCGGCCGGCGCCGGGCGGTATTCGTCGCCGAAGCCAAGGAGGGCCTTGCCGACGAACTCGTCGCGGTGGTGCTTGAGGCCGTCCTCCGCCTTGAGTGATTCGTGGAAGAGGATTCGGATGCTGGAACCCTGGCCGCCCGTGGTGGAGAGGACGGGGTATGCCGAGTAGTAGTCGCCGAGGTCCCAGAGGGCGTGCAGGGTGGAGTGCGGCGGGACGGAAAGGGGCGCGGAGTCGCGGAGGAGGGAGTCGAATGCCCTGACAAGCGGGGATACGGCGTCAGCCGCGGAGTAGAAGAAGGGCTGCGGCTCCTGGCAGCCGGCGGGTGGCGTGGGCTGGTCGCGGGAGATGTTGACGGCGCGGAAGGCGCCGGGCGCGATGGGGCGTTCCAGCTGGTCGGGGATCTGCGTGGGGAAAAGCATCCATCCAGGCTGGCGACTGCCGTAGTTGCGTGAGCCGGGTTCGGCGGAGATGGGTTTGCGGACGATTGCCGGTTCGACGAATTCGGCGGGGATGCTGGAGATGGGGCCGTCGCCGGTTTCGACGAAGGTCCCGCCGACGCCCCAGGCGCCAGACCCCGGGGTGGCCGGCGCCGTTGACAGGCCGCCGGCGATGCCGACCTGCCATGCGGAGGACGGGGAGCCGGTGGTCAGGGCGCCGGCGCAGTTGCCGTCGGCGCAGAAGATGAAGCCGCCCTTCCATGAAAGCTGGGCAAGTGGCGCATTGGGACCGATGGTCCAGCAGATGGCTTCGAAAAGGTGCTGGCCTGGTGCGAGTTCGGCGCGGTACGACTGGTATTGCCAATTTTCGACGGAGGCGCGGTTTGGGCCGCGGGCGACGATTGCGCCGTCAAGGAGGAGGATGAAGCGCTCGTCGGCGGAGATGTCGAAAAGGAAAGGTTCGCCGGAGGTCGTGAAAGGACAGCGGAAGCGCAGGAGGCGCGGGACGCTGCCGGGGATTTCGGAGGCGAGTGCGGGATGCCAGACCCATGCCGCGCGGTCGATGGGCTGCTGGACGGTGATGGAGGTGTTGCCGCGTGAAAGGCGGGCCGGACGGAAAATTTGGGTAATGGACATGGTGGGGGAGGGGCTTTAGCGACCTGGGGAAGAGTGGGGAAGAAGGAGGTCGGGGGTGAAAACGAGAGGGGCGCGGGGGATGGAGGGGAGAGAGAAAAGCGGGACGAGGTCGCGGAGGGAGGCCGGGGACGGGGAGGGGAGCCATCCAAGCGAGGCGGCGAGGAAGCCGATGATGGAGGCGGGGCCGACGCCGGCTTCGCGGAAGGCGGAGACGCGGCTGTCGCCGTGGCGCTTGGCGAGGCGGCGGCCGTCCGGGCCGACGACGAGTGGCAGGTGGCAGTATCGTGGGGTTGGCAGGCGTAGGGCCTGGTGGATGAGGATTTGCGCGGGGGTGGCGGGGAGCAGGTCGTCGCCGCGGACGACCTCGGTAACGCCCATGGCGGCGTCGTCCACGACGACGGCGAGAGCGTAGCCGGCGCCGTCGGAGTTGCGCGCGATGGCGAAATCGCCGGAAAAGGCCGAGACGTCCTGGGAGAATGGGCCGGCGAAGAGGTCGGTGAAGGAAACTACCTGAGAGTGGCCGGAGGCCGCGTCGGGGATCCGGAAGCGCCAGGCCGGCGGGCGGCCGCCAGATGCGGCCATGGCGGCGCCGTAGGAGGGGAAGCGGTCGCGGCAGCGTCCGTCGTAGCGGAGGGTTTCCCCGGCGTGTGGCGCGGACTGGCAGCGTTCGATTTCGGAGCGGGTGCAGACGCAGGGGTAGGCGAGGCCACTGGCGCGGAGTGTTGAAAGTGCGTCGCGGTAGAGGTCGGTGCGAAGCGACTGGACGTATGGTGCGCTGGGGCCGCCAACGTCCGGGCCCTCGTCCCAGTCGAAGCCGAGCCAGCGGAGGTCGTCGAGCAGGGCCTCCGTCGAGCCGCGCTTGACCTTGGGATGGTCGAGGTCCTCGATGCGGAGCACGACGCGGCCGCCTTTGGAGCGCGCCGAAAGCCAGGCGCACATCAGGGTCCTGATGTTGCCGATGTGGAGGGCTCCCGTCGGACTAGGGGCAAGGCGCCCGACTGGCGGTGGTGTCGGCGTGTCAGCCATTTGGGAGGATAACGTAGAGGAGGATTGCGAAGAAGTGGAGGATGGAGCCGGCAAGGACGAAGAGGTGCCAGATGGCATGGGCGAACGGGATTGAGCGGACAAGGTAGAAAATCCAGCCGATCGAGTAGCAGAGGCCGCCGGCGGCGAGGAAGGCGAAACCGCGCGGGCCGATGGAGTTCCAGAGCGGTTTGAGGGCTAATACGATCATCCAGCCCATGGCGAGGTATGTGAAGTTGGAAAAGGCCTTCATGCGCCCGGTCATGAAGGCCTTCATGACGACGCCGAGGGCGGCCATGCCCCATACGATGCCGAAAATCGTCCAGCCGATCGCGGGCGGGGTCGCCCCGAGGACGATCGGGGTGTACGAGCCGGCGATGAGGAGGTAGATGGAGGAATGGTCGAAGATGTGGAAGACGCGCTTGGCGCGGAAGCCCTGGGGAAAGGCGTGGTAGAGGGTGGAGGAAAGATACAGCAGACAGAGGGTGGAGCCGTAGATGGCCACGGCGGTGACGACCTTGGGGGAGGAATGGGTGGATGCGAACACGGTGCCGACCGCGAGGGCCGCGACGGCGAAGAGAAAGCCGACGCCGTGCGTTACGGCGTTGGCGATCTCCTCTCCCGGAGACTGCTCTATTTCCCCTTCCACGTAATTCTTTCGCATGGGGACATTATAGCAAATCGGCGTCAGAAGTAGTAGCGGAGGTAGAGAAGCGCGGAGTGGTCGATGTAGTCGCGCAGGGCCATCACCTGGCCCTCGATGATGACGGTCAGGGATGGGGTCAGGTCCTTCTCGTAGGTGCCGGAGAAGCCCCAGACCTTGTGCCAGCCGGCATCCTTGTCCTCAAGCGGCTGGTATTCGGTGACGGTCTCGGTGACAGTGTTGGCCACGCCATCGACAAGAACCTCGCGTTCCCTGGTTACCTCGGTCTCGTACAGGCGGTCGTCGCGGCCCTCCGACTGGCTGATGCCGCCGAGCAGGTTGAATGTGAAGCCGTAGCCCTCGCGATGCTGTGTGTAGCGGAGGACGCCCAGGATGCGCTGGTCCCAGTATGGCGTCCAGTAGAAGTCGTGGGGGTGGCTTGTGGAGAAGGTGGCGAGATGGACGCCGGCCCAGATGCCGTTGTCCGCGCCCGTTTCCCACATGGACTCAATCTGGCCGTTGTAGAAGGCGTTGTCGTCGGAGTACGAGCGGTACTGGACCTGCGAATCGACGACCCAGGCGTCTTCGGGGCGCCAGCGCATTGCGGCGCTGATGCCGTTGTAGTCAATGTTCTTGACGGCCGACGGCACGTAGTCGTGGCTGAGTATGACATTGAGCCGGAGGTTGTCGGTCGGGTTCCAGATGGCGCCGAGCGCCCCGATGTACGAGGTTTCGTCTTCGGGGAGGGTGAACTGGTGGGAGTTAAGGTCGTCCTGGAGGTTGATGTCCTCGATGCCGGGTGCGGACTTGAGTTTTTTCTTCGCGACGCCGAAGGTGGCGGAGAGTATGGCGCCGCTCTCGGTGCGGTGGGTGAGGGTCCCCTTTACGACCTGCTCCTCCATCTTGAATTTGTATTTGCTCTTGGCGTATGGCACGTTGGTGACGGCGACGGCATCCCAGCGCGGGCGGACAGTCTGCTTCATGGAGCCGCGCGTGGCCTCGATGGAGAAAGTCGTGTTCCGGGTGAGGTCGATGCCCGCGCGGCCGCCGAAGGTCGTGGTCTCGATCTGGTCGTTGGCCTTGGAGTTGGAGGCGAGGGCTCCGACGTATGGGTTGCCGAGGCTTACGAGCGGGTTGTCGGTCCCCTCGCGGAGCGTCGAATTGATGACGACGTTCGTGGCGTCGTCCATGTAGTCGGTGTCGGCTATGAGGGGCGGGCGTTCCCGGACGGGCTTGTTCTGGAAATGGGAGTGGATGGAAGCCTCAAGTTCGCGGCAGAGGGCGTCGGGGTAGCCGTCGCGCCGCATGGCGTCGAGCGTGGCGTTGGCCTCGTTGGGGCGGTTCATAAGCATTGAGACCTCGGCGCGGAGCTTGCGGGCGATGAAAAGCGGGTGCTTTTCGTAGGCGTGGCGGACGACATCAGAGCCCTCGTCTGTCCAATTCGGCGCATACTGGCGGCAGATAAGGAGATTGTCGCCGAAGACGGTGTAGCCGGAGGAACTCTGGACGAAGCCGAGGCGGTAGGAGCGGGAAGCCTCGGCGACGATGGTCCCGGCGGGGTCGCGGATGGAGTACAGGTTGCAGGCGCCGCTCAGGCCGATGTCGCTGAAGGGGTAGGAGACCATCGGGACGATGGCGTCGTCGGCGCCCATCTCCTGGCGGAGCGTCAGGCGGCTTGCGCGGAACTCGTTGCGCAGCCGGCGGTCCCACTCGCTCATGGATTCGATGCGGTTGCGGTCCTGGTTCCAGATGCGGTTGGGGAGCGGGGCGCGGAGGTCGTTGCCGTCCATGTCGACGGGCTTCTTCTCGTAGGACTCGTATAGCTGGCTGCCGACGACCCAGTTGCCGGTCTTGGCGTAGTCGCGTATTTCGTCCCAGCCGGCGCGGGAGGGCACATAGTCCTTGGAGGGGGCGGTGGGGACGAAAATGCCGAAGGGGACGCCGAAGTCCTCGGCGACCTCGTTGCCGAGAAGGAGGGAGGAGCGGAGGTCGCCGTCGAACATCACAGTGAAATACTTCTTCGGGCGGGAGATTTCGGCTTCGGCCTTGGGGCCGAACTTGCGGGTGCCGGTCACGCACCAGCGGAGGTAGTCGAAGAAGCGCGCCGTGGCGGGGACGCTCTCCTGGCGCGGCGGGGCGCTGCGGCCCTCGCCCTCCTCGGGCTTGAGCAGGGATTCGAGTTCGGTTGGCGGGACGAGCGTCCAGCCCTCGCGCTGGAGGGAGAGGATGTGCTCGTGGAGGCGGCGTATGGAAGTCGCCGGCGTCCAGTCGCTGTCGGTGAGGGCTGTGTAGACGAGGGAGAGGACGGTGCCCTTGGTGGCGGCGGCCTCGACGATGTCGATTTCGCTTTTGGCCTCGGCGTAGCGGCCCTGCATTGTGAAGATCCTGGCGCGGTAGAAATGGGCCTCGGGGGCCGTAGCGAGAATCCCGGAGTAGAGGTCTGCGAGGATTTGGAGTGCGTCATCGTAGCGGAGTTCGCGCATGGCGATTTCGAGCAGCAGCTGCTTGGCCTCGAAGTGGCAGCGGTTGAAGCGTTCGAGGATTTCCACGGCGGTGGAATGCGCGCGCGCGAAATCTCCGTTCATGAAGAGGATCTGGGCGAAGAGGAGGCGGTAGTCGACGGATGTCGGGTTGTCGGCGATGGCGCTTTCGACGAGGCCGATGATCTTCCCCTGGTCGTAGGAGCCTGCCTTGTGGCGGTTCTCGGCGATGCACCGGTTCGCGAGGCGGATGGAGAGGGCGGCGCGCTGGATGGGGTTTTCGGTCTGCTCTATCAGGTCCTCAAGCGGCGTGATGTCGTTGAGGCCCGAAATCTCGGCGATGTCGGCGCGGAGGCGCATGGCGTCGAGGTTCTCCTCGTCGAGTTCGAGGATTTCGCGGCAGAGTTCGTCGGCGCGCACGAGTTCGCCGACCTTCAGCTCAAGCATGGCCTGCTCGAGCATGAAGCGGGTGTTGTCCGGCAGTTCCTCGTTGATGCGGCGGTAGATTTCGACGGCCTCGGAAAACTCAAGGCGCTGGATGAGGAGGGAGGCGAGGTCGTGTTCAACGTCGAGGCGGTCTGGCTCAAGTCTAATCAGTTCGCGGAAAATCCTCTCGGCCTCAAACGCCCGTCCAAGGCGCATGAGGTTCTGCCCGTACCAGTAGCGGACATCGAATTGGTCGGGTTTGATTTCAAGCGATTTCCTGAAAAGCGTGTCGGCCTTGGGCCAGTCCTGCTCAATTACGGCCATCTGGCCGAGGAGGGCGTAGGGAAGCGACTGCTCCGGCATCAGGCGGCGGAAATACTCCCAGATGGCCTTGGCCGTGGCCATGTCGTCGATCTTGATGTGGGCCCAGCCGAGGCCCTCCCATCCGGCCTGGAGGGTGGGGTCGCGGCGCAGCGCCTCTTCGAGGAAGGGGATGGCGTCCTCGTACTCCTCGTCCTGGAGGTGGCCCAGACCGGCGTAGAGGAGGGCCGACTCGTCGGTCACGGAGACGTCCTGCTCCTTTCTTTGCGGCATCGATTGCCTCCTGGAAAAGAACCTTGTCCGCCTCCTCGGCCTCCTGCGGGATGGGGAGGATTTCGGAGGCGGATTTTTCGGGCACGGCCTCGGGGAGTGGCGCAAGGAAGCGCGGCGGCTCCGCGGAGGCGGGGAGCGCCGCCGCAAGCGCGATGGCGCAAAGGGCGAGGCCCGCACGGTTGTGTGTCGTGTTCATATTCTGGGGTGGCTGATGGCGCTAGGTTGTTGCTGGGGGCGGGACGGGTCAGGGCTGCGCCTGCGTGGGGGGGCGCTACTTGCCCCAGTAGCGCTTGAGAATCGCCTGTGCGACGAACTTTGCGCCATCGACGGAGAGGTGGACGCCATCTGGGTCGCGGACTGCGAGGGAGCGTCCGTCGGGCGACATTAGGTAGCGTGTGAACTTGCCTTGGCGGCGGGACAGGATGGCGCCGAGGTCGAGGAGGGTGACGGCCTCGCCGCGGTTTCCGACGACGGCCTGCTCCCTGACGATTTCATTGACGAGCTGGGCGTGTTCCTGGACGGCGGTGTCGTTCATGTCGGGGAGGAGCATCCACACGACGCGGGTGACGCCGCCGGCGACAAGGCGGTCCATCAGGCCACCGATGCACTTGGAGTATGCGTCGCGCCACTGGGCGGCGTTTTCGTAGCGTATTGTGCCGATGCCTTCGGCCTCGATGGCCTGGCGGTCGTTGGTCCCGATGGCGACGAACACCGTCTTGGGCTTGTGCGCGGTGAGAAGCTCATCGACCTTTGCGTTCCAGTCGAAGACGGAAGGGCGGACGAGGCCGGAGCCGAGGGAGGAGAAGGCGACGGCAGGCTGGACGCCGGCCTTCTTGAAGGTCTTTTCCATCTCATGGCCGAGGAGGCGCATCATGGAGTCGCCGATCATGAGGACTGGGGCGTCGGGCTGCGGGATGGCTGGCTCCTCCGGCGGCGCGGCGAAGGCGCCTGATATGACGGCGATGGTTGAGAGCAATGCGGATGTGGTGCGGTTCATTCTAGGAAATTCCTTTCAGTGGATTCAAAAAAGAGGCAGGGGGCGTCGAGGCGGAGCGCGTGCGAGAACGCGGCGATGTGCCGCATTGCGGCCAGGCACGCCGGCCGGCGCGGGGAGTCGAGCGGGAGGTTGTCGGCGGCCCGGAGAAGCGCGGGGGCGCGTAGCAGGAGGGCGGCGGCGGCGAAAACCGCGAAGGCCGTGGCTGCGGAAGCGCAGCGCCTGGGCGGCGGTGAATTGTTGTCGATAGTGTCGGGCATTGCTTGTCGATTGTCAATTTTCGCCATGCTACGATTTTTACGATTGACTATTATGGGGAAGACTATGGGGAAGATATTATATCAAAATGATATCAAAATGTCGGAAACAGGGTGCGACAAGTTGCCTGTCCCTTTGTTCTGCTATTGCCTGTCGCGCCGCGCGTTGTTGAAGCGGAATTCGCGCATGGACATCCCCATCCTTGAACGGAAAAGTTTGCGCAACGTCCGCCCGGAGTCGAGGCCGACGGATATTTCGACGCCATTGTCCCGTTCTCACGGCTGCTTGGTCGCAAGGGAGATATTGCTTGAGGCAGATTCTGTCCGACGACTGGAACGCGATACTGGAGCGCGGCGGGAAGCCCACGATAACCGAGTTCGCGAAGGCCCACGGATTGCCGGTGGCCACATTAAATCTATTAATTGTCTGTCACTTTTATGCTAACATGAAGGGCAAATGCCTTTCAGTAATCTTTATGGGCGCGAAGGGTGCGCGACAGGTGGCTGGCGTCACAGAAACCGGTCTGCGCCGCCACTTCGTCCAAGGTTGGCGTGTTTCGCGAAAGGAGGGCTTTCGCCTTGGCGACGCGCAGGGAAATGATGTATTCGCCGGGGCTTTTGCCGCAGAACCTGTAAAATTCCCTGTAGAGCGCCCGCATGGAACGCCCGGAGACGGCGCGGAGTTCGCCGAGGGTGATTTTCCGCATATAGTTCTCAGCGATGAAGTCCAGTTCGCCCTTGATGGTCTCCGACGGGTCGTCTGGCTGGTCACGCAGATATCTTGACAGGGTGAGGGCAAGCGCCGCGAAGAGCGAGGCGCAGACGGCGTGGCGGAAAAGGCGGTGCCCGGCGCCTTCCCCGCGCATGGCCTTGATTATCCCGATGATGCCGCCTAGGCTTTTTCGCGGGACGCGCCCCAATGGCCGCGCACGGACCCTGTCGCCATCATGCGGGAAGAGGAGCGGCGTCAGGGGGCATCCCGCGAGGGACATGGCCTGGGGCATTGCGGCGTTATCGAAAAGGATGTTGAACACCGATGTCCCCTCGGCAAGTTCGGCGAAACCGTGGCGTTCGCCGGGGTGGATGACGAAGAAGTCGCCGGTGGATATCCGTTCGATGCCCTTTGTGTGGATATGCTGAAGGCTCCCCGACGCGACAACAACCAGTTCCGAAAAGCCGTGGTCGTGCAGAGCGACAAAGGCGTTGCTGGGCGCGTCCTTCATCTCGCGCACGACGCACGGCATCTTCCCGTTGCCGAAATAGGCGCTGTTCTCCAGATGCTCCAGGTGCTTTATTTTCATAGCCGACCATTATAGCAAAACCACCCGGAAAGATTATCCAATTTGCTGGGAATATTATTCCTTTCAATGCGATGCGGCCTGAAGTATAATGGAATGGTAGCCAACATTGCGTTGGGACGCGGCGTTCCACGAATGCCGTACAACAAACAACCTACTCCAAGGAGGACAAAATGGAAAATTCCGCAAGACCCCCAATGCTCAAACTACGCTGTTGCATAGCCATCGGTGCCGCTATGGCGGCTGGCTTGGCCACGGCCGCCACATGCATCGTCGATGGCGACCCCATTGCCGCGTCCGCGGCCCACACCAGCGTCATGGCATCGGCTTCCGCCCCGCTCGTCACAGGGACGCATTCCCTTGCCGGCAAAGGCGTGGCGCTTCGCTCCGACAAAGCTATCGCCACCGCCATCGTCCTGAGATAGGACTTCAACCCAACAACCTTCAACCTCACCCCACAAAAGGAGTCAAATCATGAACTTCACCAGCAATAGATTGGATACCGCATTCTTCGCGCTGGCCTTCTCCGCCTTTGCCTCATTGGCGGCTACGCCCCAAATAACGTCTGTCGCAATGACCCAGAACCCAAGCCGCACGGTGACCGTCGCCTACACGCTTGAAGGCGGCGACGCCGTTGTCACTCTGGACGTGCAGACCAACGCCAACACAAGCGCCTCGTCCGACGACCCCGGATGGACAAGCATAGGCGGCGCGGCCGTTTGCAACGCCCAGGGCGACGTCTGGAAGCTGGTCGAGGCTGGTTCGCGCGCCATCACATGGGAACCTGCGCTCTCGTGGCCCGACCACAAAATCCCAGACGGCGGCGCGCGTGCCGTGGTGACCGCCTGGACTACCGACAACACCCCGGACTACATGGTCGTGGACATATCGTCCGCCGCCACGGCGGCAACGCCAAGACGCTACTACCCAGCAGCCGACTTCGTTCCCGGCGGCGTCACCAGCGACCTCTACAAGACTACCATGCTCCTTATGCGAAAGATCATGGCCCGCGACATCACATGGACGATGGGATCCACAACCGCCGAAGGAACGCAGCGCAGCGTCACAACCGAGGAGAATTTCAACTTGTCCCTCACAAACAACTACTATATCGGCGTCTTTGAAATCACGCAGACCCAATGGGGGCTTGTTGCCACCAACTCAGCCCAAAAGGCGTATTTCAGCGTTGAAGGCGGCTCGCGCCCAATGGAAAACATCTCATTCAACGAAATCCGCAACACCCACCGGACTACCCACGCCTCTTCGTCTTCAACGACAACCGCAGCCGGAACGCTGGCGCAGGATCCGACGAACGACAGTTTCCTGGGGCTTCTGCGCCTGAAGACGGGCCTTGACTTCGACCTCCCCAGTGAGGCGCAGTGGGAATATGCCTGTCGCGCGGGAAATGGCTCCGGATACTATCCCGATGGATCCGCCATGCAAGTCAAGGTGGCCCTTAACGGTGACAGCAACCAGACCGTCGATGCAAACCTTTCAAAGATTGCCCGCTATGCCGGCAATGTCACCAACACTACCGCAAACTCGTCTTACGACCCAGACTGCGGCACGGCTATCGTTGGCTCATACGCCCCAAACGACTGGGGACTCTACGATATGCTGGGGAACGTGCTTGAATGGTGTGGCGACTGGTATGAAGCAGACGTCAGCGCCAACGCGGGTTTCTTGAATGTCAATCCGAACGATGTCGCAAAAACCCTTTCTGGCGCGACTGTTGCAGCTCGGGTGAGGCGTGGCGGCTCCTGGCAGTTCAACGCAAACTACGCGCGCTCCGCAAGGCGCTTGTACGCGGACCCGTCGAAGCACTTCGCCAATCTGGGTTTCAGGGTAATCTGCACCGCAGGGCTGAAATAGCGACGAAATGCACCTGACGCGCCATCCCTGTCTTGCCGCTCATTTGGCGATAGCCGCCATGGCCTCGGCCATGGCGGCTCCCATCCCTATCCGCTGGTTTGACGGGACACCAGACCCGTCCGGCGCTCCGGAGGGGCTGCTCCTCACGCCGAACCAGCGCTGGTTCGGCGACAGGCTTTTCACCGGCGTCGAATACGAGTGGGAGACATCGCCGGAAGCCCCCTCCGATACCCGTGAGGCAAAAGGGGAACCCGTCCCCGCCTATCGTCTCTTCCGCCGCCATCCGGCCGAAGCCGACACCCAGGTTGTGGGCCGGAAAGACGCTTCGCCGCTTGTTGTTTCCTTTGACTTCAAGCGCCCCTGCAAATTCAGTGAAGTGACCCTGCTTCATGCGCAGTGCCACCAGGCGGGGGGATTCGTCGAATTCTCCGAAGACCGCGCCAACTGGCATGATCGAATCGCCTTTTCAACGACGGGCGCCATCACACGGTTGCGCTGCAGAGGCACTGGCCACTTCCTGCGCCTCTCCTTCCAGGCCGTCCCGCCAGAATCCCGCACTGTCCTGGACGACGTTTACGTCTGGGGTGACGGCGAAGTCTCATCGCGATACCCGGAGGCCATCGACGGCATAGCGTCTGACGGTGCGCTCGAATTCCCCGGCGGAGAGCGCGGTGCGGTCTCAATACTCCCGATGCCCACGCCTAGCCTGAATTCAAAACCCTCTGGCACGACGCCGGCGGATTTCCCGCTCACCATGGCGTTGAATGAGACAGAAAGCCGCTATTTCGCCGTAGTGAACGGAACTGACGCGCCGCAATCCATCGGCCTGTCGGCAGATGGCTTCGGCGATGGCGTGGCGGTCGAGTTGCTCGTTGGCGGCGCGATGCGGATTTCGCCGCCCAGGCGGCGGATCACCGCCTTGGAACGCGTCAAGCTCGCCACCGAGAACGCATTCGGCATAAACAACGGCGACAGGGACGAGATCGACCTTGTCCCGTTCTTCTTCACGAACGCCATTCCGCGCGAGAACTTCCTTCGCCGATACCTGGCAAACCCGTCGCAGGTCGCGGGGTTCCCCTGCGCAGTCCCGCTAGGGCCGGGCGAAGGATGCGTCGTCATGCTGCGCCTCACCACGAGCGGCGCGGCGCCGGGATTGCGCGACGGTGCGTTACGCGCGGTGGCCGCTAGCGCGACTCACCCAGCGGCCTCTGCAAGCGCGGCCCTCCCGATTCCGCTGACAATCGTCGATCTGTCACTTCCGCAGCAGTCGATGTGGATATACGCCTACGAGCCATTCACGAAGCAGTATCCTTTCGAGAGCGAGCGCCGCGTGGCGCGAGACGCCGAGCGATACATCGGCATTGGCGCGACCACAACCCGCTTTCTTCCTGAGCCTGGATCCAAGGAGGCCATATTCTTCTCCTCTGTGCCGCAAGCCAGCGTTGGCTGCGACAAGTGGTGCGACCCGGAACTCTACAAGCGCGTCGCCAAAGGAGAGTTCGCGGCGCTTTCGGAAAACGATCGCCTGAGAATTCAGGATGGGGCAAGGGCATTCCTCGCGCGTAGCCGCCTTTTAGGTCTGGAGAGCAGTCGCGTCGCCGCTTTCCTGCCTGATGAGCCGCAGCCGGGCAACGCCCGTTCCGTGATGGCCCTCGCCCGTCTTGTCAAGGACGCCGCACCGGACCTGCGTCTCCACTGCGATCCGCTTTTCTATGCAGGTAGGGGAAAAGGCGATGGCAACTCTCCCTTTTACTCACCGGAGACTGTCGCAGGGGCCTTGCTGCCGGAATACAACGATTGCATTGACATTTCATGCCCGCACTCCTATCTCGCGACGCCTCGACCAGACCACGCCGACGACCGGTATGGGGAGTCGGCGTCCGAAGATGGACTGCCCAGCACCGCCAGCGCGCTTATGGAATGGATTTGGCTTTACCCCCGCCCCATCAATGCGATGTATTGCCACCCTGCCGGCAGAACTGGCCGCGAGATGGTCTGGAGATGCCGGCGCTTTGGCTTCAACGGGTTCGCCTACTATGAGTATTGCCACCCCAACATCGACGTGTGGGACATAGACTCCTGGGGCGTCCTCAACCTCGACTACCAGGCGGTAATGCCGCTTGGCGAGGATGTCGCCATTACCGCGCTCTACGAGACGCTGCGCGAGGCGGCTGAAGATGCCCGCCTGATCGACGCGCTCAAGGCGGCCGGCAGGGAAGACGTCCTCGCCGATGTGATGAAGCGGTCGAATGCGGCCTGGGACAGGACAGGCTGGCATTGGCGGCGCAGGCGCGTGCAAACTCAAAAAGGGGAGGACATCCTCGCCCTGCGCGAAACGGCCTTGCGAGCGTTTGATTCGGTTGGGCGTTGATGCAGGTCCAGGATGGCGCGGAAAGACAATGTTCGAAGAGGAAATATCGCGGCTTGCCTCACGCGTCGGTGAACTTTCGAAGACCTGCCCTTTCGGTTTCTGGTTCATTTCAGACCTGCATGTGCCATCAAACCATTGCCGCTCCGGCGAACTTTTGGCCGAATTGATTGCGGAAACTGGTCTTCGCACGGTTGTCTGCGGAGGCGACATCCCCGACGCTTTCGGATCGCGCTTTGAGATAGACGAGGCTGTCGAACGCTACCGCCGGCTCTGGGTCGCAGCCGTCGAGGCTGCCGGCGGCGACTTCCTGCCGCTGCACGGCAACCATGACTTCACCGTTCGCGCGGCTCCAGACGTGGAAGACGGCTTCACCTATGGCGCTGTGAAGACGGCCGCCATTCTTCTCGACACCAAGGCCGTGCGCCGTCTGGCGCACACCATGTCCGGCGCCCCCGGATCTTGCGCCTATTTTGTCGATTTCCCTTCGGCGGGCGTTCGCCTTGTGGCGTTGGACACGCACGAAGGCGTAATTCCAGGCCGTTCCTGGTGGGGCCGTGCCGACGAGGTTTCCGTAGCGCAACTGCGGTGGCTATCAAAAGAAGTGCTCGGGACGCTCCCCGCAGGTTGGCTGGCGGTCGTGGCCAGCCATGCCCCAATTGCGGGCGTCGCCGCGAACGATGGGGAGAAGAAAACATTTCTTCCCCTGCGCAAGGCGCTTGCGCCGTTATCCGCGACGGGTCGCGTCGCCCTGGCCATCTCCGGCCATCATCATGGAGAGTTGCAGTCCTGCGTCGATGGCCTGTGGCATGTCTCCGAGCCTTGCGACGCCGCCTACGTGGACTACATCAATCGTTCGCTGCCGTGGATTCCGGGACTTCCGGAAAAGGATGCCGGGACCTGGGCTGGACAGACCTTCGATGCCGTGCAGTTTGACTTTAAACGCGGCCTTGTCCATTTCACCCGCGTCGGAGGCGGATCCAACCGCACCCTGCGCCTTGCCGTAACACGGCTGCAGGCGGGGGACACAATGGCGCTCCGCGCCGAGACTTTGCACGATTCCGGGA
The DNA here is from genome assembly GCA_017509565.1 of Kiritimatiellia bacterium. Taxonomy (GTDB): domain Bacteria; phylum Verrucomicrobiota; class Kiritimatiellia; order RFP12; family JAAYLN01; genus RGIG5952. The sequence goes on along the minus strand of JAFWPM010000254.1, from coordinate 11,536 downwards.
TGTGGGGGTGCTACGATGCCGACCACACAACCCAATATATGCCGCCAAACGCCATAAGTAAATTCGACCATGCCTTCAAATACCACAACGACGTAGCGACAATCTCCAATGACGGCGTCATATCGGCGCTGTCGCCCGGGGAGGCGGTGGCGGTGGCACGCGCGCCCGACGGCTCCCGCGAGTATTTGCCGATTGCCGTTGTTGCCGATTGCCGTTCCAGGGAAGGCATTTTGGTGTCTGCAATTGGTGCCCTGGCATTTGCATGCTTCATCGTCGCCGCCGTCATCTATCCGGGTGGGGGCTACAACCCCTTTTGCCAGATGCTGAGCGCGCTTGGCGAAATCGAGGTAAAGGGCGTCCTATACCCGGTATGCCACTACTGGTTTATGGCCGGAATGTTTCTCTCTGCCACAAGCGTAGGACTCGTGTGGGCGTCGCTCGCGCGGCGCAGCCGGGGATGGCGGCGCACCGGCATCGCCATTGGCGGGGTCGTCAATTTCGCCGGGCTTTGCACGATAGCGCTCGTGCCGTTCGATGTCAATGGGGCAGTCCATAACCTCGGCTGCTATTTTGCCGTCGGCGGCGGAACGGTCATCGTCGCCGCAACCTTTCGTCACCGCTGCTCTGAAATCGCCTGGGCGGCCTGGTTTGCGGTCGTCGTTGCGCTCTTCGCCGTCTTCCTGAACGTGGACGCGATTCCATTCTCCCCATTCGTCACCGCCACCCAGAAAGTCCTCATCATCTCCTTTGCAGCCTGGGCCGGTTGGCTTGCGTGGAAGCAATAACCCTAATTTGCGGACCGTATTTGCCCTTCATGCCAGAGGCAAACCCGCTCAAAGGCAACTCCTTCTTTCCAGGCGCATTTGCGCTTGGCGGCGGATGCGGTGGCGCGGAAATAGCGGGCATGGTGGACGAAATACGATGCGTCCATGCCATCCTCTCCGCAGGCGCCCTGACGCGCTATTCCGAAGACGCAACCGTCATAAGCCTCCGCTAGGCTCCAGGCTTTCGCGACTGCGCAAGCATGTTGCAGAGCAGGATGTCGGCGACGGGTTCGAGTCCGCGTTTCGTCCCGACGAGCAGCGAAGTGCAGAGGATCGCGCCGCGCCCGACGCGGCGTTCGACGGCGGTCAGGCTGTAGCTCGAATCCCGGTATTCGTATTGCACCGGCATGAGTTCGCCGGCGTCGAGGCCGTTGCCGATGCGCGAAAGGATCCGGTCGCCCTCCCGCAGCGTGTCGAGCGCGAGGTAGTCGTGGGCGAGGAAGGTGTCCCCGTTCCACCAGCGCATGTCCTCTTCCGCCAGCCCCGCGAACAGCGGGTCGGACGGCTCGCAGATGTCGGCGCGGTCGGTGTGCTTCACGAGGTTCATCGCCCAGCGCGACCACTGCGGCTGGCACGCGCGGACGAACCCGATGCCCGTTCCGAAGACATTGCCCGTCCACGGTCCCGGGTTCTGCTCCAGGACGACCGCGAACCCGCCGCGCCCGATCCAGTCGCGGACCGCCTCCCGCGCGGACTGCGTCTGGCGGCCCAGGGCATGGGGGCCGACGAGGAACGTCGTCCTCCCCGGGTCGAATCCGGCGATTCCAGCCGGGTCGCCGAGTTCCGTCCCGATGCCGCGCAGCCGCCCTTCGGGGTCGAAGACCGCGACATTCCGCGCGGGCTCCGCCTCCCCGACCGCGTAGCCGCGCAGGTCGAGATGGTTCCGCGCGACGACCCGCCCCTCCGCGAGCGCGGCGAGCTCCAGCCGCCGCACCCCTTTCGGGAAGGGCCCCAGCTCGACGGCCATCTCCGCCGATTCGTGGTAGCGCACCGCGACCGGGGCGGAGAAGAGAACTTCACCGGCGCTTTCCACGCGGACCGCGAACTCGCAGGTTTCCGGCAGATGCACGTTTTCGTGGTAGAGGCGCAGGGTTCCGCGGATCGGCGCGCCCGCGTAAACGTGGCGGTCGAAGCATTCCAGCTGGACATGCACCGGCCCCAGCACCTCGCGGAAGGCGTCCCAGATGCGCTTCGGCTCCAGGCCTCCGGGTCCCTTCTGGAACGGATGGCGGAACCATGTGTATTGCCCGAAGGGGATGTAGCCGGCGAAATTGCTGTCCGGCCGGCGGCGCCGCCACAGGGCCTCGGCGTATTCCTTGAGCATGAACGCCTGGTAGTCCTACACCTGCGCGGAGAGGTCGGCGATCCGGCCGATGCGCATGTCCACGACTTTCCGCTGGCGGACGTCGTTCCCCCGCACGAAGGGTTCGCCGTCGTCGTTCGTGTAGGCCGCGATGCTCTCCGTGCTGATCGCGGGCTGGAACAGCATGTCGTTCTTGAGGGTGCAGTCGGCGAAATGCCTGAGGTCGTAGAGCGTTTCCGTGTACCACCCGCCGTATTGGTGGATGTCGTCGATGTCGCCGACGGTCTTGTGAACGAGGTTGGCGGCGTCGCCGTTCGAGTTGGCGATCACCGGCTGGGCGGAGAGTTTCCGCACTTCGGCGATCCAGCCCTCCAGCACGTCGAACAGCGGCTTGCCGAGGCCGCGGTCGCGCTCGCAGGCGACGATGAGCTCGTTGCCCATGCTCCAGATCTGGACGCAGGGGTGGTGGCGGCATTCCCGGACGACCGAGATGATTTCGGCGAGTTCCGTCTTCTGGAACTGCTCGCTGCCGAAGGAATAGCAGCCGACGGAGCCGTGGAGCGGCATTTCGAGAATCACCATGACCCCCTGGCGGTCGCACTCGTCGAGCCATTCGTGGGAGGGCGGCTCGGTGTGGAAGCGGCTGATTTCGACGCCCTGCGCGCGGCAGGCGGAAACATACTGGCGGATGTACTCGCGGTCGTAGGGGACGTTGCAGTGCGGAAACCCGTTCTGGCCGCGCAGGAAGTAGGGCCTGCCGTTCATGCGGAACTCGCTGTCGCGCGTCTCGAAGGTCATGAGCCACAGCGGCTGGCGGATCGTCTGGAGAACGGCGCCGTCCGGCGCGAGGAGTTCCGAGACGAGCGTGTAGAGGTACGGGCGAAGCGGCCACGAGAAGACGGGGCGCTCCGGCGCGATCGCGAAGGCGCCGGCGGTCGCGGGGACGGTCTTTGCGACGGTTTCTGCGCCGTCGGAAAGCGTGAGCCGCACCGAGTGGCCCTCCGGGCTGCCAAGGAAGGAGAGCGTGCCTTCGAAGCGGGTGCCGACGGGCGTGACGGCGGGCGTTTCCATGACCGTCCCGCGCCGGCGGACAAGATGGACGTGCCGCCAGATGCCGCCGGCCTTCATGGAGGAGCCGAACGCGGCGGGCCAGCGCCGGTATCGCGGCGAGGCCGCGAAAACCGCGTCGCAGCCCTCCGGCAGAAGCGGCGTGGAGGGCTTGTCGGTCACTTCGACCACGAGTTCGGATCCCTCCTTCGCCGAATCGAGCGGGACCTCGAAGGCGCGGTGCGCGCCGAGGTTCGACGCGACCTCCTTCCCGTCGATCCGGACGCGGCAGGAGAGCGCGACCCCCTCGAACTTCAGGACGTCGCCCGCGCCGACGCCGTGCAGCGTCTTGCGATAGACCCCCGTCCCGGCCGGCTCGGCCGGCCTGGGCGCCTCGTAGCTCCAGCCCTCCGCGTTCCAGGCGTGGGGGAGCGTGACGGGCCGCGCGGCGGAGGCGCCCGGCGGCGTGAACATCCAGCCGTCGTCGAACGGCGCCATCGTCGAATCGGAGAAAAGCGGGGTTTCCATTTCGTCAAAGATCCCGGAGGCCGGGGTAGGCGGGGCCGCCGGCGGCGACGTAGCCGCGCGACCCCCCGCGTGGCGAGGGCGAGACCCAGAAGGCGTAGAGCGTCGCGCACTCGAGGATGAAGCGGATGCGAACCGGATGGCCGGAAAGGGTGGCGAGGCTCCCGCCGGCGAAGCGCAGTTCCGTTTTCGTGGAATCGGCCTGGCGGAACGGCGCGCAGTCGCAGGCCGAGAAGCCGCGGACCGGGCGTCCGTCCTCGCCGAGGATTTCGGCCGAGACGGACCCGAACCGGCACTCCGCGTTGACGAAGAGGTGGCCGCCGTCGAAGACGAGCGGCTTCGTCACGATCTCGCCGCGCCCGTCGGCGACCATTCCCGCGAAGCCGTCGCGCCGCAGGGTCGCGAGGCCTATCGAGCCGTTGGAATACATCCCGTTGCGGAACCACGTTGTCCCGCTCGCCAGCCGCCCGCCGTCGCCGCGCAGGCCGGAGTAGTAGAACCAGAGCCGCTCGTCCTTCACGACGCAGACGCCGCCGGTGGCCGAGAGGTAGCCCGTGTCCCACGCGCCGCTCCCCCATCCTTCCGGCGCGATGTCCGGCTCCGCGCGCGGAGCGAAGGTGCGGCCGTCGCGCGAGAAGCAGAAGTGAAGGCCCGTGTTTTTGGGAAGGCCGACCTTGGAGCAGTCGCCGTTGTCGTGTTCGGTGTTGACGAGAATCTCCATCGCGCCGAGCATGACGGACTCGTAGGCGACGGCGTTGAAGCTGTAGAGCTGGCGGCCGGGACCGTAGTCGGCGTCGAGCCACGGTTCCGGTTCCGGGGCGCCGCGGAGCGACTCCAGCGCGGCCGCGTCCCCCGGCCACGCCCAGCGGCAGGCGTCGCCCCCGAATGCGCGCGAGACGAAGCGATGGCGCGTGCGGGGCAGCGACGCCGAGCGCAGGGAGAAGACCCATTCGCCGCGGAACGGGTCGTAGTAGGAAGTCGAGCGGTCGCCGGAGCGGCCCGCGAGGCCGAGCGGGCGGAAGTGCAGCCCGTCCCCCGATTCCCAGAGCCTGTCGTCCGTCGTCGGCGGCCACGCGGGCGGGACGTAGGGAGAGGAGACGTGGAGCTTCCAGTCGGCGTAGGGGTCGGGGGCCGCGTAGTTCGGCATGACGCTCCAGCTGTCGATGACGTCGCTTGCGAAAACGCGGTTTGTGCCGGGGACGACGCCGATGTCGGGAAACTCCCATGAAAGGCCGTCCGCCGACTCCGCGTAGCAGATGTCGCCCAGCCAGTCCACGTTGTACCAGAGGCGGAACGCGCGGCGCGTCGGATCCCACCAGAGGCCGCCGTCGGTGGCGCAGACGAGGTTGGCCGGGTCGTCCGGGGTGGCGAGGTCGGTGATTGCGGGAACGGCGCCGGGGAGGCCAGGCCAGACGACAGGGGCGTCCCGCTTGACCGGCCTGTTCCAGTGGCGCACGACCCCCGCCGTCGATTCGACGAGCGCGTCGTCCACGAAGAGCTGCCGGCCCAGGGAGATGTCTAGGGCGGAAGGGCGCATGGGGAAGATGTTCTACCAAATGCAAAAGTGCGGCGCTCGCCAAATGCGAACGCCGCACGTGCCGGCTTTCCTCGGCTACCGGATGGAGATGACTGTCGCGTCGTTGTTGCCGCGGGTCGCGGAATAGCGCGCGAAGGAGGGCGCGGCGACCGTGTCGTGCGTCGCCTTCACCCACGCCGCCGACCGAGCGACCTTCGAGATGCGCAGCTCGTCGATTTGGCCGGGGAATGGGTTTTTACCTTGCCCATTTGCGTTGCCAAGATAGAGCGGGGAGGTGCTACTGGAGATGGCTGAAACGTTTACCAGAGGTGCGCCATCTGATGACAAGTTTGAACCGTTGAGAAATGCGAAAGCCTTGCCATTCTCCGTGTCGCGGATGACGACTTGGTGGTTCCAGTCGCCCATTAAGGGAACCATAGATATCCCATCAATAATGTTTCCGTTGTCAGTACCCCCAATTCCAATCTTGAAGACACTCTGCGCCGACTTGTTCTGGTAGAAAAGGTAGGCGTATTGGCCGGATGCGATTTTCGTGAGTATATACGGCTGGTGACCGCTGCACGGGCTAATCTGTTTCGACCAAAGTTCCACAGTAAAACTTGAGAAACCGTCGAGCGCATCGTGGTCTGCGGCTTCGAGGCGGTTTGTTCCGGTGCCGGACGTGAAATCGACCGCACCGCCAATGGCGCCGGAAGATGCAAGCGTCTCGCCACCGTTCATCGTTTCCGTGAAGTCCGTGCTGGTGCCGGACGACTCCTTGAGTGGCAGTGCGCTTTCGCCGAGGTGCCAGACGCCGACGTAGCCGGAATCCCAGACGTTGGTCGCATCGACCGGCGGCGCGAACGACCAGCCATAGTAGGCGGTGATCTTCGTCGAGGCGGTGAGCGCCGGCACCTTGACCCAGACGGCCGACGCGCCGTTCGTGTTCCACGTGTCGACCTCGCAGGCGAGGAGGTTTCCGTCGGCGTCGGCGAAGCGCAGGTCGCGTCCCTCGGGCTTGGCGCAGTCGGCGTAGGAGAAGCCGGCGGGGCTGTTTTCCGCCACCTTCACGAGAACCGGGAAGTCCGCGAGCGTCCCGTCCGGCGCGCCGGGGAACGAGACGGTGAACTTGCGCGCATACTTCGTCCAGTCGTTGCCCACCTCGTAGGCGGCGAAGTCCGCGTCCGCGACGCAGTCGTGCGTCGCCTTCACCCAGTCGGCCGACCGCGCCACGTTCGAGATGCGCAGCTCGTCGATCTGGCCGGGGAAGGCTGCCGAGGGGTTGTTTCCGGTCGCGTTCCCGAGGTAGAGCGGGGAAGAGCTGTCGCAGACCGCCACCATTTCATCGGCAGTCAGCGTCTTGCCCCCCTCCGGCACGGGCGTGCCATCGAGATAGCTGAAGGATTTTTCCTTCGCGAGGTCGCGGACGAAAGCCTGGTGGTTCCAGACGCCCATCGTGGGGACGACGAGGTTCCGGCTGTCTCCGGCGATGTTTTTCCGTTTGTCGTTCGTCGCGTCAGAGAATACGTAGAAGACGCTGTTCGTCGTCGTCGTTCCCTTGTTCTGGCAGAGGGTGTAGGCATACGCGCCAGTCGCGGTTTTCGTGAGCATGTATGACAGGTAATCCGCCCCCGCCGCCTGTTTCGACCAGAGTTCGACGGAGAAGCTGCTGAATCCGTCGAGGTCGGGATCGTCGGCTGCGCTCAGGCGGCCGGTGCGTCCCCCCGTCGCGAAATCCACCGCGCCGCCGACGGCGCCGGGCGCGCCGAGGGTCTCGCCGTTGTCCTTCGACGTATCGAAGTCCGTGCCGACGCCGGACGACTCCTTCAGCGGAAGCGCGCTTCCGCCGAGGTGCCAGACGCCGACGAAGCCGTTGGACCACACGGCCGACGGCGTGTTGGCTGGCGGGTTGGCGCAGCCGTAGTAGGCGGTGATGCGCGTGGAGCGGGAGAGCGACGGCACCTTGACCCAGACGAGCGATTCGCCGCCGGGGGTCCACGTATCGACTTCGCAGGGGAGGAGGTTGCCGGCCGCGTCGGCGAAGCGCAGGTCGGCGCCGAGGGCCTGGCATGCGGCGTAGTCGAAGCCGTTGCGCTCGGCGGAAAGGCGGACGAGGACCGGGAAGTTCTCGACCGGCGCCGCTCCGGCGTAGCCGGGGAACATGATGTCGAAATGTCCGGCGAAGGCCGAGGCGTCGATGGTGTCGGCGGAGGCGGTCGCGGTGCAAGCCGCTCCCGCAAGGACGGCCGCGGCGATGCCGCGAAGGACGGCCTCGCTTCGCGGGAACGAAGAAGGTCGGCTGATGCGTTTGATCATGGTTTGCTCCTTGGTTGGTTGTTTTGTGTGCTTGGTGCGTGGGGGTCGAAACTCATTCAGAAAGGCCTTCGAGCAGCGCGCGCTTGCGCGGGGTGTCGTCCGTGGCGGGGGCCATGTGCTTCGGGTCGGGGCCTTCGTGCTCCACGCTCCACCAGTCCCACTCGCGGAAGGCGTGGTAGGTCCAGTCCCAGCCGTATTCGCCAAAGAGGGCCATGCAGTCGCGCAGGTAGTTCTCCGCGCCTTCCGCCCCGGCGGCGGCGCTGAACTCGCCGACGTAGATTTTCGCGTGGTGGCGCGCTTCGAACTCGCGCACCGGGCGGAGAATCTCGCGGAGCCGGTCGCGCGTCCAGTTCTTCTCCGGGTCCGGCCACTTCGGGCCGATGGGCCGTCCGCCGACGCCCTGGTGGGTGAAGTCGTGCGGGTCGTAGAAGTGGACCTGGTAGATGACGTTGTCCATCTGCAGCGGCGAAAGGTAGGCGAAGGCGTCCGGGAGCGCCCAGTGGTTGGCCTCGACGATGATCGGCGTCACGGGATCGATCTCGCGCACGGCCTCCGCCGCGAGGCGCTGGATTGTCCAGTAGTCGAACTTCGCGCGGCCGTTCTGGAGCGGCTCGTTCATGAGGTCGTAGCCGTAGATTGCAGGATGCCCGCGGAAGCGGGCGGCGATGCGCCGCCAGGTATCGACGAAGGCGCGCGCGTAGCGCTCGTCGCGGAAGAGGGCCTGCCCGCCGGAGGCGTCGCACCCGCCGGGGGTGGCGTGGAGGTCGATGCAGATCTTCATGCCGCGCGCGGCGGCCCAGCGCAGGACGTTCTCCAGGTTGTCGAGGCGCGAATCGACCCAGGCGGCGTATTCGTCGAGATCGGCGTTGTCGCTGCGGCGCGACATCTGGAAGCGCGCCATCGTCGCGCCCCAGTGGTGGAGCGTCTCGATGTCGTCCTCCGTCGTCGCGCGGCCGGGGAGCATGCAGCCGCGAAGCGGCTTGCGCCGCTCTGGGACATAACCGGACATTCGACATTCGACAGCCGACAGCCGCGGCGACATTTCGACATTGCGACTGCCGGAGTTGTCGATTGTCGGCTGTCGAATGTCGTGCTCCTTTTCGAAGGGATCCGGATACCGGACGATGTAGTCTTCGTTTACGCGGCGGAAGAGCCCGGGCGTTGGCGCGGCGCGGAGGGTGGCGAGATCGAACTCTACGCGGCCGGTCACGCCCTGCAGCCCGAGCATGAGCGTCGCCTCGTCGGGGTTCGCCCCGCCGAAGTCAACTTCGTTGAGAAGCGTCTTGCGTGGAAAGTCGCCAATCTCGTTAGCGCAGTTGGGGTAGCCTTCGCGGCCGGTGGCTTCGTCGCGCCAGTGGAGCTGGAACTTGAGGCCGAGGTGCCGCTTGGCGGGTTTTGATATGCCGCGCCCCTCCGCCTCGACCGCCATCGCGAAGCCGCCCGCGTCCGCAAGCATCGCCGCCGGCAGCCGGGCCGTCGCGCAGGCGTCTGAAGGGCCGGCCTCCGCCGGTATGTCGATGACCAGTCGGTCTCCTTCGAGCGTCGCATATTTCTTCGGCAGCCGCCATTCCAATCCGAAAAGGGGACGGAGCGCCGGCATCGGGTGCTGCACCTCCTGCGCCCGCGCCGGGACGGCCGGCGCCGCAAGAAGGAAACAGAGCGCTATTGCGAGGTTTGTTTTCATATAGTGAAAACATTATGCCATACGCCCGCTGGTAGTGTGTTTGATTTTACGAAAAGTTTTTTTTGCTAGGAATGCCGCCGGTCGCTGCGGAACTTCATTGGGGAAAACCCTGTCCTTTTCTGGAAAAAATGCCAGAACTCCCACCTTGCCTTGAAGCCGCAGAAGTGCGCGACCGCCGAGACGGGCATGTCCGTGCTGGCAAGAAGCTCCATGGCGCGGGCCAGCCGGACGTTCAGGATTTCGTCGAGGGCGGGATGGCCGGCCGCCTCCCGGAAGCGCATCTCGAAGAGGCGACGGGTTCCGGGGAAGCGCGCGGCGAGGCGTGCGACGGTGAGGCCATCGCACGCCTCGCGCCGGATCATTTCGATGGCTTTGAGGATGTGCGGTTCGCGGCGGCCGTATCCGCGCGTGGATTTGCGGCGCTCCACCATCAGGGGAGGAAAGGTGGCTACGCGGCAGGCGGGGCTGCCTTGTTCGGCGATTTCCGCGACCGTCTTCGCCGCGAGATAGCCCGCGAGTTCGAAGTCGAGCCTGATTGTGGAAAAGGTCGCGGCAATGGCCTTGTCCCTGTCCGCAATTTCAACGCCGTCTGCGCCGATGAGCGTTACCGTTCTTGGAAAGGTGCGCCCCGCGGCGGCGAGGGCCTTTGCCGCGCCGAGCGCGCAGAAGTCATTGACGGCGAAGACGGCGCAGTGCGGCGGGAGCGCCGCCGCCCACGGGACCAGTTCGCCAACGCGGGATGGAAGTTCCTCGTAGCTCCCGACCTCGAAATATGAAACCGGGCAGTCGAATCCGGCCTTGCGGCAGCATTCGCGGAAGGCGTTGATTCGTTCCCGCGACCAGCGTTCGTCCTTGAAGAACGACAGCGCGGCAAAGGACTGTGGCTGTCCGGCGGAGAGCTCCTTGAAAGCCATTTGCGCCACTTTGGCCTCGTCGCACATTACGCCGCGCGCGTTCCGCCACCCGGTGCGGTCGGGCGGGCTGAAATAGACGACCGGAGTCCGGCCAAATAGGGCTGGACGCAGCGCCGTCTCCTGACACCAGCATTCCGCCACGCAGCCGATGGGGTGCAGCCGCGCGAGAGCTTCGCGCAGCGCCGCCGGGGTGCAGACATCGTGTTTCAGCGTTTCGACGCGCCAATTGCGGGCTTCGGCATATCGGCGGATGCCCGCCAGACGCACCCGCACCATGTTGCTGGACGGAACGCAGTCAACGTAGAGGACAGCCGGTTCCTGGTCGCCGGTCTTCATGGCGGGCTAGAACTGGAAGTAAATGAAAGGCGCGACGCCGGAAGGCCCGAGGCCGAGGATTGCGGTCAGGAGCATGGCGGCGAGGAGGCCCTGTGCGGCGGGGTGGAGGCGGTTGAAGGCGGACTGGATGCGGCGCGGCGTTTCGCCGTCGAGGGCCTGGAGGGCGAAGGCCGCCGCGAGGAAGGCGAAGGCCAGCGGGGAGACGAGCGCGTGCGGGCTTGAGAAGTCCGCCAGCGAGGCGAGGACGAGACGGACGGTCCGCAGGCCTTCGGCGTCGGCCGCGCCGGCGCGGAAGAATATCCAGGCGAAGGCTACGACGTGGAATGTGATCAGGGCGCGGAGGAAGGCTGTGGCGCGGCGCCGGCCGGATTGTTCGCCTGGGCGGCGCCGGTTGAACTGGCGCTCGATGGACTGCCCGACGCCGTGGATTGCGCCCCAGGCGATGTAGGACCAGCCCGCGCCGTGCCAGAGGCCGCCGAGAAGCATGGTGAGGATGAGGTTCCGGTGGATTTTCCAGGTGGCGCAGCGTGAGCCGCCCAGGGGGATGTAGAGATAGTCGCGGAGCCAGGAGGAGAGCGTTATGTGCCAGCGGCGCCAGAAGTCCTGTAGCGAGGTGGCCAGGTAGGGCGCGCGGAAGTTGCAGGGAAAGGAGAATCCGAGCATGAGGGCGCACCCGGTCGCGATGTCGGAATATGCGGAGAAGTCGCAGTAGATTTGGAGCGTGTAGCCGTAGATGCCGAGCAGGGCGTCGGCGGCGCCGAAGGACTCGGGGTCTGTGAAGAAGGGGTCCGCCAGGTGGCCGGCGAGCCAGTTCGCGACTACGACCTTCTTGAGGAGGCCGCCGAGGACGAGGGTGGCGGCGCGGCCCGTGTCGATTGGCGCGGTTCGCGCCGGGAGGCGCTCCATTTGCGGAATGAGGTCGGCTGGGCGGGTGATTGGTCCGGCGCACAGCTTGGGGAAGAAGGCGAGGTAGTTCGCGAAATCAAGGAGAGACGCCGCGGGCCGGCACTTGCCGGATGCGCAGTCGAGCACGTATGAAACCGCCTGGAAGGTGTAGAACGATATGCCGAT
>JAFWPM010000253.1 GCA_017509565.1 Kiritimatiellia bacterium | reverse complement strand
TCGAAGGAATACGTTAAGGCGAGGATAGGCGAATACAGCCGGACGGGGAAGGCGGGGACCAAGCCGGTGATGTTCGGCACAGGCGAGCGAAGTACCCCGCTGTTCTGCACCGGGAGGCGAAGCGCCTGAAAAACAGGGGAGGCAGGGCAGCCATGGCTTATACCATATATATGAAGGGTGTCTCCCTTAAGTTGTGGTGCGGCCAAAAAGGCGGAGGAGGAGTCTTAAAATGTTTGCCTGCCAAATGCCATGCAATAGGCACGGCATTGTGGACTAGGAGGGGACATCGCCTAGTCCAGATGCGTAAGCGGGCTCTTGCCGACGGCGTAGACGTTGAACCCGAGTTTGAACAGCGCCTCATGGTCGAGCAGGTTACGCCCGTCAAAGACAAACGCAGGCTTGCGCATTGACGCGTATATTCTTGCGAAATCCAGATCCCTGAAGCACTTCCAGTCGGTTGCCACGGCGATGCAATCTGCACCGTCCGCGGCTTTGTATGGGTCAGGTTCCTCGACAATCGAGTCCAGGCATCCGGCAAGGTCGCGCCTGACGCTTGGAAGCGCCTTCGGGTCCGTTATTGCGACCTTTGCGTGTTCCTCGGCGAGCATTCTAGCGATCGCGATTGCGGGGCTTTCGCGTGTGTCGCCTGTGTCGGACTTGAAGGCGAAACCGAAGAGCGCGATTTTCTTTCCGGCAACGGTGTTGAACATCGCGCGGAGGATTCGTGAGACGAAGCGTTCCTGCTGGTGGTCGTTGTAGGCAACTACGCCGCGCCAGTAGGCGGCAGCCTGAGTGAGGCCATAGGTCTCGCACAAGTATACTAGGTTCAGGATGTCCTTTTTGAAGCAGGAGCCGCCAAACCCTACGCCGGCCTTAAGGAATTTCGGGCCGATGCGGCTGTCCATGCCTATTGCCCGCGAGACCTCCTGGACATCCGCCCCGGTGGCCTCGCAAAGCTCACTGATCGCATTCACGGAACTCACGCGCTGGGCCAGGAAGGCATTTGCGGTAAGCTTTGAAAGTTCGCTGGACCAGACATTTGTCGTAAGGATGCGCTCTCGTGGCACCCATGATGAATAAATGGCTACCAACTCGGCGACAGCCGCGTCGCCTTCGGGGGTCTGGTTCCCGCCGACGAGTACGCGGTCGGGGTTGCGGAGGTCCTCGATGGCCGTGCCTTCCGCCAGGAATTCGGGATTTGAGAGGACTTCGAATTTCACGCCTGCGCCTCCGTCGCCCTCGGCCGCGAGGATTCTCGCCATGGCGGTGGCGGTGCGGACTGGCAGAGTGCTTTTCTCCACGACAATCTTGTCGCTCTTGGCGCAGTGCTTTATTTTGCGCGCGGTCTGCTCCCAGTATTGGAGGTCGGCCGCACATCCTGCGCCGCGCCCAAAGGTCTTCGTAGGGGTGTTGACGGAGACGAAGATTATGTCGTTCTCTTCGATTCCGCGCTCTATGTCGGTGGAGAAGAAAAGGTTCCGTCCGCGACAGGCCTTTACGACTTCAAGGAGTCCGGGCTCGTAGATCGGAAGTTGATCGGAATTCCATGCGGCAATACGCTCGGAGTTTATGTCCACAACCGTAACCTTGCGGTCCGGGCATTTTAGGGCAATCATGGCCATAGTGGGCCCGCCGACATATCCGGCGCCTATGCAGAGAATGTTTTTCATGTTACAATTATACCATATTCGTCACCTCCATCGCCGCCATTGTCGCCGTGAAGGAATATGGACCTTCGTGAATGCATGACAATCATGGCGGGGACATTGCCATCCCATCTGTAAACACAGCGGCATAGGGGGCAATGCGATTCCAGTAAAACATGAAAGGCACCGTCCAAATCAAGGTCATTCCCCGTGTCTATGTGTTTCTGCTTTTAAGCCATTATGGGACGCCAGTGAATCACCTCTTAGTGCCTGCGCACGGCACGAGGCTGACGATGGGTTCGGCGAGATGGAACTCGGACGGTCACGGCTGGCAGCATTAGCCGTTGATGCCGGAGCTTTAATCCAGCCGTCTCATGTCAGGAGCGGAGGCTTCCGATGAGCATCCGGCGTTGCGCAATAATGCCACCCTGTAGGCGATATGCGATATCGTAGCAAATATAAAATTTAACAATGAAGCTTGGCATAACGCGCGGCGCATTGGTATAATAGGACGTATGGACAACTTTGAATTCGAGTCGCCGACGCATTTCGCGTTCGGCAGGGAATCGGAAAGGAGAACCGGGGCCCTTGTCAAGGCTTTTGGCGGAAGCAAGGCGCTGTTGCACTTCGGGGGCGGCAGCGTCAAGGCCAGCGGCGTCTACGACAAGGTTGTGGCGTCGCTTGATGAGGCGGGGGTCGGGTTCGTCCCGCTGGGCGGAGTCAGGCCGAACCCGCGCGAGGCCCTCATCCGGGAGGGCATCGACCTCGTGCGGCGCGAGAAGATCGACTTTGTCCTCGCCGTTGGCGGTGGGAGCGTAATAGACTCCGCCAAGGCAATCGCCTTCGGCGCCCTCTACGAAGGCGACTTCCGCGACTACACCTTCGGGAAGGACTGCAAAAAACCGCCAGTCGTCCCCGCCGCGCTCCCTATCGGCGCGGTGCTGACCATCGCCGCCGCAGGAAGCGAAGGCTCGGCCAACTGCATTGTAAGCCTCGAACCGGACAACCTCAAGCGCACGATCACAGGCGACAAACTGCGCCCGCGCTTCGCCGTGATGAACCCGGAGTTCACCTTTACGCTCCCGCCCTACCAGACGGCATGCGGCCTGGTGGACATCTTCGCGCACGTCGTGGAGCGCTATTTCACTCCGACGCGCGACGTGATGGCGACGGACGAGCTGTGCGAGGCGCTCATGCGCACGGTCGTCGCCGAAAGCGCGGTTGTGATGCGCGATCCGGCGGACTACCCCGCGCGCGCCAACATCATGTGGGCCGGCACGTTGGCGCACAACAACGTCTGCGGCGTTGGCCGCGCCCAGGACTGGGCCAGCCACGGCATCGAACACGAACTCTCCGCGCTTTACGACTGCGCCCACGGAGCGGGGCTCGCCGTAGTGATGCCGGCGTGGATGGAGTTCGTGATGCCGGCGGACGTCGGGCGTTTCGCGCGCTTCGCCGAAAAGGTCTGGGGCGTCGCATCCGGCGACCCCGCGTCCATGGCGAAGGAGGGCCTCGCGCGGTACCGCGCCTGGATCAAGTCGCTTGGCATGCCGACGACGCTCGCGGAACTCGGCGCGCGTAGCGAGGACATCCCGCTTCTCGCCGCGAATCTCGGACTCAGGGACGGACAGACCCTCGGAGCCTTCCGCCCGCTCACAACAGCCGATGTCGAGGCGATTCTCCGCCTTTGCGCCTTGAAGGGGAATCGTTGAACGCCTGTGTTCGCCTGGCCAAGTACCTAGCTAAATTCGGGCTTCGGTTCAGGGACCTGAAGGTGTAGCGCGCAGAAGTAAAATGTCCATTTCCTCAAAGCACGACAGGCGCGGCGGCCTTGCGGACGCCTTCCGGGTGATCTGGCCGCTGATGCTGTCAAATTCCGTCTCGGCCGTGATGCAGTTCACGGACCGCATCTTCCTTTCGCGCTACAGCGACGTCGCCATGCAGGCGGCCGTTCCGGCCGGCACCCTCACGTACCTGCTGCTCTGCGTCCCGCACGTCACGGTCTGCTATTCGGGAACCTTCGTGGCGCAGTTCCACGGGGCGGGCAGGCGGCTGTCGTGCGCGCGGGCTTTGAGCCAGAGTTTCTGGCTCATGTTCCTCACCGTGCCGCTCACGCTGGCCGCGATCCCTCTCGGCCATCTGCTTATGGGTCTGTCAGGCCACGCGCCGGATGTCGCCGCGGCCGAGAGGACTTATTTCGACATCATGATGCTTGGCGGAATCCTGCTGCCAGTCAGCGGCGCGCTCAACGGCTACTTCACAGGCCGGGGGTTCACTCGCCTCGTGATGTGGATATCGATCGCCGGGAGCGTGGCGAACGTCCTCCTGGACTGGCTGCTGATTTACGGCCATTGGGGATTCCCCGAACTGGGCGTCGCCGGCGCCGCCTACGCGACCTGCGCCTCATTTGTCGCCACGGCCGTCCTGACGGCCGCCCTGGCCCTGCGCGGGCATGTCTTCCGCGGAACGCGCCGCAAGGCCGCGCTGGCCTTCGACCGCGACCTTTCGCTGCGCATACTCCGCTATGGGCTGCCGTCTGGGCTGCACATTCTCCTCGACATGGTGACGTTCACGTTCTTCGTGTTCGTCCTCGGGCGCAATGACATCGCCGACGCGCTCGGGTTCGGCGCGAGCAACGTCTGCTTCAACATCAACCACCTGGTATTCGCGCCCCTGGTCGGAATCGGGCTCGGGGCCGGCATCCTCGTCGGCAACTACCAGGGGGCGGGGGATTCCCGCGCCGCCTTCAGGGCTGGGTGGAGCTCGATTTTCATCGGATGGATGTTCATGGGCGCGGCGCTTTTGCTGCTGGGCGTCTTTTTCCGTCCGGTGGTTACGCTGTTCCTGTCCAAAAGCACTTCTTTCGACACCGAAGCCTTCATTTCGCTTTGCCGGGTGCTCGTGGCGATCCTCGCCTCGTGGTGCATGTTCGATGTGGTGAACGTCATCGCTGGCGGCGCGCTGAAGGGCGCGGGCGACACTCGCTTCGTGATGGCGACCGGAATCGCGTCCGGCTTCGGGCTATGGGTGCCCATGTTTATGCTGACGGCCCGCTACTCCCCGTCGGTCATTCACATGTGGCTCACGCTTCCGCTCTACGTCTTTGTGCTGGCGGCGGTGCTGCTCCACCGGTGGTGGCGCGGGAAGTGGCGCTCGATCAGCATCATGCCGCCTTCCCGCGACATTTAGGGCGCTGGATTCAAAATTCGCCGGCGATTGCCGGCGATTGCCGGCGGTTCCGGCGCGACGGCGCCCATGCCGAGCGACGCATGGCGGATTTTGCGTCCGGCGTTGTCGCGGCCGTTGAGGCGCTTGCCGCGCGGGGACTTCACGTCCAGGGTGATGTCGGCCGTCTCCCCTGGCTTGAACAAATCGGGCCACGGCAGCGGGACGTCCGCCGCGAAAAGCAGGTGGCGCTCGCCAACGACCCCCCATGGGACCGAGGATGCGGCGGCCAATGCCGGCGTCGGGTGCTGGAAGACAATCGAGCCATTGCGCGCGAAGCCGGGGGACAGCGCCACGTTCGGCGCGTGGCTGGCGCCATTCCCGAGCGACAGCCACAGCCGCAGCCGAATCCCGGAACCGTCCGGGGCGTCGTCCAGCCGCTCCGCGCCTGCGACGGTGAGGCCGTCCGGATACCTGATGCCAACTGGGACAGCGCCGGGCGGCAGGCTGCGCCGGATGTTCAGCCAGGGCAGTTCCGGGGCGTCCCCCGGATCCATGGCCTCTTCCGGGGCGCCCCCTTCGCCGCCGAGCCTAAAGGATATGAGCCCGAAGGGGACGTCCCCCTCGGCGTGGAATCTGAAGCGTTCGGGGAGATGCCGGACCAGAAGGGCGGCGGGGATGGTAATCGCGCATTCCCGCGGCCGCGCGCCAGTTTCCCATGAGCCAAGCGGAATCCCGTTCAGGTCCAGCCAAACGCGGGCGGGCGCATCGGTGGCCGCGAGTGTGAAGCGGGCGACCGGCGAGGCGATGGCAAGGTCGCGCCGGACGAGGCGGACGTGCTCGCCATTCGGGGTTGGATCCGGGACCAGGCGGAGGAGCCGGAATTCGGCATCCTCGGCAATGGTTTCAGTGAATGGCGCGAACCAGGACTGCCAGTCGAACTGGCGTATGCCGGGGAATGGCCGACGGTCTTCAAGGACCAGCGCCTCGGGCCAGAGCTCCCGTAGCAGCCCCGCGGCCTTGGCCGAGTCGCCGGCCAGGGATGGCTGCATGGCGAGTCCAAGCGCCTTGGTCCATGAGGGGTATGTCCCGCCCCAGGCCCAGACTCCAAGCCGGTCGGCGCGCTCGATGGTGAGCATGTGCTCCGAATCGAGGTCGCGAAGGCCCATCGGGACAATCGCCAGTACGAACGGCTCGGCCCGGGTGTCGAGTGCCGCGAGGGCGGGGCTGGCTGAGACGTCGCGGACGGGGCGCATGCGGATTTTCCCCGGCGGGACGCACTCCGCGAGAAATGCGGCGAGGAAGGCCAAGGTGGCGAGGACGCGGGGCGCGGCGTGGCGGATGGCCGGCTGGCGCGTCGCGCAGTCTGCGCCCCATGCCGCCGCCGCGCAAAGCGCGGCGAACGGAAACAGCGAAAAGCGCGACATCACGCGGAAGCCGGCGAGGGCCGGGCAAAGCCCGCGGACGAGAAGGAAGAGGCGGTTGGGAACAGCTTCGCCGGCGACGGCGTCGGAAATGAACGGGCCGAGCGACATCGCGAATCCAAACAGCGCCGTTGCCGCGAGGCCGACGCCGATTGCGGCGCGCAGGCCGCGGCCCCGTCTCGGGAGCGCGGCGATTGCGGCAAACATCGTCGCGGCGAGCGCGAACGATGCGGCTTCCCCCCATGCCGCTCCGGCACCCGGCCTGTGCCAGGCGAGCAGGAGAAGCGCCGTGGCCGCAATCGACGCCGCCAGGGCACGCATGTCGCGGCGGCGGAATTCGAGGCGGCGCCGGCGGAGAACCGACGCGACCCCGGCCGTTGCGGCGGCCAGCAGCGCCAGCGTCGGGTAGGCGCTTGTCTCGTCGTGGAGGGTCTTCGGCATGGGGAGGAGACGGAAGCGCCCCCAGGGCAGGAGATAGGAGAATGGGTCCAGCGCGTGCCGGCTCATTTCCTCTAGGCTGCGCGTGAGGGTGCCGTCCCCAAGCGTCTCGGCGTATGGCCAGAGCATGGGAAGCGCAAGCGCCGCGCAGATGGCGGTGGCAAGCAGGAGCGGGGCCCATAGCTGGCGGCCTGAGCGCAGAAGCGCCGGGTCCCGGGCCAGGAGCGGCGTCGCGAGGAGCGGCATGGCAAGGACGATGAACACGGCCTGGTAGAGTTCGCTCGTCGCCTGGAGCCACCAGGCGACGGCGCCAAGCAGCGCGTAGCGGAAGCCGGGGCGCTGGAAGAACCGGGCAATGGCGAATAGCATGAGCGGCAGCCCGAATACAAGCTGCATGTTGAATTCGGGGAGGTATGCGATCCGCCACGGGGCGGCAGTGTAGAAAAGGCCGCCGAGCGCCGCCGCGCCGCCGCCGAGCCCGATTGCGCGGAGGAAGGCCCAGAAGCAGACGCCGGAGAGGGCCCAGAAGAAGAGCATGGTCACGTTGTATGTCGCGACGGGGCCGAGCCCTGCGGCCAGGAGCGGCGCCGCGAAAAGCGCCTGCGGCCAGTGCAGCGCCTCATAGTAGAACGCGCCGGAGTTGGGGTAGTAGAGGTTCGTGTCCCCGCCTGGCGGGAGGATGTGGCCTGCGAGAAGCGCCTTGGCCGCGTAGGCGAGCTTCCAGGCGTGGAACGGCGGGTCCCAGTGTTCGACGACGCATGTGCCGGCCGTGGCCAGCCACGGCCATGAAAGTGCCGCGACGGCGCCCGCGTACAGCAGAAGAAGGACTGGCGCCCGCCGCCACGGTACGCGGGGGATTTCCGCGAAATCTGGGGCCATGGCTAGAATTCGTAGCGCAGGGCAGCCCCGAAGGCGACGTGTTCGGCCGGAAACGCCCCCGTGCGCAGGGGCTTCCCATCCCTGCTGGTTGACCTTACGAATTTCGCGGAGACATTGTCGCAGTCTGTCCAGCGTGCGAATATGTCGAGATGCAGGTTCTCCCATATCCCGGCCGTAATGCCGCACGACAGGATCGGGGAAATGCCCGGATCTTCCACGTGCATCGTGCGCGTCACCCCGTTGCGCGGCGTCGTGTCGCCGCCGTACCGGGAATAGTCGGCGGGCGAGCTCCAGCCGTAGTGCCACCACGGCGAGTGGTCGAAGGACGCCGATACGTCTTCGAAGCCAATCCCCGCCCACGGCCGGACAATCCATGTTTCGTCGGGCCATGTCAGGATCGCCTGGGCGCGCCAGGACCGCAGCTTGAGGGTGCCGTCGCAAGTGTCGCCATCCATGTTGCAGGCGTCTAGGTCGGCACGGAAGTCATTGGCGCCCTCAATGGCCAGCCATGGCGCGATGTTGTAGCGGATGACAAGCCCGGCGGCCGTGTCCCCGTGTTCCTGCATGTCGTTGATGTTGCCGAGGAAGTTCCGCTCGCCGGCCGGGTCGTATGTGACGTGCCTGTGGCGGACGGTGGCCTTGGCGAACGAAAGGCCGATTGACAGCCGCCCGGATATCCATTCGTCAAGGAAGGAATGCTCCTCGACGGGTGCCGCCTCCCAGTGGGGCCGTTGCGCCGGCCGCGTCGCGGGGGCCGCGTATGCCGGGGTGTAGGCTAGGGACGCCGATGCGCAGAAGGCCGTGGCAATGGCTGGCGCGAGAAGTTTTGCGTTCATAGTAGATCCGATTCGTTTGGGTTTGTGCAGAATGCGATGAGATAAGATGCGAAAAGCCCGGGCAGGCATACGGTGATGCCGCGCCCGATCCACGACATGGCGCGGAACGGGCGAAGTGCCAGCATTGGCACGGTGCGGACGAGCGGGACGCCGGAGACGTCCGTATTCAAAAGCCGCCATCCCGCGCGCCGCAGAAGCCGCTTGAACGTATGCCGCTCGTAGAAATGCAGGGCCCGTTCGTCGAGGATGCCGCGAAGGCGGGGCCGGAAGCGCCCGAATAGCAGCCCGATCCGGACATTGGCGTTGGCGATGTTTGGCACGCTTACGACGAGCATGCCGCCCTTTACCAGCCGCTTCTTGAGACGGGAGAGGAGGTCGCCGGGATCGACGATGTACTGCAGGAGGTCGGAGAGCAGGATTATGTCGTATTTCCCGTCGAATGGCATTTCGTCGATGCGGTTCGCGTCGCCGTGCCATGTGCGCCGGTAGAGGTGCCCGTTCTCGGCGATTGCAGCGGGGTTGATGTCCACGCCGTCGAGGTTCGCCCCGGCCTCTTCAAGGCGCGAGGCGAGCGCCGCGCACCCGAAGCCGACGTCTAGGACGCGCTTCCCGGCCACGCCGCCGGCGAGCAGCTTCCGGATTATGATGGAGTGGTCTGACCAGCGCTCGCCGAACCGGCGGTTCTCGGCGAGCCGCGCCGGACGCAGGTCGTAGCGTGGGAGGTTCACCAGCCCGGCGCGGTGCAGCGCGAAGGCCGCCGCGCTTTTCAGGCAGTGCAGGCCGTAGGAGATGCCGTTGACGTGGCAGACTTCGTCGCCGTAGTGCGTCGGAATGGGTATTTCTACGATTTTCGCCCGCGCCGCCTTGGCCTGGAAGAGGATCTGCGAGTCGAAATGCCACTCGTCGCTGTTCTCCCAGAGCGGAATGCGCCGCAGAAAGCGCGTGGAGTAGCCGCGGTAGCCGGAATGGAATTCGCTCATCCCGAGGCCGGATAGGGCGTTCTCGATCTTTGTCAGGGCTATGTTCGCGACGAACTTGTAGCGTGGCATCCCGCCCGCGAGCGCCCGGTGGCGGTCAATCATGCGCGAGGCGTTCACCATGTCCGCGTCATCCTCGACGAGCGGGCGGAACACCTCGGGCAGCATTTCGGGCGCGTACTGCCCGTCGCCGTGGAGCATGACGACCGCGTCGAGCCCGCGGTCTATCGCGTACTGGTAGCCGAACTTCTGGTTGCCACCGTAGCGCAGGTTCAGGCGGTTGCGCAGAATCTCTATTTTGTCGCGGTGCGACGGGAAGTCAAGCGCAGCGCGCGTCGTCTCGTCCTGGCTGCAGTCGTCCACCACGTAGACGATT
>JAFWPM010000252.1 GCA_017509565.1 Kiritimatiellia bacterium | reverse complement strand
GGAGGAGTTGAAAAGTACCGAAGTTGAAAAGTTGAAAGGAAATGAATCCGCCAACCTTTCAACCATTCAACCTTTCAACTCTTCAACCGGCGACAGCCGCCTCCCGAAGAGGCTGAAGGTCCTCTCCTGGGGCGAGAACCCGAACGCGCGGGGGAGGCGCGTGAACGTCGGCGAGAAGTTTCTGCGCGCCCTCGCGGCGCCCGCCTACCCGTACGCCAAGGTCGCGATCGACTTCGAGCACAACACGGTGCCCGGAACACCGGAGTACGAGCGGACCCGCGAGCCGCGCGCCATAGCCGGCTACGCCGAGGTGGAGTGCGTCGATGGCAAGGGCGTCTTCCTCAACGTGACGCGCTGGACGCCCGACGGCCTCGCCCACGCCGCCGACTTCGAGGACCTCTCCGCCGCGCCCGTCACCGACGCGGACGGCGAGGTCGTGGCGCTGCCCTCGGTGGCGCTCTGCCGCACCGGCGCCGTGCCGGGCATAGAGTTCGTGGAGTGCCCGCTTTCGGCGGTCGCCCCGTTTCACGCCGGCGGGGGGTTCCCGCCGGAAACAACAGACAAAGGAGAAAAAATGCCGTACAAGGAAATCCTGGCGAAGCTGCTGGGACTTGGGCCGGAGGCATCCGACGAGGAGCTGAAGGCCGCCGCCGACGCCGCGATGGCGAAGGCGGGTGACGAGGCCGCGAAGGCCGGGGCCGAAAAGGCCGCGCAGGAGGCGCTCTCGGCGCGTGTCGAGGCGCTGGAGAAGGGCCGCGAGGAGGACGCCAAGCAGCGCGTGCTCCTCTCGGCGAGGATGGAGGGCAAGCAGGTGTCGCTCTCGGCGGACGCCGTCGCGAAGCTCAGCGTGAAGGACCTCGAGGACCACGTGGCCTCGCTGCCCGTCACGGTGCCGCTGAGCGCGGTCACGCCGGCGAATGAGCCGCCCGCGAAGCCCGCCGGAAAGCTGGACCCCGAGGTCATGCGCCACATGGGCCTCACGGAGGAGGACCTGAAATGGCTGTGATCTACTCGAAGGCGAGGAAGCCGGCGCTCGCCAGCGTGACGGTGGGGGAGCGGGCCCGGAAGTCCGGGGGAAAGGCCCCCACCGGCAGGAAGGGGAAGAAGGACGGGAAGGAGACGAAGGATGAGAATACCGACAAGTAGGTTCGCCGCATTCTGCATCCTGTTTTTCGCGATGACGCTGGCCTTCGCGGCCCTCGCGGTCCCGGCGAAGGAGCGCAACACGCAGCGCTCGAACCCGGCGCAGACGGCGCTCGTCGCCGGCGAGGACATCCCGGCGGGCGTGATCGCGGCGGTCTGGACGAACGGCCTCTGCTACGCGGCGGCCGACACGAACGCCCTTGCGGGCGCGCGGGTAGTCGGCGTGGTGGTCCACCCGGCGCAGGCCGGCGGGACCATGCTCGCGCAGCGCGGCAAGTTCCGGCTGGACAACGACGGCGCGGTTCTCACGGCGGCGGACATCGGGTCCGCGGTCTACGTGGCCGGGCCGGCGTCCGTGACGACGCAGGCGCGGGCCTCGCAGGACATCGCCGCCGGGATCCTCTCGGGCATGGAGACTTCGAACACGGACGGCACGAACAACGCCGTCTGGGTGAACATAGGATGGTAGTGGCGAGCCACTAGAACAGGAAGGAACAGACAATGGTAGTCAATCAGGCAAACATGGCGCAGCTCTTCAGGGGCTACAGCGCAAGCTTCAACAAGGGCTTCAACGCCCCAATCGACCCGCGGGACCGGGAGACGCTGCGGCTCGAGGACTTCGCGATGACCGTCCCCAGCTCGTCCGGCAGCACGGACCACACCTGGATCGGCCAGATCCCGGCCTTCAAGAAGTGGATCGGCAGCCGCGTGATTGAGCAGCTCAACCTCGGCAAGATCACGGTCGTGAACGAGCCGTTCGAGAGTACGGTCGGCGTCCCCGTCCCCGCGATCGAGGACGACAGCTACGGCGCGTTCAACAACCTCATGGAGGCGATGGGCGTGAACGCCAGGGACCTCTGGCGGACGCTGGCGGTCAAGGCCCTGCTCGCCAACGGGGACTGGGCGGACTCGAACCCGTTCTTCTGTTCGGGCCGCGTCCTGGCGGAGGGCTGCACCGTCACCAACGCCGTCACGGCGGCCTTCTCGGCGGCGGCGCTCGAAACGGCCATCGCGGCGATGCGGGGCCAGCTGCTCCCGGGCGGACGCGGCGCGAACGTGCTGCCGAAGCTGCTGGTCGTCGGCCCCACGGACATGGCGGCCGCCCGCCGGATCATCCACGGCGACCTGCTGGGGAACGGCGGCGTGACGGAGAGCAACCCGCTCAAGGACATCGTGCAGCTCCGCTGCTGCAACGAGATCTCCGGGACGCACGCCGGCAAGTGGTACCTCTTCGGCGAGGTCGCGGGCATCCGCGCCGTCGCCGTCCAGAAGCGCAAGGAGGCGAAGCTCACGGTGCGCGACGGCGCCACCGACGAGCCCGTCTTCATGGACAACGAGGTCCAGTACGGCGCCGACGCGCGCGGCGAGGGCTTCCTGACGCTCCCGTTCCTGGCCTACGCCGGCGGGTTCGCCTCGGTGCCCGAGTTCGCCGCGGCGTAGAGGGGGAGTACGGCATGCTGAAGGACTGGAGGGAGCTTGCGGGGGACATGGCGCCCGCGCACATCGAGGAGGCGCTTGACGACGACGGCGACGGCGTGGCCGACGCCTCCGCGTGGGGGCTGGTCCTCGAGGCCGCCTCCGTCCGCATCGCGACCGCCTGCCCGGACGCCGACGCGAGGCACCCGGAGGCGGCGGACTACGCCAGGCGGATGTTCTGCCTGGAGAGCCTCTTCGCCCGCCGGGGCTTCGCCGGCGACGGGAACCCGTTCTCGGCCAGGGCGCTGGACGCCGAAAGGCGCCTCCGCGCCCTGGCCTCGGGAGACGAGACGACCGGCGGGGACGGCGACGCCGTCTTCGTCGGCGAACCGGCGAAGGCGAGCGGCATAGGGGGGCTGATGGCGTGAACTTGACGGCCGAAAAGGTGGCGGAAGGGCTTGCGGGACTCCTGCGGGAAGCTTTCGGGCAGACGGGGGAGGCCAAGGTCCTCGTGGCGCCGGACCCGGCGACGGGCCTGGAGCTGCTCGCCGGCGGCAAGCCAGGCGGGTTCTCCGTCGTGGTCTTCTACGACTCCGACGCGCCCAACAACCCCGGCACCGTCGATTTCGACGGCATCGTCGACGCGGAGCTGACCGTTGGCGTGGCGGCCCACCCCGGCCTCTCCGCGCAGGAGACGCGGAAGGCCCCCGCCGTCCTCGCGTTCGCGGGGCGGGTGAGGGCCGCCGTCTGCGGCGCGGCGCCGGAAGGCGTCCTCGACGGCTACGTTTACCGGGGGATGCAGCAGGTCCGGGCGATGGACGGGACCCTGATGAGGGGCTACGCGCTCCGCTTCGGGGCCACGTACGCCTTCGGGTCCGGCGGCGACGCCGACCCCGAAGGCGTAGTGGGTTGAAAGGTTGAAAGGTTGAAAGGAACTTTTCAACTCGGAACTTTTCAACTCGGAACCTTTCAACTCCCATGCCGGCCGTCGGCCGGAATGGGCGGGAAAAGGCGGGAAACGGCCCTCTGGGCGCTCGGAGCGCTTCGGGGGCATGGAAGTAGGGCAATGGGCGCGAAACGCGCCAGGAAGCGAAAAAAAGGAGCAAGGCAATGGCAGTATCGGCAACAACCACGACCACCGCGACGGGCGCGGTCGTGATAAGGACCGTCCTGACGGACGGCGAAAACCAGGTCGGCGAGGCCGTCACGACGTTTGAGAGCGACGACACGAGCGGCTCGACAACCGAGGGCCACCGCTCGATGCGGAGCAGCATCTACTACACCGTCCCGGCGGAGGGGGACCCCTTCGCGAACCTCAAGGCGGTCGCCTCCGGGCTGGAGGCGCACTTCGCGTCGGTCGGGACGTATCTCGAAAGCATAACGGAAGGCTAGGGGCGAAACGATGTCGGTAACATTCAAGGGGCAGCCGTGCCAGTGGGGCACGGACACGGAGGTCGGCGGCGGGGTCGTCGTCAACGACAACCTAAAGTCGTCGCTCCAGCGCGGCTCGCACGAGAACAAGAATGGCGCGCGCATCGGGGTGATAATCTTCGACGAGACGTACGCGGGCTCGCTGGACATCGTCCTCACGTCCGGCAACCCGCCACAGAACGGGGAGATCCTGTCGGTCTACGGCAAGAGGCTCCTCGTCGTGGACACCGAGAAGAAGGGCCAGCACCAGGGCAAGCGGATGTATTCCGTAACGCTCGACGGCGGCGCGAACCTGCAGCTCTAGGGGGCGGACATGGCGGGTAACCCGGAACGCGCCCTGAAGGCGCTGAACGCCGCGCCGGCGAGGGTCGGGCGGCACGAAATCAGGCCGCTAACGCTGGGCCTCGCGGCCATCCTGGAGGAGATCGGCTCGCCGCTCTCCGGAGGCCCCGCGCCGACGGGCGTCGGCGGCTGGGTCGGCACGCTCTTCGCGCTCACGCGCCCGGCGGCCGAGTCCAAGGCCCTGCTTGCGGGGCGCGACGGGCGCGCGGCGTTCGAGCGCGCG
>JAFWPM010000251.1 GCA_017509565.1 Kiritimatiellia bacterium | reverse complement strand
GAGCGCACCTACATAGAGCCGCTGACGAGGGAGTCCGTCGCCGCCATCATCCGGCGCGAGCGCCCTGACGCCATCCTTCCGACGCTTGGCGGCCAGACGGCGCTGAACCTGGCGATGGAACTTGAAAAGGCGGGGGTTCTCGCGGAGGCGGGCGTGGAGCTGATCGGCGCCGACGCGGCAGCCATCGCCCGCGCCGAGGACCGCGACCTTTTCAAGTCGGCCATGGCGGGAATAGGCCTCGACATGCCAAAGTCCGGCAGCGCCCACTCGCTTGAGGAGGCAGGCGCCGTGGCGCGCTCAATTGGGCGCTGGCCGCTCATCATCCGGCCCGGCTTCACGCTGGGCGGGACAGGCGGCGGAATCGCCCATGACGAGGCGGAGTTCGGGAAGATAGTCTCTCGCGGGCTCGACGCATCCCTCAACCACGAGGTGCTTGTCGAGGAATCGCTGATTGGCTGGAAGGAGTTCGAAATGGAAGTCATGCGCGACAAGGCGGGCAACGCCGTAGTCGTATGCTCCATCGAGAACCTCGACCCCATGGGCGTCCACACCGGCGACTCCATAACGGTCGCGCCGATCCAGACGCTGACCGACCGCGAATACCAGGCCATGCGCGACGATTCGATCCGGGTGCTAGAAAAGATCGGCATAGCGACGGGCGGCTCCAACGTGCAGTGGGCGGTGGAGCCGCGGACGGGCCGGCGCGTGGTCATCGAGATGAACCCGCGCGTCTCGCGCTCATCGGCGCTGGCCTCCAAGGCGACAGGCTTCCCCATCGCGAAGATCGCCGCGCTACTGGCCGTAGGCTTCACCTTGGACGAGCTTGCGAACGACATCACCGGCGTCACGCCCGCATGCTTCGAACCAGCGCTTGACTATGTCGTTGTGAAGGTCCCGCGCTTTACCTTCGAGAAGTTCCCCGGGGCGGACACCTCGCTGGGCACGCAGATGAAGTCCGTCGGCGAGGCGATGGCGATAGGCCGCACCTTCAAGCAGGCCTACCTCAAGGCGGCGCGCTCCCTGGAGGCGCCACTTGCCGGACACGACGTCGGAGCCTTCGACCCCTGGTTCAAGGCGCAGCTGGACGAAATCGAGGCGTTCAGAGGATATTTGGCCACAAAGAACACAAAGAACGCACCGCGTTCCGGGAGCAGCAAAAACCCTTGTGACGCCTGTGGCGGCAATTCGGCAATCGAGCCCGAACTGCTGCGCCAGGCGAAGGCATTCGGCTTCAGCGACCGCGAGATCGCCGCCGCCATCGGAAGCGACGAAGCGGCGGTGCGGCGGATGCGCCTGGCGCTTGGCATCCGGCCCGAATTCGGCGAGGTGGACACCTGCGCCGGCGAATTTGAGGCCCGGACGCCGTATTACTACAGCTATTATTCGATGGAAGGTCGGAAGTCTTTGGATGCTGTTGCCAATGTGCAAGTGTTGCCACTTGTCGATGCCAATTGCCAATTGGGAAATGGCAACATTGGCAACACTGGCAACATTGCCAAGGTCATGATTCTCGGCGGCGGGCCAAACCGCATCGGCCAGGGCATAGAGTTCGACTGGTGCTGCTGCCATGCGGCATTCGCGCTGCGAGCGAGCGGACACGAAGTCGTCATGGTCAACTCCAATCCGGAGACGGTCTCGACCGACTACGACACCTCCGACCGCCTCTACTTCGAGCCGCTGACCTTCGAAGACGTGATGGAGGTATACGAGCGCGAAGGGTGCGACGGCGCCATCGTGCAGTTCGGCGGGCAGACGCCGCTGAACATCGCGGAACGTCTTGCGCAGGCAGGCGTAAACGTCCTCGGCACGTCGCCGCGCGACATCGCCCTCGCCGAGGACCGCGACTATTTCAGGGCGCTCGTAGCCGAGGCTGGCGTCCGCCAACCCCCGAGCGGCATCGCGCACAGCGTAGCCGACGCCGTAGAAATCGCCGGAAGGATCGGCTACCCCGTCCTCGTGCGCCCGTCGTTCGTCCTTGGCGGACGAGGCATGGCGATTGTCTACCGCGAGGAGCGTCTCCGCGAATACGTCGATGAGGCCGCGCGGATCTCGGATGGCAGGCCAATCCTGATCGACAAGTTCCTGACACACGCGATAGAGCTGGACGTCGATTGCGTCTCCGACGGGAGGACGACAGCAATAGGTGCGATACTGGAGCATGTGGAGGCCGCGGGATGCCATTCTGGCGACGCCGCCGCCATCACCCCGCCAGTCTCGCTTGCGCCGGAGACGATCGCCGAAGTGGAGCGCATCGCGCGCGTTTTCGCCGGGCGGCTGCATGTCTGCGGCCTCATGAACGTCCAGCTAGCCGTCAGGGACGGCGAAGTCTGGATGATCGAGGTGAACCCGCGCGCGTCGCGGACCGTCCCCTTCGTCTCCAAGGCGGTCGGCTGGTCGCTGGCGGGCGTGGCGGCCCGCTGCATGGCCGGGGAGGAGCTAAGTGAAATCTACGGCAACCGGCTGCGGCCGACAGCTGGCGATTGCAACCGGACGCCTCCGTATTACTGCGCAAAGGAGGCGGTGTTCCCCTTCGTCAAGTTCCCCGGCGCGGACATCACGCTGACGCCGGAGATGAAATCGACCGGCGAGGTCATGGCTTTCGGCCGCGATGCCGCGACAGCCTACCACAAGAGCCAGATCGCCGCCGGGAGTCCGCTTCCAGGCGGCGGCGGCATTGTCCTATCCGTCCGTGACGAGGACAAGGAGGAAGTTGTCCGGCTTGCCAGGCGGCTCGATGAACTCGGCTACGGGATTTGGGCGACGCGCGGCACCTCCACCGCGCTTTGGAAGGCCGGAATAGAATCGAACGCGCTATACCGCATCTCCCTAGGTTCGCCAAACGCCATCGACCTCATCAGGCGCGGCAAGGTCGGCTGGATCATCAACACGCGCGACGACGGGGAGATCGCGGCGCACGACAGCGCGCTTATCCGCCCCGCCGCAGTCGCGGCCGGCATTCCCGTGACGACGACGCTCGCAGGCTTCGCCGAAGCGGTGAGGGGCATAAACTCGGCGCGGGCGCCAGGCGCCGAGGCGCCCCTGTCGCTCCAGGAATGGCAGGGCCTGCGTTGCGGGGGTGGCGGACTTAGTGTAAAATGCTATACATGAAAAACAAGGTCTCAAAGGAAATTGCCGTCCTCAGGGACATCTCTTCGGCGATAGTCCGGGAGCGCAACATGCGCACCCTGCTTGATGTCATCATCGGGATCCTTGATCGCCAGATGGGGATGCTGCGCGGCACAATCACGCTTCTCGACGGCGACGAACTCCGCATCGAGGCCTCAGCGCGCAAACTCAACGCCGAGGAGCGCGCCCTCGGCCGCTACCGCATCGGGGAAGGCATAACCGGCCATGTCGCGAAGACTGGGAAGGCGGAGGTCGTCCTCGACGTCAGGAAGGACCGGCGCTTCCTGAACAAGACTAAGACGCGCGCCACAGACGAACCGCTTTCCTTCATCTGCGTTCCGCTAATCCACCTCGGGCAGGTCATCGGGACTCTTTCCGTGGACCGCCTGATTGACGACGGCGACACGCTCGACGCCGACCTCGCCCTTCTCGAAACAGTCGCCAACATAACCGCCGACGCCGCCTCAGTCTGCCGCGAGGAGCGCGCCGAACGGGAAATGCTCAAGGAGGAGAACCTCAAACTTCGCAACATGATTTCGGGAACGCCCGGGACGATGATTGGCCAATGCCGCGAAATGCGCGCGGTTTACGAGCAGATAAGGCAGGTCGCCCCGACCGAGGCCACCGTGCTGATACGCGGCGAGAGCGGAACCGGCAAGGAGCTCGTCGCCGCGGCAATCCAGAAACTCTCGAACCGCAGAGACCGCCCGTTTGTCGTGCTGAACTGCGCGGCGCTGCCGGAGGCGCTCGTCGAGTCCGAACTCTTCGGCCACGAAAAGGGCGCGTTCACCGACGCGCGCGAACGCCGCATCGGCCGCGCCGAGGCCGCAGACGGAGGCACCCTCTTCCTCGACGAAATCGGAGACCTCTCCGTTTCGACGCAGGTCAAGCTGCTGCGCTTCCTGCAGGAGCGCACATTTTCGAGAATCGGCTCGAACGACGTCATCCGCTCAAACGTCCGCTTCATTGCCGCCACGAGCCGGAACCTCGAAGACCTGATGGCCAAAAAGCTCTTCCGGGAAGACCTCTACTACCGGCTGTCCGTTTTCCCGATTTCCCTGCCCCGCCTTGCGAAGCGCGAGGACGACATAGTTCTGCTGGCCCAGCATTTCCTGAACAGGATCAACGCGAAATACGGCAAGAATGTCGCCCGCATATCAGGGCCGGCCATGAACGCCATGCTCGCCTACAAGTGGCCGGGGAACGTGCGCGAACTCGAAAACTGCATCGAGCGCGCGGTGCTAATGGCCAAAGACGACTGCATCCGCACCTACAACCTCCCGGCTGCGCTACAGACGACGGAGTTCCAGGACGACGAGTTCATGCCGGACGAATCCATGACGCTTGACCAGCGGCTTGCCGCCGCGGAGAGGCGCATTCTCGAAGACGCGCTCCGGCGGCACAGCGGGAACCGCTCGGCGGCGGGACGCGAACTTGGCGTATCACCGCGCATGATGAACTACCGCCTCAACCGCGTCGGCCTCTAGCGCCGATTGCCGGTTCGGCGCTCGACCGCCTGCCTGAACGCGTCGAAAACGCAGCCGCTGTCATGGGGGCCGGGGCACGATTCCGGGTGGTATTGCACCGAGAAGACCGGAAGCGTCCTGTGGCGCAGGCCCTCGATAGTCCCGTCGTTGAGGTTGGCGTGCGTGACTTCGAGGCATTCTGGCAGCGACTCCGCAACGACCGCGAAGTTGTGGTTCTGGCTCGTGATTTCGACCTTCCCCGTCAGCAGGTTCTTGACGGGGTGGTTGCACCCATGGTGGCCGAACTTGAGACGCGCTGTCCTCGCCCCGCACGCAAGGGCAAGGAGCTGATGACCCAGGCAAATGCCCATGATGGGAACGAGCGCCTTGGCAGGACTGACAAGATTGTCAGGACAATCTCCTGCCTCCGATCGTGTAAATCCTGTCAATCCTGTAGGAAAAGGCGTTATGCCCAGCAGTTTTCGTATGTTCTCAATGGCGTAGGTGAGCGCCGAGGGGTCGGCGGGGCCGTTGGAGAGGAATACACCGTCGGGATTCAGGGCCAGCACCTCCCCCGCCGTGGTCTTTGCCGGCACGACGGTGACATCCGCCCACGGCGCCAGCGAACGCAGGATGTTCGCCTTCACGCCAAAGTCGTAGCAGACGACGTGGGGCTTGCCTTTCCAAGATGCAGTCGATTGCATTCGATTGCCACCGGCGGCTCTCGGCAAACAGTAAGGCTTCTCGCAAGTCACGCGCGCGGCGTAGTCCTGGCCGTCAAGGCCGGGCCATTCGCGCGCCTTCGCGATGGCATTGTCAACGTCGGGCCCCGCGCCCGCCACTTTTAGGAACGCCTTCCGGTTGCCGTGTTCCCGGATGTGGAGGGTGAGCGCGCGGGTATCGACTCCGTAGATGCCGGGGATGCCATGTCCGCGGAGGTATTCGCCGAGGCCCATCTCGCTGCGCCAGCTGCTCGGCTCCGTGAGGTCGCCAACTACCAGGCCGGAGAGAAAGAGTCCGCGACTCTCCGCATCGGCGGAATTGACGCCGTAGTTGCCGACTTCGGCGGTGGTGAGAACGACGAACTGCCCGGCGTATGACGGGTCGGTCAGAATCTCCTGGTAGCCCGACATTCCGGTGTTGAAGACAACCTCGCCCAGCGCGTCCTTGGGCGCGCCAAAGGCGACGCCGTGGAATACGGCGCCGTCGTCCAGCGCGATGAATGCGGCACGCTCCCGTTCAGCTTTCCATTTTTCGATGAAGTCCATGCCCCCCGTGGAAGCATAACCCGTTCCAAAGGGCAAATGCCCCCCCATGCCAGCCTAATTCTTACAGGCGATGTAATGCCGCGGCATCCGCGATTACACCGCCTGTCGCGGTTTCGGCTTGGGAGGGTCCACCCCGGCATGGCGGCGCGGACGCTAAAGCCCCTCATCCCGGCCTTCGGCCTTGGAGTCCCGGCGCGGAGCGCCCGCAAGTTTGGGAGGTGGGACTCAAATGCGATTTCCAGGTTGAATATGGTATGATTTTATCATGGGAAAAAAGGCAACAGGACATTTCGGGCTATGCTCGATCTCATTCAGGGCCATGGGGCGCAGGGCCGTTATCGACGCCGCTGCGGCGGCCGGGCTTGACTGCATTGAATGGGGCGGGGACATCCACGCGCCGCCATCGGTTGGGGAGGCCACGCTGCGCGCCATTGGCGACGCCTCCCGCGACGCCGGACTCAGCGTCCCATCGTACGGCTCATACCATCGCCTGGGACATAGCGACCCGGGCGAACTGCCAGGGCTTATGGCCGCCGCCAAGGCGCTTGGGGCCCGGATCATCCGCGTATGGGCGGGGGCCCATGGTTCGGCTGAATGCAGCGCCGAAGAGAGGGGGAGCGTCGTTGCCGCCACGCGCCACGCCGCCGCGCTCGCCGCGCGCGAGGGTCTCATGATTTCGTTCGAATGCCATCCGAACACGTTGACCGATGATCCGGAAAGTGCCCTCGATCTGCTTTCCGCCGCACCGTGCGAGCACCTTGGCATGCACTGGCAGCCAAACCAGTACCATGACGAGGAGTGGAACGCCAACTATGCCGCAGCCGTTTCGCAGCGGGTTCTGGCCATCCACGTATTCAACTGGTCCATCGGTTCGGGAGGGGATGTCGTGCGCAACCCGCTGGCAGATGGGGCCGCCGCATGGCGACGCTATCTGGCCCTACTGCCGCAGGCCGCGCCACGCCTGCTGGAATTCATGCCCGGCGACGACAAGGCCCTCCTTCCCGGAGAGTCGGCGGCGCTGCGGTCCTTTGGCGGCGACGCCACCTGACGTGGCGCGGGCGGCGGGGGGCCTCAAAACTCCCCGGCATAGGGAATTGGCTCGCCGGTTTCGGCGCTGAGGCGGCGCATAGCGGCAACTACGCCCGGCGACGGGTTGCGGGCGTGCTCCCCGAGAAGTGAGTGCATCTTGCGCCTGGCCCACTCGCCCCTGATTTTGGCGTCGGCCCGCGGCGCGCCGCTGAAGTCGATTTCAAAGACGCAATCTACCTTCGAGGCGCCGCCCTCGCCGCGGATCTGGATTGTCATCGCCCCGGTCTCCTTCGGGCAAGAGCCGTAGTAGACGAGGGGCTCGCCAGCGTAGAGGTTGGCTGACGGCAGGGGGAAGAACTCGGCGCGGGAATCGACGTCGGCATCGACGCTGACGCGTCCAAGAAGCGGACGCGAGCAGGAGTCGGCAAGGGCCTTGACGGCCTGGGGTATCGACCAGCGGTCGGACCGGACGATTGACTGGCGTCCGCGGTTGCAGAAGGAAAGGAGGTCGAGCAGGTAGGCGTTGGCCTTCGCATGGGTGCCAAGGACGTAGAGGGACATGTTGTCGTTGAGTTTTGAGAACTCGCCAATGATCTTAGAGGAGGCGGTGATGCCGGTGGTGGCCTTGCCATCGGTCACGACAATGACAATAAGCGGGCGCTCCGGGTCGCGCGGGAGGGCCATGAGCGACTTGAGGGAGCGGAAGAGGTCGGTGTCGCCGCGCGAATCCAGGGAATCGATAAAGGCGAAGGCCCTTGCGAAATTCTCGCCGGTGGGCAGGGCCCACTGCGTCCCGAAGCAGAAGGTGGCGTCCTCGCGGAAGGAGACGACATTGAACCTGTCGCGGGCGGAGACCGACGCGAGGGCGTCCTTCAGGCCCTGCTTGCAGAAATGGAGGCGCTCGGAGGCGAGGGAGCGGGAGGCGTCCTGGACGAAGACCACATCCTTGCCGACGACATCGAGGCCGGAGTCCAGGCTTGGGTTGATTTCGAGGCGGAAGTACTTGCGCGGGTCGGGGGCAGGCGGGACGTAGACGGCAAGGCTGGTCGAAAGGCGGTTGTCCACATGGCGGAACTCGGAGATTTCGTCCGGTTTCTCGCCGAAATCGGCGAGGGATTCCGCGGGCGTGGCGGCAGGATCGGTAAAGACCTTCGCGGCGGCGGACTCGACGGATGTCGGCAGCGGCGGCAACTCCACTGGCAGGGTGAAAAGCGGCATCTGCGAAAGGGACTCCGGCGCGGCGGCAGGCTGGGCGGCGAGCGTCTGCGGCAAGACCTCCGGGACGTAATCGGGGGCGGCCGGGACGCGGTCGACGGAGAAGATTTCGTGGCGCGGAAGAAGGGCGATGTCATCGCGGACGGAGCGGTCGTGGATCTCGATCAGCTCCTGGCGGGGCTGCCACTCGGGCGCCTCGGACGGCAGTTCGGCTGCGGCGACCTCGCGCAGCGCAGCCGCTTCGAGGGAGGCCTTCTGCGGCGGCGGGGACTCAAAGGCCACGTCGGGCGCGTCGAAAATGCCAGAGAGCTGCTCCTGGGAAAGGCTGGCCCCGGCGGGGCCGGAGAGGGGGTTTTCCCGCGCCTGGTCGAGGGGTTGGACGGGATCCCGCTTCAGGCGTTCGAAATTGGCGAAGCGCCTTGCGGGAGTCTCGCGAAGCTGCGGGGGAATTTCGGCGGTCACGTCGAAGCGCATCTCCGCGACACGGTAGTAGAGGAACACATGGATGGCGAGGGATGCGAGCGCGGCAAGGAAAACCGGGAGCCAATTGCCGCCGCGTTCGTCATCGTAAAACGGCCGGTTGTTTGGGAAGCGCCCCATAGTCAGCCGCCCTCCCCGAAGCGCTTTTCAAAGTCGGCGCGGACGGCGTCGGCGTCGGCGGCCTTCCCGGAAGAGCGGAGAAGGCGCTCGGCGGAAAGCATCGCATTCCTGACTTCTTCGCCGCCGTCGTAGAGCAGGGACACGGCCAGGTAGAGACGTGTCGCCTCGTCGATGTCGCCGGTAGCCTCATGGCTCGCGGCGAGACCGCAGTATGCCTTGGCGCGGACGGACTCCATACCTTCCCCGCCGGCGCGCTCGATTGCCTGGCGGAACCACTGGCGCGAGGCCGCCGCGCCATCGGGCGCCGATGCCAACAGTTCGGCCAGCCGGAGCGCGGCTTCGGAAGAGAACCGCGTCCTGGCCGGTGACTCGGCGGCCGCGCGGAAGGCCGACATTGCGCCCTGGGAGTCGCCTGTCGCGAGCTGGCACCGTCCAAGGAGGACATTGGCGGACTGGCGGACATCCTCGGGGATGTCGCGTCCGAGGAGTTCGCGAGCGGCGGCGGCGGCGGCGGAGTGCCGGCCCTGCGAGAACTGGAACTCGGCAAGCCATACAAGCCGGTCCGGCGGCAGCTTTGACCTCATGGCCCCTTCAAGAAGGGGCTGGAAGAGCCCGGCCGCCTCGTCCTCCCTGCCCTGCGCGTGGACAGAGAGCCCAAGGAGGAACGACGCTTCGCGGCGCGTCTCGACAGTCTCGCCGGACTCGGACAGTGGGCGGAGCAGGCGCTCGGCCTCGGCGAAGTCGCCGGACTCGTAGAAAATCCGCGCCCTGAGGAATCGGGCGGAATCCCCGGCCTGGTGGCCTGCGACAAGCGTGTCGAGAGTCGCCCCGGCATCCCGGAGGCGGCCAAGGCCATGCTGGGCGACGGCCTTTTGCAGCAGGGCGTCGCAGAGAAGCTTCTCGTCGGGCTTGGCCGAGAGCAATTCGTCGAAGTCGCGAATGGAGTCTTCAAGGCGTCCGGCGAGAAGCAGGCAGCAAGCTGACTCATGGAGGGCGTATGGGACGAGCGGGGAATCCGGGTAGTCAAGCGCAAGGCGGCGGAAGGACTTTGAGGCGTCGAGCCACGAGCCGTCCTCCCGGAGATGCCGCGCGGAGCGGTAGAGGGCCTCGGGGGCCAGGCTGGAATCCGGATGGCGCGAGGCGACCATCGAGTAGAACTGGGTGGCGCGCCGCGAATCCCCGAGGGCCTCCGCGGACTCGGCCTGGAGCCAGAGGATGTCCGCAGCGACAGAGGGGGGCGGATCGGCAATCCGGTCGGCCTCGGAAATGACATCGGCATGGCGCCCGGCCTTGTGCAGTATGACAAGGCGCTCATACCGCGCATTAGCCTCGAAGCGCGAACCTGGGGCCTCGGAGAGGAGGCGGCCGAAGGCGTCAAGGGCGTCGGCGGCGGAACCGACGCGCGCAA
Source organism: Kiritimatiellia bacterium (assembly GCA_017509565.1). Taxonomy (GTDB): domain Bacteria; phylum Verrucomicrobiota; class Kiritimatiellia; order RFP12; family JAAYLN01; genus RGIG5952. The sequence goes on along the minus strand of JAFWPM010000251.1, from coordinate 906 downwards.
GCGAGGCGGCCCTGAGGTAGAGGGCGTCGGCATTGCCCGGTGTCGCGGCCAGGACGGCGTCGGCAAGCGCGGCGGCGTCGGCATGGCGTCCTGCGTTGAAGTTGGCCCATGCGGCCGGGAGGCGGGCATCGGCGGCGCGGATGTCGCCGGGATACTGCGAGAGAAGCCTGGAGAAGCGGGAGACGGCGTCGTCGTGGCGCTTTGTGGTGTAGGCCAGGTAGGCGCCGCGGAAGAGTGCCTCGGCGCCGATGCGCGGGGATGCCGGGGACTTGGCGACGGCGTCGTAGGACGCCAGTGCCTCGGCGACGCCGCCGTCGCCGCCGGTCTTGGCGGAGATGTCGGCGAGGTAGAGGGCGGCGAAGTCGCGGAGTTCCGCAAGCGACTGCGACCTTTCAGCGGTGGCCGAACTGGACAGCAGCAGGCGGAAGCGGGTCCGCGCGGCGGTCGTGTCGCCGGAGTCGAAGTAGCTCTCGCCCGCGAAATACATGGCGGAGAACTTCAGGTCCGGCGGTGTGGCCGGATCGGTCGAGATGATGTCGAAAATGCCGGAGGCGCGCGCCGAATCGCCAAGCGCGCCAAGGGCGAGGGCGTGGGTGATGGACGCGTTGAAGCGCGCCGGGGATTCGGGGAACTCGCGCCCGAATCGCTCGCATGTCGCGGCGGCATCCTCGAAGGCGCCGGACTTGCGCTGGCATTCGGCGAGACGCGAGAGAATCACGTCGGCGTCGTCGCGCGGCGGGGTCGCCATGGAAAGCGCCTGGTATTCCTTAAGGGCGAGCGAATACATTCCGCGCGCCATCAGGCCGTCGGCGAAGCCCCGCCTGTCGCGCATGGCGATGTCGTCAGCCATGGCCGCCGACGCGGCCACGGCAATTGCGGCTAGAACTTGGTGCAGGCGCTTGGAAG
>JAFWPM010000250.1 GCA_017509565.1 Kiritimatiellia bacterium | reverse complement strand
GCATCCAGACGGTCGGGCGCATGGCGTTCGGCGGGCGCTCCTTCAGCGGCGAACTCTCCGCCGCGACGGCGCCGGACCACCTTGAAGGCCCCGGCCTGCTCTTCGCCCAGCCCCGCGCCACGGTCATGACATTGCGCTAGTCGCGGAAAGGACAAATAGACCATGCGCATCGCAAGACTCCTCGCCGCAATCGGCCTCGCGGCATGGGCCGCCCTCGCCGGCGAACCCGCGCCGCAAGACCCACGCCCTCCCGTCCCACAACTGCCCGTCTATGCCGAAAACGCGATTCCCCCGCAGTTGCGCGCGGAGATCATTCGCGAAACGCCCGGGCGCCTGGCCGCGCTGCGGGAGCGCATGGACGCGCAGTGGGTGCGCGTGAAGGCCGAAATGGGCGAGGACATGGGCTGCTTCCAGTTCGTGCGCACCCTCAAGCGCATGGAGATCGCGCGGCGGCTTTTCGGCTTTGCCGAAAGGGAGTTCGCGCGCGGCAACACGGACGGCCTCGCCTTCGCCTTCCTCGCGACGGAGGACCTGCGGCGCTTCTGCGACCTCTTCGACGAGGAGCTGCGCCTCTGGAAGGACTACCCGCTCGCCCCCGGCGTGGAGCCGGTCGTCATCCGCGTGGCCGACTACGGCGCAAGGGGCGACGGGAAGTCGGACAACATCCCGGCCTTCGACGCGGCCATCGCGGCGGCGCGGGCGCTCCAGGGGCGGCCCGCCATTATCGAGATCGGCGAGGGCGAGTTCCACTTCACGCCTACGACGAACCGGGTGCAGGTCCTGCTCGCGGGCCTCACGAACGTCGTGGTGCGCGGCGTCTCGCCTGAAAGGACCCGCCTGCGGTTCGACGACATGGACAGCCCCGGCCTCGCCATCCACGACTCCTACAACACGACCGTCTCGGGGCTTGAGCTGGCCTCGACGGAGACGCCCTTCTTCCAGGGCGTCGTCGAGGCGTTCGACAAGGCCGAAGGCTGGGCGGTAGTCCGGCATCATCCCGGAACCGCGCGCCCCGACGACCCGCGCTTCAAGGGCTTCTGCCTCGGCATCTTCGGGCCTGACGGCAACGAGGTCGTGGACGACTGGCACGAACTCTTCTACGCCAACAAGTCCGAGGACCTCGGGGACGGGCGCTTCCGCATCTATCTTAAAAAGGAGCACTTCATCTACAAGCGGGACTACTCCCGCCTCGAACCGGGCTGGCAGATTGTGATTCCCCTCAAAAAGGGCTTCTGCGCGAACGCCGCCTCCACCGGTTATTCGCGCCAATGCAACTTCGCGGATATCTGGGTGCGCAACGCGCGCGGAAACGCGGTGGGTTTCTGCCAGGGCGGTGTCTATTCGAGCGCGTGGCGCGTGAGGGTCTTTCCCTTTCCAGGGCTGCTCGCAGCCGCCGGCGCCGACGGCATCATGAACTACCGGGGAACCTTCATCGGCGAGTGCGAGTTCGACCACCTCAACGACGATGGCGCAAACGCGCACGCCCTTGGGCGGAAAATCATCCGCATTGAAGACGGCGACACCGTCATCGCCGACTGGCTACCGGGCTACAGGGTCGGAGACCCGATGCAGGTCCTGGGCGGGCTGACGGGGCAGTATCTCTACCTCGGGCGCGTGAAGCGGGCGGGCCGCGACCTCAAGGGCGGCTGGGTCCACAACACGCAGTTCGAGGAGCCGCTCCCCCCGGGCATCCGCACGATCGAGAACGTCGGGACGCCGACGCTGACGGAGGAGGAGCGGGCGGCGCAGCTGGTCGGCGGCGCGAAGGTCGATGCCGATACCGTCCCGGACTCCCTCTTCCGCCCCTACATGTTCGGCGTGGGGCACATCGTTTACAAAACGCGGTTTTCGTCCCTGCGCGGTTCTGGCGCGGTGCTGATGTGCCCGAACGCCCTCCTGGAGGAGGTCACTTACGAGCACATGAACCGCGGCGTCGCGCTGACATGCCTCGCCAACTGGGGAGAGGGCCCCTCGCCCTACAACGTGTGGATCCGAAACTGCACCTTCCGTGACATCCCGATGGGCATTGAGGGGCGGTGCGTCAAGGCCTCCGGCGGCAAGTTCCTGACGGCACCCGTCCGCGGCCTGACCCTTGAGGGGAACGTCTTCGAGGGCGTCGCCACCCCCCTCTGCCTCGACACCGTCGGCGACGACGTGGAAATCCGCTAGAATTGTAGCGTAATCATGAATACGACTGAATCCGCCACGGGCATGATCCCGTTTCTGGCGATCACGGGCGCGCCGACAGAGGACGAAGTCCGCGCCAAGGTCGCGGCCATCCAGGCCGACGGTGCCGAAAGCTTCCTCATCTACGCCCGCAGCGGCCTCCAGGTGCCCTACATGGGCGAGGCGTGGCTCCAACTCGCCGAGTGGTTCTGCGACGAGGCCGCCCGGCGCGGCCTCAAGGTCTGGCTATACGACGAGTACAACTGGCCGAGCGGCACCTGCAAGGGGCGCGTCCCGGCCGAGAACGAGACCTGGCGCTACCGCGAGGCCGGTGTCTTCCCGCGTCCCGGCGGCGGCTGGCTCTGGGAGGAAGTCCTCGCCCCCGCCGGCTGGGTGAACGTCTGCGAGCCGGAGGCCGTCCGGCGCTTCATCGAACTTACCCACGAGGTTTACGCGAAACGCCTCGCCCGCTTCTTCGAGGACGGCACCATTATCGGCTTCTTCACCGACGAGCCGGGCCACCCCGTCGGCGTCGCCTACGTGAACGGCACCCCGCTCGCCACCTTCCGCCTCTGGTCAACTCTGGATGCCGAATACCGCGCCGAGACGGGCCGCGACTTCCGCGCCGACGCCGAAGCGTGGCTTGACGGCGGGGCGCGAAGCCCCGCCCTCTTCCCCTCCACCTACGCCCGCCTTCTTGGCCGGCGCTTCCGCGCCTCCTACTTCGACCAGATCCGCGCCTGGTGCGACGCGCACGGCGTCGCCCTCACGGGCCACATGATCGAGGAGAACAGCCTCGCCAACTCCGCCCGCTTCAACGGCGACCCCATGCTCTGCCTTCGCGGCGAAACGATCCCCGGCATGGATGAGATCGGCTCAGCCTTCGACCCCAGCGGCCAGGTGAGCCGCCCCACAGAGGGGCTGACCTTCAACATGGCCCGACAGGCCATCCTGCACAACCGGCGCGGCGGCCTCGCCGAACTCTTCGCCTGCGGCCCCGCCGACCTTCCGCCCGCCGCGCTGCGCCAGGTCGTCTGGATGTGCGCCTTCCACGGCATCGACCGCTACGTGACCTGCATGGACGTCATGGACGAACGCGGCCTCGTCGAGAAGCACGGGTACCTCTCCGCTTCCGGCCCCGCCCATCCGTGGTATGCGCGCCACGCGCCGCTGTTCGCCGCCGAATGCCGCCGCGCCGCCGCCTTCGCCGCGAAGCACGTCTCCGAACGCGAGGTGGGCGTCCGCTACCCCGGCTGTGCGGCGGCGGCCGTCGCCTTCCTCCGCCGCGACGGCGACCTCTGGGGCGCAGCGGCGCGGCTTATCCCCGCCATCCACGGGCTTCTCGGCACATTGGAAACGCACCAGTTCACCTGCAGTCTCGTCCCGGAGGACGAACCATGCGACCTTCCGCTCGTCTTCACCTGTCGCGCCGATGGTGCCTTCGACGAGGAGAGGACCGGCGCCATAGGACTTGATGCCGCCGGAGCTGTCGCCCTCTGCCGCGAAAAACTCCCAGCCACCTTCCGCGTCTTCGAGGACGACGGCAATGCCGAAGCTGACGCGCTCATGGTCCGCACCTGCGAGGACGGCACAAGCGCCGTTCTGAATACGCGCCCCTTCGCCACGCGGCGGCTCGTCGCGGCGCGCGGGGAAGCTCGCGCCGCCTTCGTTCTGCCGCCTTACGGCGTCAAGGTCTTTGCCCTGGGCGCGTTGCCGTCCGGCGAAGCACCGGTGGCCGAGACGCGCCCGCTCGCCGCCGCGCAATGGACGCTGCGCCGCGACCGTCCCAACCTCCTGCGCGTCATTTTCCCGGAGGAGGACGGGCGCAGGGGCGCCGTGGTCTTCGCCGAGGAGGTCGAGGCGCGGCCCATTCTGCGCGAATGCGCGATCTCCTACGCGGTCACGCCGTCGGGCCGCCCCGTCGGCGCTGGGGAGGAAGCTCCAAAGGGTGAGAAAATCATCCGCCACGACGCCGCGCCCTACGCCTTCGCGGCGGACGCCACACCACTTGCGCCAGAAAACGGCAGTGCCGCAATGACCCTTCCAAGTCCCTTTGCGCCGCTCTACCGCGCCACCGCAACACGCCGCTTCGCGCCGGGGCCGCACACCTTCGAGATTGTCTCCGGCGAGCCGGACGTCAACTACTTCCTACCGGCGCTGTGGCTTGCCGGCGACTTCCGCGTCTTCGGCGGAACCGTCTTCGCCGAAACTGACACCCCCGCCCCCCTCGGCTCCTTCGCCGCGCTGGGCTACCCGCACTACGCCGGCGCCCTCACGTGGCGCGCGGTTGTCACGGCTCCCGTCGGCACCGGCTGGGGCTTCCGCGTTGACACCGGCGGTGCCGTCGCCTCCGCGCGCTTCCGTGGTGTCGAACTCGGCGCGTGCGCCTGGGAGCCCTTCGAGTGGGAGGTGCCCGAAAGCCTTGCCGGCGAGACCGGCGAACTTGAAATCACAGTCCTCTCCTCGGCGGCGCCAATGTTCGGCCCCTACGGCGTCCCCGGCGCAGCCTGGGACATGAACCTCTGGTTCGGCGAACACGCCCCCGGCGCCGGATGCGGGCTCTTTTCAGTAGAATGGATAAAACAATGAACACCGGGGATTTCATCGTCGAAACGCGCCGGCAGGGCGAGGACTGGCAGCCCATGCCCGTCACCATTCTGCCCGTCGGTTCGGGGACAATCACAAATACGCCATTCCCGCCGCAAGTGCTGCGGGAATTCGGCGGCATCGAAGAAGGCGTGACGATGACGCTCGCCTCGCTGTGCCTTTTCTTCTGGGAGGAACCCGTCGAGGTGCGCGTGACGGCGCCGGGCTTCGACGGCGAACTCGGCATTTCGGCCCGAAGCGACATCCCCTTCCGCCGCAGCGCCCCCGGCCGCGTCGAATTCACCCTCGACGGCCCGGAAATGCTGCTCCTCCGAAAGGGCGACGACTACGTGCGGGGACTCTCGCTATGGGCGCGGCCAATGCCCGCCGCGCCCTTGGGGAAAGCCCCCAGGCAAATTCTGCGCTTCGGCCCTGGATTCCACACCGCCGGGAACTCGCCGCTCATCGGCCGCGACAGATACGGCGCTCCGGTCGTGCCAATCACCGGGGACGACACGCTTGTCGTCATCGAGCCCGGGGCGCGCGTCGAGGCGGCCTTCGACATCCGCTGCGCGAAGCGCGTGGAAATCTGCGGCGGCGGCTGCATCGACCTCACGGCGCGGCTGCCCCACGCCGGAAGCGGGTTTCCCGACGCCATCCTTTGGGGGGCGTTCCGCGAAGGCGCGCTCCCGGCGGTCTATGTCCATGGCGGCGCGGAGGACGTGACGGTGCGCGACCTCGTGATGATATGCGACTTCCGCGGCGTTTGCACACGCTTCGCATCGCGGGTGCGGCTCTCGAACCTGGGCATCTTCACGACCACGACCAACGCCGACGGCGTGAACATGTGCGCCAGCGAGGACATCGCGGCCGACTCGCTCTACATCCGCTCGCAGGACGACTGCTTCTGCGCCTACAACAACTGCGACTCCATCCCGTGGCTCTGGGACGAGGGGATGCCCCTTCGTCCAATGCGCCGCGCCTCCCTGACGCGCTCGCTCGTCGGTTGCAACTGCCGCGCCTTCGTCTTCGGCGGGCACGGCTTCTCCGGCGTGCGGGGCGAGCCGAACGTGCTTGAGGAAATCGAGGTCTCCGACTGCCGGGTGCTTGGAAACGTCGCGCCGCACGATAAACCACCGCCGCCGGAAGCGTATCGGCGCCGCTGGAGTGGCATTTTCCGCATCCTCTCGCAGAGCGACGAACTCGTCCGGAACCTGCGTTTCCACGACATCGTTGTCGAATGGGTGCCCGGATACGCGGGTTCGGCCTACCACCTGTGCGTCCGCACCAAGGAGCAGGTCTCCTATAAGGAGAAGACCGGCGGCTGGCGGATCGAGGACGTCTCCTTCGAGGATATCGAATGGCGGAACGTCCCGCCGCACGACAGACGCATCGAGGATGTCCTCGCAGCCCCGCCCGACGACGGCACCGGCATCGGCATCCGCCGCATCCAGTTCTCCGAAGGAACCCCATGATTCTCGGAAGACAACTTACTGCTGCGGAGCGCCGCCGCTCGCAGCGCCTATACTGCGCGTTCAACTTCGTCAATGGCGTGAGCTACATGTGCCTCGGCGAGAGTCTGCTCGTCCTCTTTGCGGCGCAACTGGGTGCGCCGAATGCCGTAGTGGCGCTCCTGGGCGCGATGCAGTACATCGGCTACGCGATGCTGCCGCTCGGCGTGCGCCGCACCGCGCGGCGGGGGGCCGCCGCCTCCCAGGCCGACTTTTGGATCGCCCGCAACGTGGCGGCCCTCGTCACCGCTTCGGCGGCGCCAATCTGGCTGTTCTCGCCTCCGGCGGCCTGGACTCTGCTCCTCCTGGGCGCGCTGCTCTTTTACGGTTTCCGCGCCGCCGGATGCGTCCTCTTCACTCCGCTCCTGGGGGACGTTTCCAGCGAAGAGGAGGCGGCGGGAGTGATCGGCCGGACGACGGGATTCTTCAATGTGAGCGCCGTGGCGACTCTCGCAGCCATCACTTGGGCCATGCACGGCTGGCACGGACGCGAGGCCCTCGCCACAATCATCGTCATCGGCGCGATGCTGGGAATGTGTTCCTCGTTCTTCGTGCGCGGCATGCGCGAAACCGGAGCCATACGCGACGCCGCAAAGGCGCCTCTCTGGCACGGAATGGTCAAGTCGCTCCGCGACGCCGGTATGCGCAGGCTCGTCATTGCCTGGTTCTTCCTGAATCTTGTCGTCATCATGCTCGTGCCAATCTCGATGCTTGCCCTGAAGCGCGGCTGCGGCTTTGACGATGGCAAGGCGCTGATTTGCGCCTGCGCGCAGTTCACGGGCGGAATCATCGCCTCCTTCGCATGCGGCCCGCTCTGCCGCAGATTCGGCGTGAGGCGCGTTCTGACCGTCTCGGCGCTCGGATGCGCGACGGTTCCCGTGGCCTGGATGGCATTTCCGGCATCGGACTGCTCGAGCGGTCCGGCCCTCTGGGCCGGACTCGCCCTTTTCTTCTGGCTGGGCACGCTTTTCTACCTAATCTACAACGCCACGAATGCGGCATTTCTGATTGTCTGCCCCGACAAGAAAGACCAAGTGGCGGGATCCATCGCCGCAAACCTCTTCGCGGGGGCTGGGGCCGGCATCGTGGGTTCGGCTCTCGGCGCGTGGCTTGTCTCGCGTGCGATGGAATGGGCGCCGGCGCTGGGGTCTGCGTCTTTCGCCGCTCCGCTTGGCCCCTTCCGACTCTATTTTCTACTCCTTTTGCCCGTCGTGGCGGCGGCGGGCGCCGCCGCCGCTTCTAGTACTGGCGGGACGGCCCAATATTAATTTTGAGCCACAGAGAACACAAAGGAATACAAAGCCTTTGTGAACTCTGTGTCCTTTGTGGCTAAAAGCAATTGGCAGCTGGCATTGGCAATTGGCAACATTTTAACATTGACAACATTTTCCAACTTGGCTTTCTTACCGCGTTTTGCTAGAATTGAAGGCGCAAACGCAAAGGGGCGGATCATGATCGAAAAAGCGGCGACCGACATCTACACATTCGAAAATCTGCGCAAGAATCAATATACCTACGTGGACAAGACGGCGATTTTGAAGGAACTCGCCGACGACACGCGTGGGCGGCAGTTCTTCATCG
>JAFWPM010000249.1 GCA_017509565.1 Kiritimatiellia bacterium | reverse complement strand
CGCGGCCGCGCCAGCCCGCCGCGGGCGCGCCGCCACCGCATCACCGATGCCGCGATTTCAGCCGCAACGCCAACCGGCACCTTGCGCGGCGAGCCGTCCGCGAAGACCATCCCGATGAAATCCACGCCGAGCGCCGCCGCGCCAATGGCCGTGGCGGCGTCGGTCACGCCGCAGACCTTCAGCAGCGGCCGGGCGCGCCGCCCCGCCGTCATGGCGCCAGACATGGCTTCCTTCCCTCGGCGACGCACTTCACGAGCGCGGAGCCTGCGACAAAGCCGTCGGCGTGGCGGCACACCTCGGCCGCCTGGCGCTTCGTCGAAATGCCGAAACCCGCCGCTATCGGCAAATGCGACACCGACCGGATCGCATCCAGCCGCGACGACAAATCCCCGGGCAGCTCAGAACGCGCCCCCGTTATCCCCTTCACCGTCACTATGTAGAGAAAGGAGTTCGCAAGCCCCTCCTCGCTTGCGGAGACCCTGGCAAGCGGCGTGTTCGGCGCGACAAGGGGGATGAACCCCATGCCGCGCCGGGCAAGGTGCCCCAGCAATTCGCCGCGTTCCTCCAATGGCAGATCGACGACCAGCACCGCGTCAATGCCGGCATTCCCCGCCACTTCCGCAAAAGTCTCCAGCCCCATCGAGACTATCGGGTTGTAGTAGCTGAACACGACAAGCCCAGTGTCAGGATGGCGGGCGCGGACACGTCCCGCGAAGGCGAGAACAGATTTCAGCGTCACCCCCTGCTTCAAGGCCTCGTAGGCGGCCCCCCTGATGGTGCCGCCGTCGGCGAAAGGATCCGAAAACGGGACACCGAGCTCCACAATGTCGGCCCCGGACGCGATGACGTCGTCCACCGCCGCCATGCTCCCCTCAAGCGTGGGGTGCCCCACCGTCAAATATGCGACGAATGCGCCGCGGCCTTCGGCGCCCGCCCTCGCGAACGCCTCCGTTATTCTCTGCCTTGACATTTCACTGTCCTCCATGATCCCAAATTGCCCCTATATCCCGGCATTCCCGCCATGGGGCCCTGACGCCTTGTAGCGCATGATGTTTTCCATGTCCTTGTCCCCGCGGCCCGAGAGGTTGACAAGTATCAGCCCATCCCCACCAAGGGACGGCGCGCGCTTCATCGCCTCGGCGAGGGCGTGGCTCGACTCCAATGCCGGGATTATCCCCTCGAACCTGCAAAGGGCGTCGAATGCCGCCACGGCCTCGTCGTCGGTTATCACCGTGTATTCGGCGCGGCCGATGTCGTGCAGGTGGCAGTGCTCCGGCCCGACGCCTGGGTAGTCGAGCCCCGCGGAAACCGAATAGGTGTCGAGGATGTTGCCGTCGTCGGTCTGGAGAAGCATTGTCTTCGCGCCATGGAGGACTCCAATCCGCCCCACGTTGATGGACGCCGCGTGCTCGCCGGTCGCCAGCCCCCTCCCGCCGGCCTCGACGCCGACCAGCCTGACCTCCGGGTCGTCGATGAATCCGGCGAAGAGGCCGATAGCGTTCGAGCCGCCCCCGACGCAAGCGATCGCCTCGTCGGGCAGGCGCCCGTACCTTTCAAGGCACTGCCTGCGCGCCTCCCTGCCGATTACGCTCTGGAAATCGCGCACGATTTCGGGATACGGGGCCGGGCCGGCGACCGTCCCGATCACGTAGAAGGTGTCGTCGCAGTTGGAGACCCAGTCCCGCAGCGCCTCGTTCATCGCGTCCTTGAGCGTGGCGCTTCCCTCGGAGACGGCGTGGACCGTCGCGCCAAGCATTTGCATCCGCTGCACGTTCGGCGCCTGCCGCTCCACGTCGATCGCGCCCATGTAAATCTCGCACGGCATTCCGAAAAGCGCCGCGACAGTTGCCGTGGCCACGCCATGCATTCCGGCCCCGGTCTCGGCGATGAGACGCCGCTTCCCCATGCGCCTGGCAAGCAGGGCCTGGCCGACGGTGTTGTTGACCTTGTGCGCGCCGGTGTGGTTAAGGTCTTCGCGCTTTAGCAGTATCCTGGCGCCGCCAAGGTGGGCGGAGAGCCTCTTCGCCTCGGTGATGGGGCTTTCGCGGCCAACGTAGTCGCGCAGTATGCCCTCGAACTCCTCGGCGAAGCCCCTGTCCCGCCTGGCTTCGGCGTATGCGGCCTCAAGCTCCTTCAACGGGGCCATCAGAGTTTCGGCGACGTATTGCCCGCCGTAGATTCCGTAATGAGTTTTCATCGCAGTTTTCCTTAGTGAAGGTTCCCAAGAATGGTTTCGAGCATACGCGCCGGTGACGCGGCGCGCATCAGCGCCGTGCCCACGAGAAAGGCGTCCGCGCCGGCGTCGCGGACCCGCCTGACGGACGCGGCGTCCCGCATTCCCGATTCCGCCACCCGGACGCACGTCTCCGGAATGTCGCCGACGAGGCGTTCGAGGAGGCCAGTGTCGCAGGAGAAGTCGCGGAGGTTGCGGCAGTTGACGCCGACGACCGCGGCGCCGGAATCGACCGCGCGGGATATTTCATCCCCGCAATGCGTCTCCACAAGCGCGGCCATGCCAAGGCCGCCCGCAAAGGCGAGCAGGTCCGCCAGCGCCGCGTCGTCCAGGACCGCGGCGATTAGAAGCACGGCGTCGGCGCCGGCCGCGCGCGCGGCGGCGATTTGGTAGCGCGAGGAGACGAAGTCCTTGAAAAGCAGGGGCACCCCAGTCTCCCGGCGGGCGGCGCGCAGGTAAGCCTCCCCGCCAAGGAACCTGTGCGGCTCGCATAGCACCGAGAGCGCCGCCGCGCCGGCCTTTTCAAGGCCGCGAGCAAGGGCGGCGGCATCGAAGTCCGTCCTTATCACCCCCTCGCTCGGGCTTGCGCGCTTCAGCTCCGCTATCACGCGGAACCGCCGCGTTTCCGCCCTGCCGCCGCGGAGGGCCGCGGCGAAGTCGCGCGGCGGAGCCGCACCGGCCGCCCTTCGCATCATCTCGGCGAAGGGGACTTCGGCCTCCAACCCGGCGGCATCCGCGCGCCTCAATGCCGTCAGTTCCTCAAGAATGTCGCTCATCGCATCGCCTCCAGCATCGATTCGAGCTTGCCAGCCGCGCGGCCGGAGTCAACCGATTCGGCCGCAAGCGCCAGCCCTTCCGCGAACGATGACGCCTTCCCGCCGACGACTATCGCCGCCGCCGCGTTTTCAACCGCGGCCGCGCGGTATGCGCCGCGCTCCTCGCCCGACAGCACCGCGCGGAGCAACTTCGCGTTCGTCGCGGCGTCGCCGCCCCTGATTGACGCGACAGGGTGGCGCCGGCCGTATTCGCCGCCGGCGTCGAGCAGAGTATTCCTCACAACGCCACGGTCAAGCTCCGAGACAAAGGTGAAACCGTCCGGGCTGATTTCGTCAAGCCCCCCCGCGCCGGAGACCACCATGGCGCGCGAAGACCCCAGACGGCACAGGGCCTGGGCCATCGCCGAGGCGATCTTCTCATCCGGGGCGCCGATCACATGGCGCTTCACGCCCGCCGGGTTCGCGAGCGGCCCGAGGATGTTGAACACCGTCCTGAAGCCAAGAGTGCGCCTGACAGATGCAGCGAAACGCATCGCGGGATGAAGGTTGCGGCTGAACAGGAAGCCTATCCCCGTCCTTTTCACGCATTCGGCCATGCGCTCGGGCCCGGCCGAAAGATTGAAGCCGAGTTCGCGAAGCACGTCGGCCGAACCGCACATCGACGTCGAGGCCACGTTGCCGTGCTTCGCGACGCACACGCCGGCGCCTGCCGCGATGAAGGCGGCCGTCGTCGACACGTTGAACGAGTTCGACCCGTCGCCCCCCGTCCCGACAATGTCCACCGCGTCCAGGCCGCCAATGTCGATCTTCACCGCGGCGTCGTACATTGCCCGCGCCGCGCCGGCCAGCTCCCCGGGCGTAACGGGATTCCGCGCAATCGCCGTAAGGAACGCGGCCAGTTCGGGCTCACCCACGTCACCCGCTAGGATCGACGCGAAAAAGCGCTCCGACTCGCTCTCGTCCGGGACCGCCCCGTCGAGGGCGCGCCTGACTATAGCCTTGCGCACGGAGGCCGGCAGCGCCTTGCGCGTCCTCCTGCCCGTCGCCATTTCGACGAAGTTCGCCAGCTGCCGCAGCCCGAGTGGCGTCCCGATGGATTCGGGATGGTATTGCACCGATTCAACGCAAAGCGTCTTGTGGCGAAGGCCCATTATCTCGCCGTCGTCGCTCTCGGCAGTCACCGCCAGGCAGTCCGGCAGCGTCGCGCGCTCCACCGCGAGCGAATGGTAGCGCATCGCCTCGAAGCCCTGGTCCAGTCCGTCGAAAAGCCCCTTGCCATCGTGGCGTATGCGGCTCACCTTGCCGTGCATGAGGCGTTTCGCGCGGACGATTCTTCCGCCAAAGGCCTGCGCTATCGCCTGGTGCCCGAGGCATACGCCAAGCAGCGGCACCTTCCCGGCAAATGTCCTGACCGCCTCCAGCGTGACGCCGGCCGAGTCTGGATTGCCCGGCCCAGGGGAGATCACTATGCCCTCCGGCGACATGGCCGCGATCCCGGCGACGTCGGTCTTGTCGTTGCGCACCACCTCCACATCCGTGCCGAACGACCTTATGGCGTGCACGAGGTTGTAGGTGAAAGAATCGTAGTTGTCGATTACGAGTATCATTGCAGTTCCTCCGCGAATGCCACCGCCTCGAAGACGGCCCTGGCCTTGTTCAACGTCTCATCGTATTCCCTCTCCGGCACCGAATCGGCCACGATTCCGGCGCCCGCCCTTATTGAAACCGTGTCGCCCTCCTTCACCATCGTCCTGATGACTATGGCGAAATCCATGTCCCCGGTCAGCGAAAAATAGCCCGCAGCCCCGCCGTAGATGCCGCGAGGCGACTTCTCCAGCCCCGCCAGCAGCTCCATTGCGCGGATCTTCGGCGCGCCTGTCAGCGTCCCCGCCGGGAATGCCGCCCCGAGCAGCGAAAAGGCGTCCTCGCCCTGCGCCAGCGTCCCGGTGACGTTGCTTACGAGGTGCATCACGTGCGAGTATCGCTCCACATGCGCGAAACCCTCCACCTTCACGCTTCCTGTCTCGCACACCCTGCCAAGGTCATTTCTCCCGAGGTCCACCAGCATCATGTGTTCAGCCAGCTCCTTCGGGTCGGACTTCAATTCCCTTTCCAGCTCGCCGTCAAGCGCCTGCGTGGCGCCACGCGGGCGCGTCCCCGCAATCGGCGCCGTGGAGGCCGTGCGCCCCGCGAGTTTCACCAGCTCCTCGGGCGACGAGCCTATCAGCGTCTTCCCCCCTATCCGCATGAAGAAGTTGTAAGGCGATGGGTTTATCGTCCGGAGCGCCCTGTAAAGCGACAGCCCCGAAACCCGTACCCTCGCGGTGAACTTCTGCGACGGCACTATCTGGATTACCTCCCCGGCGGCGATCGCCTCCTTGCATTTCCGCACCATCTCGCAGAACTCCCCGCGGTCCATCTCCGGCACCGGGGCGGCGCCCGCGGCGCAAGATTCCCCATGCGGGCGCCTTTCCGCGCGCCGCTCCATCAGCCTCGCTATCGATTCGGCGCTAAGCAGCCGGCCGTAAAGGCCTTCGACGCGCGCCATGGCCTTGTCATACGCGTCAGGCGCGGCCGTGTCGGCCAGCACCACTATCGTGACGGTGTCGCGCACGTTGTCGAACACGAGGAACGCGTCGCACAGCAGCAGCGCGGCCTGCGGGGTCCCCTGCTCACGCGGCGCCTTCACCCTCGGCTCGAACATCCCCGCGGCATCGTATGCCACATACCCGACCGCGCCGCCCTGGAACGCGGGGAGCTCCGGCGCCGCCACGTAGCGCAGCGCCGAAAACCGCGTCTTCAGTTCCTCTAGCGCGCCCGGTCCCTCGCACCTCCCGCATGGCTCCACCCCCAGGAAGGAATACCTGCCGCGATTTTCGCCACCCGCGACGCTTTCGAGGAGAAAGGCCTCCTCTTCGTCGTCCAGACGGGAAAGCGCCGCGACAGGCGTCTCCCGGTCCGCCACGTATTCCCTGAACACGGCTACCCTGTCGGCCCCCGCCGACCGCCGCATGTATTCTTCCCTTTCCAGCTTCTTGAGCATTTCCCTGACCTCCGTGACTCCTTACAAAAAAGAAGGGGCCGAACCCTTGCGGATTCGGCCCCTTCGCCCCTTCGCACTACGGACAATCCCAACGTCAGACAGCGCGACAAACCGCGAAACCGAATCCGCAGTTGCGCCACCACCAGCCGTTGAAATTGTGTGCGATGCAAATCATGTTACTATCAATAGTAACAAAGGCCGCCTGATATGTCAAGGAAAATTTTTGCCGCGCAAAAAAAGTTGGCCCGGGGGTGGCCCCGGGCCGGCCCTACGCCTTTTCGAAGGTGAACTTCTCCCAGGGAATCGACACGGGCTTCTTGTCCGTCAGTATCTCGTCGGTGTGCAGGAGCAGCGGGAAATCGGCTGGATTGAGCTTGCCGGCGGCGCAGAGCACCTTGACGGCGCGCGCCACGCGGACCGCGACGACGAGCGATTCGAGGGTGACGCCCTTGAGTTCCTCGCGGGCCTCGTCGATGTTCATGCCGCGCCCGAGGAGAATGCCGACAAGGCGGGTGCGCCCGCCGTAGACCGTCACATAGAGGTCGCCGGCGCCGACGCAGAGGTTGTCAAGCGTCCCCGCGCCCTGGAGGTCAAGCAGGCGCTTCATCTCCTTGACCGCCTGGCCGAACACCGCAGCCTGGCTGTTGAAATGAAGCGGCGAGTCAAGCCCGAAGGCCTTCTGGTTCAGCCCGATCGTCAGGGCTATGCCAAGCGCGTAGCCGTTCTTCAGCGCGACGGCGCTTTCAATGCCTACGACATCCGTGGAGAGCGAGATGTGGTAGTAGTCGGTCGCCATGGCCTTCTTCAGCATGCGCAGGACCCCGATGTCCTCGCCGCAGAATGCGACCTCCGTCTGGTCGTGGGCGACGAGTTCGTAGCTGGTGCAGGGGCCGCCTATGGCGCAAATGTCGCGCCTGATCCCCTTCTCGGCCAGGCGCGCCTTCCAGAGGGCCGGATATGTCAGCAGCTTTCCGTCCGGGGTGTCCATAAGGCCCTTTGTGACTGAAAGGACGGGCAGGCTGGGCGGGAGCCTGGGCAGGACCTCGTCGGCGAACCAGTCCACGCCGAAGCTGGAGACGCCGCCAATCACGAAGTCAACGTCCCTGATAGCCTCCTCCATCTCCTCGATTTGGTAGAACTTGCACCCCTCGGGAAATGGCGGGATGCCGTCGGGGAAGTGCTTGGCGAATTTCGGATGCCGGTTTGACCTGCGGCATTCGTCGATGATGTCGCGGTCGAGCGGGGTGCCGACAAGGCGGACATCGTTGCCATTTTCGCGGGCAGGGAACGCGAGCGCGCTTCCCATCATGCCAGAACCAATGATTGCAATTTTCATGGTATTCATTTTAGCATTTTGCCGGCGCTTTGATAAGCACATATTTACAATGCCATGGGGAACCGCCCACATCGGGCATGGAGGGAAGGCCATTTCCCCGTCGACGCCGGCCTTGGCGTTCCGGCGTGGATCGCCCGTCAGGCTTGGAAGGTGGACCCCAACTGCGACTTTAAGTTGAAGGGCACGTACGCTGGAGATGCGGGGCGAAAAAATGGTAGGCCAGGCGGGGCTCGAACCCGCGACCTACAGATTAGGAATCTGTCGCTCTGTCCAACTGAGCTACTGGCCTACGTAAGGACAATATAATTATACCAAAACACATCCCCGCGCGCAAACCTCGCGCGATTTACGAAGGCAAGGCCGTCAGTTCTTAAAGTAAATGCAACATGCCCTGTTGCGTTTAGTCTGCCAAGAAGAGGTGTTGCGTTTAGTCTGCCATGAGATGGTATGGAGAGGGGCATGGTCAATGTGGCGTCAGCTGGCCAGGCCATGCCCCTAGGGG
>JAFWPM010000248.1 GCA_017509565.1 Kiritimatiellia bacterium | reverse complement strand
GGCGGACGTCCGCGAGTAGAAGTCATCGCGGCGCACGTGGGGTTCAACGGCCGCGGGGACATTTGGATGGGCGGCCAGGAAGTCGTCGATTTCGGTGAAAGGTTCAGGCCAGTCGCGGTGCAGCTCGCGATAGGCTCGGAGGACGCCGGCGGCATGGCAAACCTGGGCGTCGCCGGCGCCATGGCGGCGTTCGAAATCCGAGACGAGGCGGGCGAGGCGGAGCGCCGCCTCCCTGCCAAAACCCATGCGGCGGTGGGGCATTGTCAGCCCCTTTTCGAGAACGTGGTAGGCCATAATGACCTCCTCGCGGTCGGCGCTGGCGCTACCCGGCGCGAAGACGCCGGCATGCCGCATGAAGCGGCGCTCGTCGTATCGGAAGGCGCGGCGGGCCTCCCGGCGCATCCTCGCGCGATCAAGCCACTGGCGAACCGCGCGCGCCATTCGTCTGAATATTTTCATCGTCCGACATCCTCCTGCACAGTCCCGCGCGCGGCCACGGCCGCCTCCCTCGTCCCGCGCCAGTGACTTACGCGCTGAGTGATCCTGCGGATTGGCGAATACGGGATTTCGCACCAGTGACGCGGGTGCGGCAGCAGGTAGGCCACGTCGCGGACACTCTCCCGGACGGCGCCTGCGACTTCGCGCACAAGCGAGGGCCGGTCTCCGAAAATCACCGCGTCGGCGGCGCCCTCGCCCCGGAAACGGCGGGCGAGTTCGCGGACGGAGTAGTTGTGCGAATGCTCGACGTGGGCGTCCGGGCAATAGACGACTGACAGCGGCGCTTCCGCCTTGCGCGAAAGCCGCCACGCCCAGTCAACGTCCTCGGAGTATTGGATTGACTCGTCGAAGGGGTTTTCAAGCAGAAGGGCGCGTGGCGCGGCGGCGCTCGCCAGGGAGAAGAAAAAGCGCCATTTGGAATGAATGCGGCCGTCGCCGAATGCGCGCTCGCTGTCGCGGCGGACGAGCGCCATCGCATCCGGCCGCGGAAGCTGGTTGGCGAAAGTGGCCACGTTTGCGGACGTGTCGGCCCGTATCGGGGCGACAAGTCGCTCCAGCCAATTGCAGTCCCGCGGGACGGCGTCGGCATTGTTGAAAACGACGATTTGCCCCCTTGCCGAACGCACCATCGCATTAAGCGTCCTGCCGGGCTTGTACGGGCCATCGGGGCGTTTGACAAAACGGACGGGATACCGCGAGGCAATGGCCAATGTTGCGTCGGATGACGAATCGTCGCAAACGACCGTCTCGAAGGGGAACATTGCCTTCTGGGCGAAAATCGCGTCAAGCGTGTCGCCGACATGCGCCGCGTCATTGTGGGCGCGGACAAGAATGCTAACCCTGGGGGGTGGCGCGTCCGGCGATGGCGCGGCGCCGCACATCGCCCCCGCGTCGCCCGCCGACGTCATCGCCCCAAAATAGTCGCAGACCCTGCCCACGCCTTCCGGCACAGGCACGGTGGAAAGCCAGCAGGCCAGGGAATCCCCGTCCGCGGGGTCGTAGCCATGCATGCCGTTGAGGGGCTTTACACCCATGTCGCTGGGAACGATCTGGACGCCTGGGTCCACAAGGAAAATCCCGTCCCCGAACTTCCGGTCCCCGCGCAGGATTCCGTTGCGGCGCTCATCGTCCGCTGTGAGCCAATGGCCGGGGAAACCGGCGAGGGCCTCGCGGCACCTCTCCTCGGCGCCACTGCGCAGCCACCAGAATCTGGCCATTGTCGAGTCGATGGCGCTGGCGTAGTCAACGCCCCACTCCATGCCAGTTCCATCCAGGGCTGCGGGGATGTCGATTGTCCGCGAAAGCGGTGTCATTCCATGATCTGAGAATACTGTAAGTTCGAATGGCCGGCCGGATTCCGTCAGGGCCGCGTGCAGCGAGCGGATTGAATTCGCGTAGGCCTCGACCTTCGGGGCCAGGACCTCGTCGCGTCCGACATTGTCATGCTGGAGCGCGTCGAAGGCCGCCGAGTAGACGAATGCGCGGTCAACGGCCCCGGCGCGGAAAAGCGCCTCGGCTCGCCGGAAGTTCTCATCCTCGGGCAGATGCCAGTCGGAAATGTGCCAGCGCATCCCCTGCCCCGTCCACACATCGGCCAGGTTCGGCAATGGCGACATTCCACCGGGTAGGAACATGTCGCGCTTTTCGCAGTAGTCGAGATAGGGCAGCCGCTCGAACGGGACGCCGTAAAGCTGGAAGTAGCCGGTGAAGCCGTAGAGGCGCTTCACGAATTTCGAGAGCTGGTTGCGGACACGGCCGCGGCGCCAGAGGGACCTTGGGCGCATGAACGGCGCGACAAGGCGCATTGCCCTGAACGGGCTGCGCCCGGGGGCGTAGTCGTAGAAGGCGAGATGTCCGTGTTCGTCCGGCCGCCTTCCGGTAAGGATGGTCGGAATCGCGGTGCAGCTGTATCCAAACTGCATCTCTATGCTGCGCCGGTAAGGGAGGAGATCAACCAGGAAGTTGTACTTCTCCACCTGCCGCCAGCCCAGGGCGTCGACGAAAACAAATACTTTTACTAAATTATCCAAGGCGTTGTGGGGTAAGAGTGGTAAATCATTGACAACGCATAAGATTATACCACATTACCCAACGCGTCCGTCGTCTGTCTCGTCAATTTGCCCGCGGGCGGCGAGGTCGCGGAAGAGCTGGCGCAGGCCAATCACGCCGCCGACGCCGAACCAGACAGTGCTCACGGAGGCCACGATCGCCGGCACGACGAACTGCATGAAGACAAAATACCGGCTCCACCACCGGACCGGCCACGGGGCAAAGGCGTTCCAGACCGCGACGGCGAGGAAGCACAGCCCGAAGCTGAAGACGACGCTGTAGAAGAACACGCCCCACGCAATCGCACGGTCGCCGCGCGTGTAGTCGGGCGTGATGCCGACGAGTCGGCGGAAAATGCTTTTCGATTGCGGTCGGTTGCAGTCGGATGCGGACGAATCCTTGTGCAGCATGGCGTCGAGGTCGAAGGGCTTGCGGCATGTGAGCTTGGAGACGACGACGTAGAGAAAGAGCGTCGCCAGCGCGAGGAAGAAGGAGAACTCGATGGTGTTCACCGGGCACTTGACGGCGTCCATTTTCCATTGGATGTACGGGGCGAAGGGCGCGGAAATGGCGCGGAGAATGCGGTCGAGCGGATCGACGAGGGCCGCTTTCGCGAGCGCGGGGTACACGAGGTCGGCCCAGCTGCGCTGCACGAAGACGAAGGCCGTCGTGGCGATGGTGCTGGTGAGAAGTGCCGCCCATGCGCCGGCCGCCGTGCCGAAGCGCGTGTAGAGCCCGAGGACCATCACCGGCCCGGCGCCGCTCGTCCAGATGGAGACGGCGAGCGTCGTGAACATCTGGATGTAGTCGAGCTGCTTCATGTAGTAGGAGCCGAGGAGGAAGAAGGCGCCGACGCCGATGGAGACGAGGCGGATCATGCGGATGTGCCCGCGCGGCGTGAAGGGCTTCTTGCGCAGCGGCATCACGACGTCCTGCGCAATCGTGAGCGCCGCGCTGTAGATGCGCGTGTCATCGGAAGAGAGCATCGCGAGGAAGAGCAGCAGCGCGAAGGCGCCGAAAAGGCCGGGCGGCAGCAGATGCCGCATGGTGGCGGAAAGCGACTGCTGGTGGAAGAGCGTCCGGATCTGCTGGAAGCGGTCGTTGGCGATGCCTTCGAGATTCGCAAGCGCGGCGGTTTCGCCGCTCGCCCCTGCGGCAGGACGCCCGTACCGCGCCTCAGCCAGCAGCGCCTCGTGGATCGGCGCCAGAAAGGCGGTGTCGGGGTTGGCTGTCTGCGAAAGCGGTGGATCGACGCCGATTTCATGGCGGAGCGCCGGCGTGTCGGCCACGGCGGCCTCCACGGCGGCAAGGGCCGCGGGATCGCCTTGAAGCACGTCGGCCGCGACGCGCGAGGCGAGGCCGCGCCGCACGGCGGCGGCGTCTTCGGCGAAGTCGGCGTGGTTCAGGAAGGTGATGAGCGCGCAGGCGACGACGAGGTAGAACATCGCCACCACCGCGCCGCGCCACGCACCGAGGACGCCGGCCATCTTCTGCTCGTGCGGGCTCTTGGCGGCGGTCGTGTAGCCGTTGCCGAACCAGCTCGCGCGGTTCATGACCATCCAGTAGGCCGGTACGACGACCATCGTGAAGAGGTTGAAGTCGCGCAGTTTGCCGATGTCGAAGGGGTTGATGAAGCTTTCCCCCGCCACGCGGTCGGCCATGACGGGCATGATTTCGCGCGCCACGGAGAATTTCCACAACACGAAGACGATGAAGCAGACGAGCAGCGGGAAGAGGATCGTCGCCTGCACGGTGTCCGCCACGACGAGCGCGAGCGTCCCGCCGCAGCAGATGAGCGTCACGGCGAGAGACAGGAAGAAGAGCATCAGCGCGACGTAGGTGGAAATCTCCACGCCGCAGACGTGGAAGACGGTCGGCAGGTCCAGCAGCTGCATGAAGAAGCGCGCGGCGATGGACGGCATGATCATGTTGGCGATCATTTCGGCCGCGGACCGGAGACTTGCGCCGTAGATGCGCAGCCCGCGGCTGTAGCGCATTTCGAGAAATTGCCCGAGGCTCATCGCGCGCGTGGCGCGGAACCGATAGGTGCAGAAGCCGGTCAGGCTGAGCAGGATGCCGAGCGGCGCGAGGATGCTCGACCAGAACCCGACGGAAAACCCGGTCTTGTAGTGGATCTCCACATACGTGACGAGCGCGATGATGGAAATCGAGTTCGCGACGTCGCCCATGCAGATGACATAGCGGCTGCAAAGGCGGCCGGCGGAGAGGAAGTCGGTAACGCCGCGCACGAAGCGCCGCGTGTAGAAGCCCATGCCCATCACGAACGTGACGGGAAGAAGCAGGATGAGCCAGTCGTACCAGGTCATATACAAGTTGAAAGGTTGAAAGGTTGAAAAGTTGAAAGGTTGGGCTTACGCCAGTTGAAAGGTTGGGCTTACGCCAGTTGAAAGGTTGAAAAGTTGAAAGGTTGAAAGGTTGAAAGGGGGGGGCGGGAGGTCAGAAGGAGAGGTCGCAGTAGAGGGGGTAGTGGTCGGAGGCGGGGTCGAACCACGGCTCGCGCAGGCGGCGGTGGAAAAGGACGGCGCAATCGGCGTCTTTCACGAGGACGTGGTCGATCGATTCGGCGAAGGCGCCCGGCTCGGGGCGCGGGGCGAAGCCGTCGGCGCTGCACGGGTGCGTCCCTTTCGTTTCGTCGGGGGCGGTCGCGAGGTCGTGCGCGTCGCGCCAGCCGAGGTCCGCCGCGGCGCGGAGGCAGGGACTGCCCGGGACGGCGTTGAAGTCGCCCGTCGCGATTCCGGGGCATCCGTGGCGCTCCATCGCCGCCGCGACGGCGGCGGAGGCCATTCTGAACTGATGCTCTCGCGCGGCGTCCGAGCCGGGGCGGCGCTCCTCGCACATCCACCAGAGGTGCATGTCGACGAGCGCAAAGCGGGCCTTTTCCGCGTCGCGCGTCTCGAAGACGCACCAAGTGAAGGACTTGGTTTCGGAGTTGTTGAAACTGCCGTCGAGTCCGGGAACGTTCTCGGGAAAGAGGAAGAACCCCGATTCAAGCAATTTCAGCCGGTCGGCGCGGAACGCGACCGGCGTGTCGCCGCCGGAGACGAACTCGAAGCCGAGCGGGCCGAGCGCCGGGGCAAGGAGGGCTTGCATCTTGCGAGACACCTCCTGGAATCCGATGACGTCCGGGGCGATTTCGCGGTATGCGCGGAGGAGGATCGGGGTGCGCGCGGTGGCGGAGCAGTCGAGGCCGCGCTCGGCCCACCACGGCTTGTTGTCGTCGCAACGCCAGGCGTTGCTTGAAAGGATGCGGAGTGTCATTACATTTCGCCACAAAGAACACAAAGGCCACAAATCATACGGAAAGGACGATGGAACTACGCGTTCTTTGCGGCCTCCGTCTTAAGCTGCGCAACTGCGGTGCGGATGGCGTCGAGCTTCTCGCCCGAGAACGGTTCAAAGGGAGTCGCGAGGACGTTCCTGACGAGGCCCATTTCGGAAAGCGCGGCCTTCACGCCCTGAATGATGCTGGCGTGGCCGGAGCCGACGGCGTACAGCCGCATGTTCGCGGCGGTCGTGAAACGCTGGAGCGCTCGGACGCGCGCGAGATCGCCCGCCTTGGCGGCGAGGTGGAGTTCCTTGAAAAGGCGCGGCCAGAGATTGGCGCCGGTGCAGACGCCTCCGTCCGCGCCCATGAGGACGGCTTCGCCGACGGCGGCGTCGGGTCCCATGAAAACGGCGAACTTGTCCGCGAACGGCTCCACCGCCACGCGAACCTTGTTGAAGTAGGAGATGGAAGCGGAGGAATCCTTGAGCGCGACGACGTTCGGGTGCGCGGCGAGTTTCGCCATCGTGGCGGGAGCGATCGGGGTGTCGACGTGCGAGGGCATGTTGTAGACGACGAGCGGCAGCGGAAGCGCGTCGGCGAGCGCCGTAAACCAAGCGGCGAGTTCGCCTTGCGAAAGCTGGAAGTAGTAGGGCGCGGCGGCGACGGCGAAGGAGGCACCGGCGTCCTTGCAGAAGCGCGCGAAGGCAAGCGCCGCGTCCAGGTCCGTTTCGGTAATGCCGGCGAAGACATGGACGCGGCCCGCGACGAGGCGGCACGTTTCCGCGACGAGTTCGCGCCGGATCGCGTACGGCAGATGGGGCCCTTCGCCGGTGGTGCCGAGAAGGAAAATGCCATCTACGCCGCCGGCGACGAGATGCTCCACCATCTTCGCAACGCCTTCTTTGTCGAGGGCGCTCGGCGAGGCGAGCGGGGTCGCCATGGGACAGATGATGCCGGAAAGTTTTTTCATGGGGGTGGATTTTCGATTGCCTTCGATTGCTAACGATTGCTGTCGGTTCTCGTCGATTGCCGTCGATTGCTACCGATTGCCGTGGAAAACTGCCTCCACGGCCGCCTTGAGACGCGGCAGCGCGGCTTCTCCGGCGGCCTTCATTTCGCGCGTGGCGGCGAGAAAGTCGAAACAGGCGTCGGCGTCGGCTTCGTCGTGCGGAAGGCCGAGGTCGGCCATCGACGCGGCGAGGCCCCAGCCGCGCAGACGCGCCGCGAGCGCCTCCGCTTCGCCGAAGCGGCCGTAGTACGCGAGCTGTAGCACGAGGCCGATCGCGACGAGTTCGCCGTGGGTGAGGGATGCGGCGCGGGCCGGGTGGCGCGCGTGCATGAAGAAGTAGAAGCGGTGTGCGAGCGCGGTCTGGCGCTTGCCGCCGGAAATGCCGGAGACGATCCCCGCGCCGACGATGGAGGAGAAGACGACGTCGCGGAGAACGGGAGTGGGTTCGCCCTTCGAAAGGTCGGCGACGGCGGCGTCGAGATCGCGGTCGAGCTGC
>JAFWPM010000247.1 GCA_017509565.1 Kiritimatiellia bacterium | reverse complement strand
GTTCCGAGGCCGTCTTGGAGACGGAACATTTCGTCAGGATTGTAGGGGCCGGCGTGTTCGACAGGACGAAGCCATATCGCGTTTGCACCAAGAGCGTTGATAAATGGTATGTATTCCCGTGCATGTGGGAAGCCGCCAGGCTCATACATGCCACGCCCGAGGGGATGTGTGCTATAGAGGACAAGGTCGCGCACCCATTCAGGTCGATCCGCTGGCGGCGTATGCCCTATCAAACGATGCCAGTCATGCATTCCGCGCAATGCCTCTTCCGCATTGCCAACTGAGAAAACCAGCCAGAAATCCCCCACTTTCTGCGGTTGGCCAGGATGGGCCACGCCACGCATTAACACCCTGGCTGATATTTCGATGCCATCGCCCCGCTCCTCCACTATGTGGCGGGCACGGTCGGAATAAGGTTGGAGGCAGTCCATGCATGCTAGAACGCTCCATCCTGCGCCGTTGTCAGCTACAACAGGGGATTCGCTTCCAAAAGTGGCCTCTCGAATCTTGCCCGCCCTCCATGCGGGCTGTTGCCATCTGTTTTCTGCAAACAAGCCGGGAATGATATAAAAGCCATTTCCGTCCTCGCACGGGAACATCCCAAGTCGCAAGTCCATCCCATAGAACTTCTCTGCCTTCGGACCAGTCCATTCAAATGAAAACCATCTCCTCACGGCTCGCTTTTCCGGGACAATCTGGACAAAGCCCTCCATTCGCCACTCCCCTATGCGGAAGACACCACGCACGGTGTCGCCGCAAACTCGCTCAAGGCCGCATCCTTCAAGAACGGGCCAATCCAAATCGTTAGAAGCGACCGCCTTGGGCGCTATGAACACCGATTGTGCCGTATCGGTCAAAAAAAGCGTCGCGCCATCGACCAAAATCTCCGCTGGCATCGAAGTCGTCCTGTTGAAAACGACCTGCAGCCGCTCATCGCCGAATGCCATGCGACCGTCCGCGCAGGCTTTTAGAGGCAGGTCGTCCGTGCCCGAAACACATTGCAAACACCTCAGGGCGCAGAAGAAAACCGCGCCCCGTCTTGAAAACGGTCTCATTGTCAGCCCCTCGCTATGCTACCTCAGACTGATTACTGTGGCACCCAAATGCTGAAGATATACGGCGTCCGCCTCATAGCGCACATTCCAGTCGCCGGGAATATCCTCTGCCGCGAAGCGGTTCCCGCCAGCGGGAAAACCATTTGGAGCATCAACGACCTTGTAGAACGCCTTTCCGTTTTCTTTTGAAAAGGTCGATGTGCTGGCGACATGGAGCGTAAGGTCGGCAATGCTCTGTCCCGCGCTCTCGAACTTCACGCAACCACAGCCGTTCGCATCACCTGTGATTTCAAGCGTCCCTGCGATACTGCAGGGCTTCCCAAAAGAAAGCACCCCGTAGGATCCTTCAAATGCTGGTGCGATTCCGCTCGTCACAACGAGGCGGGAATTGTTCGCTATTCGTCCCGTGCCTTCGACTTGGGCAATTGTTTGCTCAATGTCTAGTCTAGAGCCGTCATGCTGGTTGAAGGAAACCTCAGACCCGGCACCGACCCGCAACGAGGTCGTGGACGGGAGGGCGTTTGCGATGCGAACTTGCATGCTACATCCTCCCTTTACGACTGTTGCGCCATGGTAGTCGCTTCCGGCGGCATTTAAGACGAATACATTGCTTTCTCCGCAGCCATCGACAGTCAGCCCCCCATCGTATGCTGTCGGGTTATCCGTCCCATGCTTCATCGGAAGGTTGCAGAAGATAGTTCTTTCCGGAATCGAAAAACGCGCTCCACCCTCCAGCACGTTCACCGTGACATTCGTCCAATTATCGCTTCCTGCAATCCCTAAAAAAGTGTTGTCTTTGAAACTGCCACCCGACTTCAAGGGTAGCGGATATACAACGCCGCCATTAAGATTTAGTGCGCAGAATCTGGCGGTTCCGCTCTCAAGACCTGCAATGGTGAATTGCCTGAGGCGAAGCGTCCCGCCATCGTTCAAGTTCACCTCGACCCCCGCATTTTTTGTCTGCGATAGGCGCAATGCACACAAAGTGAGTGTCCCGCCGTCGCCAACTGTGAGTCTTGCCGGAGAACCGTATGCGTTGATGTATTCCACGTTCGGCATGGTGACATTGCCGTGGATCTCAACTTGCGCATGCTGTTGGGCCTGTGCGAACCAGTCGTTCCCGTTTTTATCTGTGCCGATGCCAGACCATGTTTCCTCTGGCGTCGCTAGCGTCCCACCGGGAGCGACGAACAGCACTCCCTTTGTGTTCTCATATCCGCCGTCGCCAGGACCGCATACGAAAAGCGGCGTTTTTCCTCCATCCACAATTCTGTAGTCGTCTGCCACGGGGCCGAGTCCGGCAGATACGCGGACAGTCCCGCTTTGGATGGACAGCGAATGGCGCACGGACAGCGTTCCCGCATCGTTCGTGACGGAGGCGCCAGAATCTATGATGACATCGCCTTTCGATGAACCATGAACAAGGACGTGGGTGTTGGTTGGATAGTTCGCTGTCGGAGTGCATTCGCCGGTGATGCGCCCTGTGATCCGCTGCTCGGCATCTGCTGAACTGGTGCCGAGTTTTAGCCAGGCTCCTTTTACGATGTCGATTTGCGGAGAGCCTCCAAGTGGAGTGAACAACATGACATCGTTTGATACGGAAAGTGTTCCGTGGACGGTCAGAGGTCCGCTGCCTTCAAATCGGTAATCTGGCGCGGCGATTGTCATGTTTCCAGCATGGTGTCCCTCATAGAGGTAAATCGTTTGCTGCGAACTCGGGGAGCTGAACACAGCATCATTCGGAGTCGCTACATCATCGACCCATCTGACACCTGATGTTGTCCCATCGCTCCAGTTTTGCTGGACTGTGTTCCACCGAGACCCTTCTGGAGTGGCGAGCCATGTGTAGGTGGATGCCGCGGTTGCCGTTGCCGCGCCAGTGCTGAGCGTTGCCGCGGCCAACATGGCTGCGGCGCGTGTGGTTGTCGTTGCGTTCATGTCTTGTTCCTGGGTTCGTTGGTCAAAGGTTGACTGGTAGAAGGCCCTTGGCGAATCATCTGGCCCGCCAAAGGCTTCGGAAGTGTCTGAAGGTTGAGGCGGCGGCGCATCGCCGCCGCCCGACGACTGCGGCGTCGTCGCGACATCGTTGCCCGCCTGCCCTGCCGGCGCCGGGGTTTGCCGGGACGGCTCTCCCCATCCGAGGTTGTAAACCGCCGCGCCCAGCGCCGTGAGCGCGCATAGCGCAAGGGCAATCAGCAATGCCTTTGCCCCAGACTTCTTCACCTCGGCTCCAAGTTTTGCCGCAAGCGCCTTGCGGGCATAGAAGAGGCGACTCAAGACGGTGCCGGTCGGAACTGCGAGGTACTTTGCGATTTGAACAACCGACATGTCCATGAAGTAATGTAGCGCGAGAGCCTCTCGCTGCTCTTTGGGAAGTTCGTCGACGGCCATCCGCAGCAGCGATGCGTCCAAATGGTCGTAGATGGCACCCTGGGCGTTTTCGTCAAGGACGTCCGGGACATCGCCGGGATACATGATGTCCTGGGCGGACTTGCGCCGGATGTTTCTTGAATGGAGACTCGTCAGTATCTGGCTCATCCACGCAAAAAAGGCCGATTGCTCCAGATAGCCGTCGATGTTCTCGATCACAACGGCAAATGTGGCGTTTACGAGTTCCTCGGCATCGGACGAATCGGAGCAAAAGCGCCGGGCCAGGGCCATAAGCCCCACCTTGTACTCACTTTCGAGGCGTTTCGCCCCCTTTTCGCGGTCCTGCCTGATTTCCTCAACAATGTCCATCGGTCTCGAACTATCGTTCCCAAATAATCATCCACCATATTAATAAAGCCGCTAGGCGGCATTATTATTCAAATTGCAAAGCATGAATCCAAGAATTGACGCAAATGGTGCTTCAAATCTCCCGCCCTCCTCCATACGCCACTATGGCATTTTCAAATCCGGCGGCAAGTCCACGCTGGATTATGAAGAAAAATTCGCGACGAAATTTTCGTCGCGCGAGGAGGATTTGAGTATCATGCCGGCATGAAACCCGCAGTCCCCTTTGCCACTCGCTGCCATGCGGTGCCCGGATACTTCAAAGGCCGCCCCTCCGGCGTGTGTCCCGGACGACCATAGCGCCCCCGCTGGCCTCAACAGTAGTTGCCGCTTGCACCACCCCTTCCCCGCCTGAAAGGCGCTGTCACGGGCAGGGCTCCGTCCAGACTCTCCGCATGAGTCTGAGACACCGGCCACTATCATGTGGCAGTCAGGTGCCCGCGCTTCACCATGCGCGGGGTGACTGCTGGGCTTTAAGCCCTTATCTGATTCCGCGCACAAGGATGCCGAGTTCGGCGGAGGAGGAAAGCATCCGCTCAAGCCACTCGGTCTTCATGCTGATCCCCTTCGCATCGCGCGAAATCCCGTGCGACACGATGAACAGCGCCTCGCCGCGTTCCCCTGCCCGTTTCAAGGCGTTCATGATGTCTTCGATGTCGGTGTGGTAGTTCTCCCCCATGATGACGTTGGGGACAAGCCGTGCCTTCAGAAAGTCGGCGGCTGGAAGGAAATAACCTTCGGCCGTGGCGACTGGACGCCACTTGTCAAGTTTTTCGCCCTTAGGGTCGTGGGGGTTGGGGTTGGGTGGGAAGGGAGTGCCGAGGCCGCGGACGCGGGCGAATCCCCGCGAGAAAAAGAGCGCGTCCGTGCGGTCTGTGCGCCGGCAGTTCGGGTATGCGTAGGAGCGCACGGGGATGCCCGCCGCGCGCAACGCATTGATTTGCGGTGCGATGTCGGCGTTCCAGAACCAATCCTCGCCAGTTTCCTCGACGGTTGGCGTCGCGTCCCTGTGCCGCAGGCCGTGCAGGCCGATTTCATGTCCCGCCGCAAGCGCCTTTTTCATGAAGTCGATGCGGTTCGTCCCAATGACGAAGAAGGTCGTCCTGGCGTCGTATTTCGCGAAGAGCGGGAACGCGGCCTCCCACTGGTCGAAGTTCGCGTCGTCAAAGGAAAGGCTTAGGACGCCATGGCGCGGCCATTCCCTTGCCAGAAGCCGGCAGTCCGACATCATGCCGTCGTAGTCCGTCACGATGAGCTCACCCTTTCGCTCCAGTTCGGCGATGGCGTCGAGATGCTTCCTGAAACTCTCGCGGTCGGCGAACGGGCACCAGCCGCCGTTGTCGGCCGCCGAGACGCCATGGGTAAGGATGTCGGCGCGCACCGCGCCTGCGCCGCGGAGTTCGGCCACTTTCCTGGCCACGCGGTCGCAGTTGTTGGACCCGAAGTTGTAGCGGACCCCGGCAGCCTGCCGAAGTCCCAGTTCGCGGCAAATTCGGTCAGTCGTCTCGTTTTGCCTGGTGAACGGCGAGAACATGAAACGCGGGGCGAAGCCGGTTTCGGCCAGTATCTTGTCGGCGGACTCCGCGATTTCGCGCCTGACCTCTTCTTCCATGCCCTCGTCGAGCAGGGAAACGAGATTCCTGTGCGACTTCGTGTGCGTGGCGATTTCGTGGCCGCGGCGCACGAGTTCGCGCACGTCGTCCCATGTGAGGTGCTTGGAATCCTTCCCGACCCAGTCCGTCACGATGCAGAAGGTGCCACGCCATCCGCGTTCCTCCAGCATTGGCGCGGCTATGAGCAGATGGTCCTTGAGGGAGTCGTCGAAGGTCAGCGCCACGCGCAACGGGGCTGTCTCCGCGAATGCAGTCATGGCGATTAACGCCAATGCGGTTGTATTTGTCGTGTTCTTCATGGCCTGGGCAAAGATTTATAATATTGTCATTATATCATGCCTCGATATGGAAAGATCAAAAAGGGAAATAGCACGGCGATTCCACAGGCGCAACTGGATGCCTTCGACGTATACATTCCATATATCGCTATGCTTTGGTTTAATCCATTCCATTCCGTTATATGGAATGGCGTTGACAAGGAGTCCAGATGGCTTCTCCTCCTCCGCGCGGCTCGACGCCAGCGAGGCAATCGACCTCATGGAGCCGCTCAAGTTCCAAACCGAGGACGAGCGCCACGAGCTTTCAGTTCTCTACGAGGAGCGCCTCGCCGAGATGGGCAACGCCGGAATCGCCGGCGGGCGGCATGAACGAGGTGCAGACGCGCAAAATGAGAGTGTAATTACTTACATGAATGGTTTAAGTGGCAAAAAAAGGCTGGCTACCGCCAGACGCTGAGCCGGCTCAGGACGGTCCTGGGCGGCGGGATGATACTGGAGGGCTCGGTCTGCCGCGTTTCGGCGGGGGCGGGGCACCGGCACCTGACGCGGAAGGAGAACGGGAGGACTAGCACGCTCTACGTTCCGGACGCGGAGGTGGAGGCGGTGAAGGAGGCCGCGGCGCGGCGCCAGCCCCATAGGCCGACTCCCGTATCCCCCTGCCAGCTGGCATGGGTAATGGGGGGGGGCTTGCCACAAAACGCCTGCATGGTCGCCTGAAATGCGGAAGCAATTGTGAAAACGGGCGCACGGCGCCGAATGTAGCCGCCGCCGCACCTCCATTTGGAATCTCTGGACATCTCCGGCGCCGGTGGCGGGCCTTAGCATTTTCTGCTATAATCTTGTCGAAATGCAAGTAAACATCGACTATCAGCCGGCGGTCGCGCAGCGGGCCGGGATCGGGCGCTACACGCGGGAACTCGCAAGCCACCTTCCCCCATACCTCGGGGACGACGGCGCGCTCTCGCTTTTCTATTTTGACTTCACCAGAAAGGCGGATGCGCCAGCCGCGGCGGAGCGCCTCCGGGCGCGGCCATTCAGGCTGGCGCCTGGCGCCATCTTCCGCCAGCTATGGAAGCGTGGCATGCCGCCGCGCTACGACATCCTGGCCGGCAAGGCGGACGTCTACCACTTCTGCAATTTCATAATTCCCCCGCTGGCGAAGTCGGCGAAGGCCATTGTCTCGATCCACGACATGAGTTTCATGCGCTATCCCGAATGCGCCGAACCAAAGAACCTCGAATACCTGAAGGCGCGCCTTGGGGAAACCATCGAAAGGGCCGACGCCATCATCACGATTTCGAAATTCAGCGCGAGGGAGATCGCCCACTTCTTCCCTT
>JAFWPM010000246.1 GCA_017509565.1 Kiritimatiellia bacterium | reverse complement strand
TTATGTTGACGGACACGCGCCATATTGGTAGAATATCTCGCAATCGGAGTCCTGAGCGTCGGGACTACAGTCAATTTGTTTACGCTGCAAAGCGGTCGTCTCCTGAAACCTGAGAAATTTCATAACGGGCGATACCTTGCAGGGGGGAGCGCGCATGCGCGCTTGCTTCTCTTTGTATTTTCGTTAGGGCTTTCCCGGACCTCAGAAGAAATGCTGGCGGGGGGACGCTTCCCTTTCCGTCGCGCCGCGATGCCGCATAATGGATTATGGGCAAAGGCGATGACTGACAATGTGGATTGTTCGCGGTTCCTCGACGA
The DNA here is from genome assembly GCA_017509565.1 of Kiritimatiellia bacterium. Lineage (GTDB taxonomy): Bacteria > Verrucomicrobiota > Kiritimatiellia > RFP12 > JAAYLN01 > RGIG5952. Next base: position 4,233 of record JAFWPM010000246.1, on the reverse strand, counting down.
CCGTTACCTTGTCTCGCGGCTTATCGCGATGGACGAGGCCGCGTGGACGTTCGTCGTCGGCGACCGCATTCTGCCATCGATAGCGCACAGCCGCAAATGGCGGGAGGAGCTATGCCGCCTGGGCGTGGGGCACGACGCCGTGGCCACTGAAGTATTCCTGATGCTCACCGCGAACAACTGCGAACACCTGCGCGACTTCCGGTTCGAATGCGCCTTTTCTTCGCGCCTGTACACGTGGGTTCTGGCGGCGATGCAGACCATACGGCGTGCGCATGGAAAGGAGCTCCCCCGCGATTTGTCCGACCATTCCGGCGAAACCTACCTCAGCGGGGCGCAGCCCCCGCGCCCTGAAGGCGCCCTCGCCGCACGGGAGGGGCTTGCAGGACTCAACAGGGGAATCGCCGCCCTGTGGAAGTCGAATCCGGTCCATGCGGTCGTCCTGATACTCCGCGACTCCGAAGGCCTCCGCTCAAGGGAGGTGGCCGCAATGCTGGGCCTGACGATCGCCAACGTCGATCAAATCCACAGGCGCGCCCTTGCCTCCCTCCGCGCCACTTGCGCTGATGCGGCGCATTTTGGAAGGTGAGAAGCTGAAAGTTTGATGTGTGGCGATGCCCTCGTCATCGCAATTCACCATAGGCGCTGATAGTGGTGGGCATTGTTGCACAATGGCTATTTGCTAGCAGTGGCGGCTTGCGTGCGTTCGCACATGCCCATGCTTGATTGCCCACCGCGCAGTTTGAAGAAGAACCTGCTTCCCGCCAGAGTTATGTCCCGGTGCGGACGGAAAAAGACGCGACTACGATTATTCTGGTGAATTGGCACCATTAGCGTCCCACAATGTTTCTTCCAACACAGTGGCCCAGGGGCGCAGAGTCAGGGATGGCCGCCTATGCCTGCCGCCCGCACTCCGCCTTTGAAGCGGCTGCTTTTTGTATCTCCCGGCCAAAAAGAACCAACCAAATTCGATTTCGGTGTCATAATATATTGTGGAGGATTGCTTCCCCAAAGCGGCCATGGACATTGTAGAAGAATTGCGGACAGACCCTGAAACCGGCGCACGCCACCTGAAAAACGAATTTCGGGTGGGGTTGATGTCGCTTGCCCGCCGCCTTTGCAAAAACGAGTCTGACGCCGAGGAGCTGGTCAACAGCACCTTTGCGGAGGTGGTCGAGAGCATCGACAACTATGCCGAGCAGTCCGCATTCTTCGCGTGGATGTGCCGCATACTCGTCCGGCGCCATTCACGCGATACCAGACGCAAAATCAACGGGAGCATAGTATGCGACCAGGATGCGCTCAATGCGGCGATTGACGAAGACGCAACGGAGCGCATCTACCGGGAAGTCGATGCGTCATTGCTGCGCGACGCGATTGAAACCTTGCCCGACGATGTCTGCAAAACACTCATGATGCATTATTTCATGGGGTTGTCCGTAAAGGAGGTCGCGCGCATACTGTCACTTTCATCGGGGACAATAAAATGGCGCCTTGGCATTGCCCGGCAGATGCTGGCCGCAAAGTTGCAAACGGCGGCGAAGAAGCCGGGTGTCAAGGCGCTGCTCGTCGCGCTGGCGCTCAGCGGCCTCACCGTCCTCGGCGCCGCCACATCTCTTGCCGTTGTTCGCTTGTTGGCGCCGGCGACATCCGCGCCAGAACAGCAAGCGTATGGCAAAAATGGCTCCACCGGCGAGGCTGCGACGCCATCAGCGGCCCGGACAGAGTCGGGCCCCGCCCATAAGGCCGCAACGGCTCAGGCCGAGACGCTCCGCCCCGATGCAGGTTTTGTGTTTCCGGCGCCGTCCGGCATCGCCCCCGCCCTCAAACCAACAACCCAGGAAAAAACTGCCATGAAAAGTTCCACATTTCTCTCGTTCGCGCTGGGCGCGGCGATTACTGCGACCGCGCCGGCCAACGCCTCTTCGCGCATTGACGAGTCAGATTTGCTTGGCGGGAGGCTGCCAGCCGCGCTCGTTCTCGATTCCGGCTCCGGCTTCACAACCAATACCTTAAAGGCCGTCGGATCGAATTACGGCAGCGAGGCCTTTTTCGACGAGTCCGAAGTGTCGATGTTCAACATGTCAGCCGAAGACCGCCATGTCGACATCACGCTCGACACCGTCGATTTCTTCAACACCTATTCGATCAACGTCCGCAAGCACAACAACAACCAGCTAGCGAACCGGGCGCCGAAGTCTTGGGAAATCTACGGCTCGACGACCGCATCCGGCGACAACTGGCGGCTCTTGTCGAACGAAAGTGGCCAGACTGGCTGGAATCTCGGGGAAGTCGGCGGTGATGGTGAAACCCGTCTCTACCGCTTCAAGAATGGAGACCAGCGCTACCGCCGCATCCGTTTCAAGTTCCTTGAAAACAACGGGCAGGGGACCTACATGCTCGTGAGCGGAATCAAGGTCTACCCCGCCACGTCGCTTGACACCGGAGCCTCTGCGGCAACCTTCGCCGGATGCGCGGACCTCGTGCCGGCGCCGACGACGGAAACGGCCTCACGCTACACCTCGACTTCCGGGACGCCTTTCACCACGGCGTCGCTTTCCAACCCGGGCCTGCCGTTCGCCGCCGGCGAACCTTCCCGCATGGTGTTCAATTTCCGCGACGGCGACGACGCAGCGGTCAACGTGATCTACGAGTTCGGCCGGGAGACGCCGGAAGTCGTAAACGGGTACCTTGTATGGATGGCGAACAACCAGTACTCCGGAACCGGAAACGCACCGCGGTCGTGGACGTTTTCCGGGAGCAGCGACAAGGAGACGTGGACCGTCCTCGACGAACGCACCGAGCAATATGGCTGGGAGCTCGGCCAGAAGCGTTGGTATTCGATCGACAACCACGACGCCTACGCCTACTACAAGATTGAGTTCACCGGCAGCAATGGCGGCACCAGAATTGAAATCGGCAGTCTTGACTACTACCATTTTCCGAATGAAGGGGTATACTTCTCGAAACCTGCATCGTCCGTAGCCGATGGCGGCTTTGTCGTGTCGGGCGCCATGGCTGCGGATTCGCTGGCGGCGGACGTTACGATTTGCGCCGCCACGAACGGCATCCCCTTCGCAATCCCGCTTGGCGCAAGACAACCAGGCGAGGCGTTTTCCGTCGCGATTCCCGGTCCGGGTGTCCTGTACGCCTCGCTTGTAGGAATGGCCGCTGGCTTTACGAACGTGGTTTCCGCCGGCGTCGGGCACATCGCCGGCGCGGTGGCGGAGCGCTTTGTTTCGCCAGACGGCGACGACGGAAACGCCGGGACCTCGCTCTCCGCTCCCATGCGCCACATCGCGACGGCCGTCGCGGATCTCGGCTCGGACGGCGGCGCGGTCTACGTCCTGCCCGGCGCATACGCCGAAACCAACGACCTCTCGGCCGTTGAACTTACCGCGCCCGTCGCCGTGATTGGCATAACGGGCGACCCCACCGGCGCGGCCGTGACGGCCGCCGGCGCCCCTTGCGGATACGCGCGCGTCTTCCGCCTTGCCAACGCCGCGGCGCTTGTCCGCGCGCTTACGATTCGCGACGGCCACGTGCTCAACGAGCCGAAAAACGGCGCGACCGCCGCCGAGGCGAACGCGAGTCTTAATCCTGGATCGAGTGTCGCCGCGGCCGCCAACGGCGGCAACATCTGGATCGAAAGCGCCGGCGGGACTGTGGAGAATTGCGTAATCCGAGACGGCACCGTGGAACGCTTTTCGACCGCCGGCGGAAATGTCTATCTCGAGGGCGGGCGACTGTCGCGCTGCGTACTCGCCGGCGGAAAGCTCACAGCAAACCTGGACCTCACGGAAGGCCGTCCCTGCGGAACGAGCCTCTACGCCCGGGGCGGAACGATTGAGAGCTGCCTGTTCACCAACACCGTGCAGTCCGTCGCGCCGGTTTGCGTCGAAGGGCCGGCCAAGCTAGTCAACTGCACCATCGCCGCCAACAAGGGCAGGAACGCCGGAGGCGTCGTCGTGAAGACCTCAGGGGCGACGATCTCAAACACCGTCATCTATGGCAACCGGGCGACCGAGGACGGCGGAAACGCAGTCTGGCTGCCTCTCGTCGGCGTTGCCGAAAGCGCCGCGGCCGCGAGGTTTTTCTCGTGCGCCACGGACGGCGGCGCCGCGATCAACGACACGTGCCGCCTCGTGGACGACACGGCCTTCGCGAACGCCACCTCCGGAGACTGGGCGCCTGCGGCATTGGAGTCACCCCTTGTCAACCGCGGGGCTGATTACG
>JAFWPM010000245.1 GCA_017509565.1 Kiritimatiellia bacterium | reverse complement strand
GTCCGTTGCCGGCGACGTGGCCTATGAAGGTCTTTGTGCTCTTCTGGTACTGCCAAATGCCCATAGATGTAGCGTCGCGTTTGTGACGCAGTCGATGTCGCCGGTCAGCCCGAGGGAGAATGGCGCGAGGGGCAGGCACTGGGCAAGCCCGCCGCCTGCGGCGGAGCCCTTGAGGTTGAACGTGGGGCCGCTGGATGGCTGGCGGATTGCCCCGGATACGCGCTTGCCTATCGCCCCGAGCCCCTGCACAAGGCCGAGGGTCGTCGTGGTCTTGCCCTCGCCGAATGGAGTCGGGTTGATTGCGGTGACGTCAACGTATTTGGCGCGGCACTCCCCGATGCGGGCGAAAAGCGGCACGGGATCGACCTTGGCGACGTAATCGCCCATGGGTATGACCTCGCCGCCTTCCAGGCCGAACTCCTCGGCTATGCGCGATATGGGCTTAAGCGTTGGCTCAAGGGCCTCGGCGATTTGCCAATCCTTCATTTTGGTCGGGTCAATGTTCATTCTTTATCTCCGCAGTTGCTTGTTTGAACCGAATTGTTGGACGAAATGTCAGGGCGCCGCTCCAGTGCGGGCATCAGCGGTTTCCGCCGCACTCGCCAAGCGCAAGGCGTTCCGCGATGCCCGTGTAGCTCGCCGGCGTCATGGACATAAGGCGCGCCTTGTCTTCCGCCGGGAGTTCAAGGCCGGAAATGAAGGCCCGGATGGACTCCTCGCACATCTCGTGGCCACGCGTCAGTTCCTTCAGGCGTTCGTAGGGATTGGGCAGCCCCGCCTTGCGCATGACAGTCTGGATCGGCTCCGCGAGGACCTCCCAGTTCCCGGCGAGGTCCGCAGCGATCCGGTCGCGGTTGACGGTTGCCTTGCCAAGCCCCTTCTTCGTGGATGAGACCGCTATCAGGGAGTGCGCGAATGCCGTGCCGACATTGCGGATCGCGGTTGAATCGGTGAGGTCGCGCTGGAGCCTTGACACGGGCAGCTTGGCGGCGAGGTGCCCGAAGATGGCGTTTGCGAGCCCCAGGTTGCCTTCGCTGTTTTCAAAGTCGATCGGGTTGATCTTGTGCGGCATCGTCGAGGAGCCGACTTCGCCCTTGACTGGTCTCTGGCCAATGTAGCCAAGCGAAATGTATTGCCAGAAATCGCGGTCCATGGAGAGCAGGACGTTGTTCCACCGAGAAATCGCGCCGAAGAGGGCCGCCATCGCATCGTGGGACTCGATCTGGGTGGTGAGGGGGTTCTGCTCAAGGCCAAGCCGCCCCTCGATGACCCGGCGTGAAAGCGCCGGCCAGTCAACATCGGGATAGGCGGCGTAGTGGGCGTTGTAGTTGCCGACGGCCCCGCTTAGCTTGCCAAGCTGGCGGATGGAGTCGATTTCGGCGCCGATGCGGCGAAGACGGTGGACGAAGACGGCAAGTTCCTTGCCGATTGTCGTCGGGGAGGCTGGCTGGCCGTGGGTGCGGGCGAGCATCGGAACGTCGGCGCAGGACTGGGCGAAGGCGGCAAGCCTGTCCACGAGATCGCGCTGCGCCTCGCGGAGAATTGCGGTGCCGTCGCGCAGCATGAGGGCGTGGGAAAGGTTGTTGATGTCTTCGGACGTGCAGGCGAAGTGCACGAATTCGGAACGCGGCTCAAGTGGCGTCCCCTTCATTTTCTCCTTGAGGGCATATTCGACCGCCTTGACGTCGTGGTTGGTGACGGACTCTATTTCCTTCACGCGGGCCGCATCGGCTAGGGAGAAGCCAGCCGCGAAGGACTCCAGCAGGGACTCTTCGCCAGGGGACAGCGGCGCGGCCTCCGGAATTCCGGGTTCCGCGCAAAGCGCCTTGAGCCATTCCACCTCGACGCGGAAGCGCCGCTGGATGAGCCCGAACTCAGAAAAGACGCCGCGCAGGGGGGCGGCCTTCGACGCATAGCGGCCGTCAACCGGCGAGATGTTCATTATCGCATCGTTTTCCATGGTGGAACCATTATACCATAAACCTAAATTGGGGGTCGAAGGTCAAAGGTCGAAGGTCGGCAGGGTTGTCGGCTGTCGAATGTCGGAGTTTTCCCTTTGGCAAGATTAACAAGATTTCCAAGAATCCTGTCAATCCTGTCCAAAAACTTTGCGCCTCCCTGCGTCGAAAACAAACATTTGCCGGACGCAAAAGGGCCGGGCTTGCCAGCCCGGCCCTTTTTGCGCGCGACGCGCGAATCCGAATTCGCGCTATTCCCAGATGCCGCCGTGGGCCATGGATCCGACGTTCTTCACGAAGAGGCGCAGGAAGCGCGGATACTTCTTCTCGTCGAACTTCCAGTTGAAGGCCGCCTTGCGGCGGGCCATCTCGGCGTCGTCGATCTTGAGGTCGATGCGGCGGGCAGGCAGGTCGATTTCAATCGTGTCGCCCTCCTTGACAAGGCCCAGCGGGCCGGCAAGCGCGGCCTCTGGCGAAACATAGCCAACGGAGAGGCCGGAGGTGCCGCCGGAGAAGCGGCCATCGGTGACGACGGCGCAGGAGTTGTAGAGCTCGGGACGGCCCTTGAGCTCCTCCTGGAACATGAACGACGTGGTGCCGAAGCGTCCCTTCAGGCCGAGGAAGCGCAGGACGCAGGCGTCGCCGGGGTTGATCTTCCCCTCGCGGAGGGCGGCAAGGGCGTCGTCCTGCTCGTCGAATACGCGGGCCGGGCCGGAGAATTTGCCCATGAGGGCCTCGGGCACCGCGGCGATTTTGATTATCGCGCCTTCGGGGGCGAGCGAGCCGTAGAGGACGCCGATGCCGGGTTCCTTCATGACCGGGTTGTCCAGCGTGTGGATTACTTCGCGGTTCCAGACCTTGGCGGGGGCCACGTTCTCGGCCATCGTCTTGCCAGTTACGGTGAGCGCGGAGCCGTCGATCTTCGGCAGCAGTTCCTTCATGATTGCGGGAAGGCCGCCCGCAAGGTCGAGGTCGTGGAGGTTCCATGGACCGCTCGGCGCGAGGTGCGAGAGGAGCGGGACATCGTTCGAAGCCTCGTCGAAATACTTCCACCAGGGTTCGTCGTAGCCCGCTTCGTGCGCGATGGCCGGGATGTGGAGGATGAGGTTCGACGATGCGGCGACCGCCATGTCCATCTTGATCGCGTTGCGGATCGAGGCCGGCGTGATGATCTTGCGGGCCGTGATGCCGTCGCGGACAAGGGCCATAACGCGCTGCCCGGCGCGGTAGGCGATCAGGTAGAGCTCGCTGGAGACGGCGCTGACCGTGGAGTTGTAGGGCATCGACATGCCGAGGGCCTCAGCGACCATGCACATGGAGTTGGCGGTCGTCATCGAAGTGCAGCCGCCGCATGTGCCCCACGAGTGTTCAATGAGGCCGTTGTATTCTTCGGGGTCGATCTTGCCGTCGTGCATGGTGCCGACCTTGTCCTGCGCATGGATGTGCAGGACCTCCTTGCCGCGGAAGGTGCCAAGCGGCATGTAGCCGCCGGTCACGACGACCGTCGGAATGTCGATGCGGGCGGCGGCCATGAGGTGCCCCGGCACGATCGAGTCGCAGGTGGAGAGCATCACCATGCCGTCGAAGAAGTTGCCCTCGGCGGTCATTTCGACCTGGTCCGCGATGGAATTGCGCGACGGGATCTCAATGTAGCGGGGGTCCTTGAGAACCATGCCGTCGCAGATGCCAGTTGTCATGACCTCGACCGGGAAGCCCCCGGCGTCGCGGATGCCCTGCTTGACGCGTTCCGCGAGATTGCGGAGGTGGACGTGGCCGGGATTGTACTCGTTCCAGGAGTTGACCACGCCGATTAGCGGCTTGGCCTGTTCTTCAGGGCTTATGCCCATTCCGCAAAGGAGTCCGCGGCGGCACTCGCTCGCTTCGCCGAATTCCCATTTGCTGCGAAGTTGCATGATGATCGTTGTCCGTTGTTCGAGTCAGCACACCAAGACACTGCTTTCCAACGTTCTAAAAGGTTTGACTCCTATTATGCGTTGGTCATGGTGACATCCATGTGTTGCCGCCTCTGGTGTGCGAACAGATGATGCCACCTCGTAGGATCGAAGTCAAAACGGAGAACGCGCCGAAGTGGGCATGGGGAAATTCACCGAGACAGGGGTCTATTGAACGAAAGCCCCCGCAGGAGCTCGCGTTTGCGAGGGGTCTCCTCCGTCGCCTTCGCCCATTTCTGGATCTCGTAGTTGCCGACGTGGGTGTACTCCACGTCCCAGGCCTGCCACTCGCGATAGGCGTGGTAGGTCCAGCTCCAGCCGTATTCCTCGAAGAGGTCGATGG